>JANPLX010000100.1:0-65182 GCA_031422495.1 Polaromonas sp. | reverse complement strand
GATGCCGCCGACGAGAAACAGCGACGGCACGTTGCGCTGAACCTTGCCCGACGCGAGCGTGGCGATCCACGCGAAGACCTGGGCGCCTGCGGGAATCGCCACCGCCATCGACGCGGCCGAGAAGTAGCCCGCTGACAGCCCGGGCATGCCCACCGTGAACATGTGGTGAGCCCAAACGCCAAAGCTGATGAAGCCGGTGGCGATCATCGCCAACACCACGATTTCGTGGCCGACGAGCGGCTTCTGCGCCACCGTGACGATCATGGTCGACACCATCGCTGAGGCCGGGATGAAGATGATGTAAACGTCCGGGTGACCAAAGAACCAGAACAGGTGCTGGTACAGCAGCGGATCACCGCCACGCGTGGCGTCGAACAGCGGCCAATTGAAGGCGCGCTCAAGTTCCAGCAAAAAGGTCACCATGATCATTGCCGGGAAGGCCAAGACGATCATCACGCCGAAGATCAGGACCGCCCAGGCGTAGATCGGCATCTTCGCCAGTGTCATGCCCGGAGCGCGCGTGCGCAAAACGCCGACGATGAGTTCGATGGCACCGGCAATCGCGCTGATTTCGATGAAGCCGATACCCAGCAGCCAGAAGTCGGCGTTGATGCCCTTGGCGTAGACCCCAGAGCTCAGCGGCGGGTACATGAACCAGCCACCGCTTGGTGCCAGGCTGAAAAAGATCGAGCAGAAAAAAACAACACCGCCGATCAGGTAAGCCCAGTACGAGTACGCCGAGAGCCGAGGGAACGGCAGATCGCGCGCCGCAATCATCTGCGGCAGCAGCAGCACCGCAATGGCCTCGACAGCCGGCACGGCGAACAGAAACATCATCACCGAGCCGTGCATCGTGAACAGCTGGTTGTAGGTCTCCTGCGGCACGATGCCCGCCAGTGGCGAGGCGAGCTGCACGCGCATCACAAGCGAGAGGACGCCGGCGGCAACGAAGAAGCCGAAGGCAGTGACGATAAACAGGAAGCCGATGAAGTTGTTGTTGACAGCGCTGAAAGATCGCCATCCCATCGGGGTTTCCCAGACCTTTTTCAACGTTTCTAGTTCGCCGGGCGGCCTGTCCCCTTGTGTCGGGAAGCGCTTGTAGAGCTGCGCGTCGAAGCCGGTTTCCGAAGGCGCGGTTGCGGCATCTCTAAGAGCGCCGACAACGCCAGGAGGAGTGCTGTGCGTCATTTCAACGACTCCATGTAAGCGGCCAGAGCATTCAGCTCGGCGGCCTGCAGCGAGCGGTAGGCTGGCATGCGGTTATTCGGTTTGATCGATTGGCTGTCACCGATCCAGCCGATCAACGTGCCCCGGGTGTTAGGCAAAATTCCTGCGCCCAAGGAAAGACGCGAGCCCACGTGCGTCAAGTCCGGGCCAGATAGACCTTGCGCAGAGCTACCAGCAACTCGGTGGCAAGCAGCGCAACCGACCTCTCCGAAGAGCTGGCGGCCACGCTTCACCTCATCGCTGATAGGAACCGGCGTCTCAGTTAGAACCGGTGCTGAGTGCAGACGCGCAAGTCGTGCATCGTACCAGCGCTGCCAGTCAGCAGGCTCATGCGCCACGACTACGAAACCCATCAGCGAATGCGCCCCACCACAGAATTCAGCGCATTGACCCCCGAAGTTGCCAGCCTTATCGGCTTGCAGCTTGAGCCGGTTCGTGCGGCCCGGAATCATGTCCATCTTGCCACCGAGTTTGGGGACCCAAAAGCTGTGGATCACATCTTCGGAGACCATGTCGACGACCACCGGGCGACCGGCGGGGATGTGCAGTTCGTTGGCATCGGCCATTACTTGATTGCCCGCAGCATCGAGGTAGGACACGCGCCACCAGTAGATATTCCCAGACACGCGCATACGCAACTCGTCGCCCTTGATCGTCGTCATTCCTGCAACCATCGTCGTGCCCCATGCCAGCAACAAGAACAGCACGCCGGCCGGCACGATCAGCCCGAACCATTTGACGACGTGCTCGCCACCGAGCTGGGCGCGCAGCTTGTCGCTGCCATACAGCGCCACCCACATGGCTGCACACACCAGCACGAAGATCAGCGTCATAAGGGCGATCAACACCCAAGCCAGCGTGGTGACTGAGTTCGAAAACGGGCCATGCGGATCGAGCACCGGCGCTGGCCAGCCGCTCAACGCTTCAGCTAGGCTTGAGAGTGAGGAGATAGGCTGTAACATCGCGGGCTTCCTGGTCAGTCATTAAAATGGTAGGCATGGCCGTTCCGGTCACCAACATTGGCGCGTTCCGTACGAACTCCATCAACACGCCAGGTTGGTTCGGCAGACGTCCAGCGATCAAGCCCTGACGCCCAAAGTTTTGCAGCGAGGGTCCTAGCCCGCCACGTGGCCACTCCACATCGGGGAAGGTGTGACACGCAACGCAGCCTTTGCTTATGACGAGCTGCCGACCCTTTGCTGTGTTGGCGTCACCCAGCGTGGAAGTCCGATCAGGCGGACCGTCACATGCAACAAGGGACGTACACAAAAGTATTAACCACTGACCTGCTATGGTTGCTGAGCGCGCCCATAGGCAGACCCTCCTTGGTGTAGACGATAATTCAGTTTCCATGAGCAGACAACCATCGCTTTCCCGACACTGGCTTTCGTGCCGTTTCAGCCAAACGCTGACTTTGATCGTGGCAGTATTGACCTCGGCTTGCACAGATCGCATGAGCCGCAGTGATGACCAGTGGGGCCGAAGTGGTGAACTCATTGCAATGAGTGGTGGTGAAGGCGGCGCGCGCTACGCCTGTGTCACCTGTCACGGCGCGCGGGGCGAGGGCAATGGTTTCGACGCGCCGCGCTTGGCGGGCCTGCCGACGGGCTATCTGCAAAAACAGATGGAAGATTATGCGACTGGCCTGAGGCCACATGAGGTGATGCGCGACGTGGCGCGCTTTCTTGACAGCGATGAACGAGTTCGAGTAGCCAGTTTCTACGCTGCTCTGCCGTCTCAGGCTTTGCCATCTGCTAATCAAGAACTTCTGGCTGCGACGACGCCAAAGCTGTACGTCGATGCATGTATGCAATGCCATGGTACCGAAGGTCTCGGCACTGTGAACGGACCACCGCTGAACGCGCAGCCAGCGTTCTACCTGGTTCAGCAGTTGCAGGACTGGCAGGTCTCGAAAAGGCGGAATGATGGCAATCATGTGATGTTGAAAGTGGCGCAGCAGCTCAAGCCTGCGGAGGTCACACAGCTGAGCCTTTATCTTGCGCGGATCCCAGTACGCCCGGCACCTCAGGCCCATTGAGGTCGAACATCGAATGCAGGACTTTGTCCCGCTTGACCAGGTAGTGCAGCACGGCCGCCCCGGCATGGCCGGGAATGATCAGTGCCGTGATCCACACGATCCAGAAGTGCGCTGCTGCGGCCCACTGCATCAGGCTGTGCTGTAAACGTTCAGACAACTGATCGAAAGGCAAATTGGGAAACGGAAGCACACCGGCGATTGACAACGGCAAATCGCTCGGTAGCGTTGACCACATGACCCAGCCACTTATCGGAAGCGCGAAGAAGCTCAGATAAAACCAAGTTTGCAGCATGCGGCTGGCCTTACCTGCCAACGAGGCTTCGTCAACGTTGTCGGGCCCACTGAGTTGGCTGTACCAAAGAAAGCGCAATGTGCCAAGCAGCATGATCGTCAGTCCGACCTGCGTGTGGGTTTGGTAACCGACGTACTTGTCACCGCCCACCGGTAACCAGCCCAAGTACCAGCCGTGCGCAAGCTGAAAAATCATCAGCGCCGCCATTACCCAGTGAAAGGCGACGCCGATGGGCGAGTACACACCGCGCCGGTGGTAGCCCTCGGCCCATTCAATGGCAGCAACGAGATTCATACTGGCTCGGTGCGCATCTCACGCGTACGTGCGGCGCTCATCCATCGCCAGCCGATCCACATTGCCGCAGCCAAGTAGGCAATGCTGCCGGGTGCCCACATAGTGATGCCGGCGAGTTGCTGATCTTCCAACGGCGACACGCCCCAGCTCAGTGTTGAAGCGAAGTGCGGGACATACAGCGGCCGACCTGCGAAGGTGATCAACGCGCCCAGCAAACCCATCAACACAGTCGTGACCAGGATGGCAGCCATCGCCGCAGGCGGATCAGATGTACGGATCGCGATCCAGAAAACCATCGCGCTGGACAGCAGCGTGAATTGCATCAGCGCGTAGATCGAGACCGATGACAGCGCGGCCGCGTAGGGGGCAGGCGCATGCCAAGTCCAGAAGATTGCCGCGGCGATGGCGGTAGAACTCCAAAGCGAAATCGGCAGTCGCTGCAGCCAGGGTTCCAATCCGAACACAAGCAAGGGTGCCATCACCAACACGAGCGCGATGTGATGAATTACCCGCACTGTGAAGAATGCTGAGCTCAAGGCACACAGCGGAGACACGTAAAGCACGACGGCCAGAGCCCACGCACTACGCAGACTCAAAAGTCGCCGGGCAGTAAGGTCTTGGCTGAGTGGCAAGCGCAACAGCGCAAGCGCAAGCAGTAGCAACCCTGCGCCGAGCACCGGATCGAAATTCCAGCGGCTCAGCCAGACCTCTGGGCCCGGTGCCTCGCCGCAGTAGGGGATCCATCTTAATGATTCTTTCATGCCATAGTTATTCCGCTTTGGGCGCAGGCCCGTTGTGATGCGGCAGTTGCAACGCAAATTAAAGCACTAAGAAAAATTACTCTCTGTGCGGTATCGAACAGACGGTAGCCAAAATGGGGTTTAAGATGATTGCCTTTGCACTACAGTTTGTGGATCGTGTAGGCTGTCAAATTGGTCCCTAAAGCCTATAAGCGATTCACGCCATCAGCGATTCGCGCTGGAGGTTGTGTAAAACTGATACGGATTCCAAATCTACTACTTCGCAAACATCGTTTCAGCTATGAATACCCGAATGCACGCAGTCTTAGCCTTGTCCTCCTTCCCGCTGTTCTTGGGAGCGCTGCTCAGCGATTGGGCCTACTTCAGCAGCCATCAGATCCAATGGCTGAATTTTGCCTCGTGGCTGATGGCAGGAGGCCTGCTTATAGTCGGCCCAGTGTTGCTGTGGGGTGCGATAGATCTGCTGCGGTCGCCCGCTACGCGCCATCGTCGCAGCATGATTTATCTGAGTTTGTTGCTGGCGACTTTTGTCGTCGGCTTCCTCAATGCCCTGGTCCACGCCAAGGACGGTTGGGCAGCGATGCCGACCGGACTGATTTTGTCGGCCATGGTGGTGGTGCTCGCCGCGATGGTCAGCCTGGTTGGGCTTAAAGGCACTTTGCGGAGGACAGCATGAGAACCTTGAGTCAGCTCATCAGAGCCACCTTCACCACAGGCGTGATTCTTGGCACCACAATGATTTTTGCCGTCGCGGCGGCCCAAGCAAGTAGCGCCCAACTCGGCAATCCGAACCTGCCGCCCCCGCAGCGAGGTTTGCTGCCCAGTATGAGCATCGCAAAACCAGCAGGCTGGGGTGACCGCCTTCCCGCCGTGCCGCTGGGCTGGACAATCAAAGCCATCGCGACCGATTTGAAAGTGCCGCGCCAGACTCTGGTTTTGCCCAATGGCGACATTCTGGTGGCCGAAGGCAAGGGCGGGGGTGCTCCCGTCCTCCGACCCAAGGACTACATCGCCGGCATCATCAAATCCAAAGGCACCACATCCGTTAAAGGCGGCAACCAACTGACCTTGTTGCGCGATGCCGATGGAGACGGCGTTTACGAAGGACGGTGGGTCTACGCGAAGAACCTCAATGCGCCGTACGGCTTGGCCTTGGTTGGAAACCGGCTATATGTTGCCAATCAGGATGCGCTGGTGCGGATGGAATATGTGGACGGCCAGACGCAGGCTACTGCGACTCCTGTGACAGTGGCCAAACTGCCTTCAGCGATCAACCACCACTGGACGAAGGCGCTCGCCGCTGATGCCGACGGGCGCTATCTTTATGTTGGCATCGGTTCAAATAGCAATATCGGCGAGCGCGGCTTGGCGGTAGAGGAGAACCGGGCAGTCGTCTGGCAGGTCGACGCTAGCAGTGGTGCCACACGGGCGTTCGCAACAGGCCTACGCAATCCCACAGCACTTGCTTTCGAACCCACAAGCCGGCAGCTTTGGGCTGTGGTGAATGAAAGAGACGAGCTGGGCCCCGACCTCGTCCCGGACTACCTCACCTCGGTACGAGAAGGTGCTTTTTACGGCTGGCCTTACGCCTATTGGGGGCCCAACGTTGACCGCCGTGTACAGCCACAGAACGAGAGACTGGTACAGGCCTCGGTAAGGCCGGACTTCGCATTGCAGTCACATTCCGCGCCTTTGGGACTGTCCTTCGTACAGAGTGGGTTCGCGGCCCCGTTTGCCCAAGGCGCTTTCATCGGGTTGCACGGCAGCTGGAACCGGGACGCGCCTGTCGGCTACAAGGTGATCTTCGTGCCTTACGCCAACGGCCGCCCCAGCGGCCCACCCGTCGACTTCGTCAGCGGTTTCCAGGTCGAGGGCAAGACCATGGGCCGTCCAGTTGGCGTGACCGTCGACCCTAAGGGCGCGTTGATCGTGGCCGACGATCTATCCAACACCGTCTGGCGCGTGACACCGGCGCGCTGAGGCCACCATCATCACGGACCAGCATTTACCGGCTAGCCTTTAATCCATCCCAACTGCCCCGCCGGCTCCGAGCTTTGTGGGGGCAGATAGTTATCAGAAGTTGAACTTACGCCAAAAGTTGATTTTTTGTAGCCTATCCTAATTCACCATCACCACTTTTTAACTGTGAAATTTGGAAATTTATTTCGTAAAATTTTTCGCCAAAAAACTGACCAATAGCCAGTAAATTCAGTGACCGCTTTTGAGGTTGCTTTTCAACTTTTTCTACTACCGCTTTGTCTCTTAATCAGCCATTTGCTTGGTCGTCAGGAATGGGAGCGAAAGCGGGTATTGGGGAACGACAGTTTTCTAGGTGCCTACTGAATTCCCCATAAGCAGCCATCAAGGCCGCTGGTGCGATTCTGTGTTATCTGCAACCCTTCAGTCCCGATTTCAACCCAATGGAACGAGTCTTTGACAAGTTGAAAACCTTGCTGTGAAAAGCCCACGCCCGATTGAGGCGTTTGACCGAAGCCATCGAAAAGCTGTGCACCGTGTCTCTGCACATCGACGAAAGTGCCGGTTTGAATTCCAGCGCAATCCTTCCAGGTCGTCCAGCTTCCAGATCGGATCCCTGCCATGGAACCAGCCCGGACCAAATGCTTTGCTGCTGGCATTCCCGCTGGCGCTCAGGGTGAGCAGGCTGAAGGAATGCTCTTTTTCATCTTCAACCACTAGGAAGCGCCCGTCCGCCAGCTGCTGGATGGCGGAGGGTTCGTAGAGGCCCGTGAGGGGCTGAAAGAAAGGTGCGAGGCTTGGTGTCATGGGCATATTTTCGCCAATTACTTGGTGAAATACGCCGAGTTTTTTGCCAAGGAACATGGACGCAATTATTGGCTGCGTCTGCTTCTTTTGGAACGCCATAGCCACAGTCCGGTCAAGCCCAGCGCCGCGTAGTTCAGCACCATGAACCAAGGTGTATTCCAGGCCAGGCCATCAAAACCGCGCTCTGTAATGGGATAAAGCACGGGGGAAGGGTAGTAATCGGCAGAATGCGTGAACACGTCGATGACGATGTGTGACCACCAGCCCAGCAAAGGTATCCATAGCGAGCGCAGCACTGCCCACACCAGCAGTGTCACAGCACCAGCGATAATGGCGCTGTGCGCTACACAGTGCAGGTGGTGCGACCATGCTTCGACCATTGGCGGCAGAGCGGGCTCTTGACCCGGCAATGCAACGGCATAGGCCCGCAGCGCCTCCAGAGAACCATCGCCAAACGCCCACCATCCGGCGATTGGCAGCAGATGAAATAAGTCTGGCAACGTGGCCAGCACCACAGTCACCATCACGGTGCGCGGGGAGATGGGCCACCGGCGACGCGCCAGCGCCATCCCTGCTCCGGCCCATAAAGCGTGTGCAAGGATGTCCATGGCTGTTCTGCTATTTTCAGTCTTGCTTGGGCGCGGCGCGTCTCAATCGCAGCGCATTGGTGATGACCGACACCGAGCTCAGGCTCATCGCCAGCGCTGCAATCATCGGCGACAGCAGCCAGCCGGTGAAGGGGTACAGCACACCAGCGGCCAGCGGCACGCCCAACGCGTTGTAGACAAAGGCAAAGCCAAGGTTCTGCTTCATGTTGGCAATGGTTTGCTGCGATATCTCGCGCGCCACCGCAATGCCGCGCAGGTCGCCTTTAACCAGCGTCACCTGCGCGCTGTTCCTCGCCACGTCGGTGCCCGTGCCCATGGCCACGCCCACATCGGCCTTGGCCAGCGCCGGCGCGTCGTTGATACCGTCACCGGCCATGGCAACGATGCGGCCTTCGCGCTGCAGCCGACTTACCATTTCCAGCTTGTCGGCGGGTTTGACCTCACCATGAACCTCGTCGATGCCCAGCGTGGCCGCGACCGCTTTCGCCGTCGTCAGACCGTCACCAGTAGCCATGATCACGCGCAGACCGGATGCCGTAAGCAGGGCCAATGCCTCCGCCGTGCTGGCCTTGATCGGGTCGGACACCGCCAGTAGACCGGCGCTCTGGCCGTTCACCGCGAGGAACATCACACTGGCCCCGGTGGCGCGCAAGGCTTCAGCATGCGCCTTGAGGGCATCGACCGCGACGTTGAGTTGTGTCATCAGCGCGGTGTTGCCGAGTGCCAGCTGCTTGCCGCCCACCGTGCCGCGCACGCCGATGCCGGTGCTTGACTCAAATCCTTCAGCCTTGTCCAGCGCCAGACCCCGCTCGCGCGCCGCTGCCACGATGGCGTGGGCCAATGGGTGCTCGCTGCCCTGGTCCAGGCTCGCTGCCATCTGCAGCACGTCGTCTTCGGCGAAGCCAGGTGCCGCCACGGCGCGGTCAAACTTCGGCTTGCCCTCTGTCAGCGTACCGGTCTTGTCCACGATCAGCGTGTCTACCTTGCGAAAATTCTCAATGGCCGCTGCGTCCCGAAACAGCACGCCCTGGGTCGCGGCCTTGCCAGTGGCAACCATGATCGACATCGGCGTGGCCAGACCCAATGCGCAGGGACACGCGATGATGAGCACCGCCACCGCGTTGATCAACCCATAAACCCAGCTCGGCTCCGGCCCCACCAGCCCCCACACCACAAAAGTCAGCAAGGCAATGCCGACCACGGTGACTACAAAATAACCAGCCACCTGGTCGGCCATGCGCTGCATCGGCGCCCTGGAGCGCTGTGCCTGTATGACCATCTGCACAATGCTGGCCAGCACCGTTTGCGAGCCCACTTTCTCTGAGCGCATCACCAGCGCGCCACTGGTATTCATGGTCGCGCCAATCAGTTTGTCGCCCACGCGCTTGGTGATGGGCATGGGCTCGCCCGTCAGCATGGATTCATCCACGGCGCTGCTGCCCTCGGTCACCACACCATCGACGGGCACTTTTTCACCGGGGCGAATCCGCAGCAAGTCGCCTACATGCACGTGGGTGAGGGGCACGTCTTCCTCTGCGCCGTCCGCATTGATGCGCCGCGCCGTCTTGGGTGCCAGACCGAGCAGGGACTTGATGGCGGCCGAGGTTTGCGAACGGGCCTTGAGTTCGAGAATCTGGCCAAGCAACGTGAGGGAAATAATCACCGCTGCTGCTTCAAAGTAAACCGCCACGCGTCCCATCGACATGAACGAGGCGGGAAACACGTCTGGTGCCGCAGTGGCGACTACGCTGTAGACAAAGGCTGCAGCTGTGCCCAGGCCAATCAGCGTCCACATGTTCGGGCTGCGGTTGATGATGGACTGTGCGCCACGCTCAAAAAACGGCCAGCCCGCCCACAGCACGATGGGCAAGGTCAACATCAGTTCAATCCAGCTCTGCGTCGCCATCTCGAACAGTTGCAGACCATGGCCTACCATGGCCAGCGCGGTGACAACGATGGTCAGAGGCAGTGTCCAGATGAAGCGCCGTTTGAAATCGGTCAATTCAGGGCTCTCACCCTCATCAAGCGTGGGCATTTCAGGCTCCAGCGCCATGCCGCATTTGGGGCAGGCACCGGGTTTATCCTGCCGCACCTCGGGGTGCATAGGGCAGGTGTAGATGGCACCGGCAGCCACAGGCTCGAACATCGCCGGTGTTGGTGCCAGAGCGGGCATGGCCGCGTCAAAGGTCGCAAAGGGATACTTGGCCGGATTGGCCGCAAATTTACCCTTGCAACCCGCGCTGCAGAAATAAATCGGCTTGCCCTCGTGCTGGAGCATGTGAGGCGATTGTGGCGTCACGGTCATGCCGCACACCGGGTCATTCAGCGACAATTCGGCTTCGTTGGAGACGATGCTGGGTTGGAACGCCATAACACGCCATCAATCATTTTTGCTTGGCAAGAAACTGGTCAAATTTGGCTATCTCTTTCTTTTGGGCAGCAATGATCTGCTTGGCCATCGCCTTCATGGCGGGTGATTTGCCATGTGCAATTTCCATTTCAGACATGTCAACCGCCTGCTGGTGGTGAATCTTCATCATCATGGCAAAGTCTTTGTCGATGTCGCCAGTCATGGTCATTTTGTTCATGCCGTCCATCCCCGTCATCATCGATTTTTTCATATCGTCGGAACCCATCATGCCTTTTTGCATCTGGCCGTGGGGCATGGCAGCTGGCATATTGCCCGCAGGGGTGGTTTGCGCTTGAACTGATGACAAAAAGCAGGTTGCGGCGAGCGCCGTGGCACAAAGCGCCCGGCAGGTATTGAACGATTTGGAATTCATTGAAAGCTCCATGGGTTGAGGTGATTTACAAGTGTTCCTGATACAGCAGAGTCAGTCTGTGCGCAAACGCACAAAGTCCGCTGAAAAACCTCAGGTTTTAGGCCGAAAGGTTTCAAGCAAAGCCAGTTGCACGCATGTTAAAAAGTCGATAGGCCTCATTGTGCTCCATGGCGGTTGACAGGGGATTGGACATGGACTACTCCACAATGGCTATCGGACTGGATCTTGTCAGGACTACGGGTGATGTCCGTAGCCAACCTTTGTCAACAATTTGTGTAATTTTGGTCTGTGAGTTAGCGCGCACTGAATGATGGCTGGTATAGGTACTTATGCCCTTGTCTACACTTTGTCATGATCAAGCTTAACTTAATTTCGTTTAAATGTTGTGAATTTGAGTGGTTGTTTTAAGCGCGAAAGCGGATCTTCAAAAATTCAGTTGAAGGTCGGCTTTGTCTCTGTAGCTGTCTGTCACGAATCAGGAGGGGTGGGTTGAATGTCTACAGCTTTGATGAAGCGGAACCCTAGCCTTTTCTCAAGCAGAGATTAAATCCCCTATTCAAAAAAAAATCAAATTAGTGCAAATAGAGGTATGGGCCTGCAAAGTCTAGAGCTTCATTAGGAAAAACGCTGGTAGTCCGAACGCTTTCACACTCGCGCACGCAACGCAGATCGTGACGTGAACAATCATGATGTGTCAAAACTGCAACAAAAGGGGGACACTTTTCTTTTTGACGGTACTTTTCCAAAAATATCATGAAGAAACTAACATTTATGCGGTCTACAGGCTGCATTATGATTTCTGTCGAGGGACCAAATTAGAGGCAAATATCGCTATTCGGCGTATTTATTGCCTATCCAGCTATTAAATATATAGCATTATTTAGCTGAACGCAATGTTCGGCTAAGTAACAAAACCGGCAATAATCCCACCAAAACCAACGCCAAAGCGGGCAACGCTGCCTCGCCCAAGCGTTCATCCCGAGCTAGCTGGTAGGTGACGACAGCTAAGGTGTCCATGTTGAAAGGACGCAGCACCAGCGTGGCGGGTAGCTCTTTCATCACATCGACAAATACCAACAATGCCGCCGCCGCTGTGGAGCGCTTGAGCAAGGGCAAATGCACGCGGCGCAGCAAGTTCAAGCCGTTCGTGCCCAGCATGCGGGCAGAATCGTCAAAACTGCTTGGAATCTTCGCGTAACCGCTTTGCACCGATTGCAACGCCACGCCGCTAAAGCGTACAACGTAAGCCCAAATTACTCCTAAAACTGTAGCAGTTACCCAATATCCTACGCCGGCTTGAGGCCATTTTGACTGTATCCAACCGACTGGGATAAGCAAACCAACGACAATCACTGCGCCGGGAATGGCATACCCTAGCCCAGCCAAGTTACCCACAAAGTGCGTCAACCTATCAGGCCGGGTGCGCATAGCAAAGGCGATGACTAATGCGAATGCCACCGCCAAAACGGCACTAACTACGCCCAAAAACAGGCTGTTCGCCGCCCATTGACCAAATTGTGCCCACGGCAGCAGAACATTGTTAGCCCGCAACGCTGCTAAAAACGGACGCAAGATGAACAGCAGCGGCAACACAAAACCCATCAAAATCGGCGTGATGCAGACCAGCCATGCGACGGCGAGCTGTTTGCCTTGCAATTTTTCCGCTGTTTGGGATTTATGGGCTTGGTTAGCACCTTTGGCGGCTGAAAATCGCATCTTCTTTTGCGCTTTTCGCTCTATTTTTAAGAGCAACACTACCGTAATTAGCAACAGCGTGGCAAGTTGTGCGGCTGCGATGCGGCTGTCTAACACCAACCAAGCTTTATAAATACCTGCTGTGAAAGTTTGGATACCAAAGTAGCTGGAGACGCCAAAATCTGCCAATGTTTCCATCAGTGCCAAGGCGATGCCAGCTGCCACTGCGGGGCGCGCCAATGGCAAAGCGATTTCTTTGATGCGGCGGCGCAGCGGCGCGCCCAACAGACGAGCAGCGTCCATCAAATGCGTGGCGCGCTCTGCCAAGGCGGTGCGAGCCAGCAAATACACATAGGGATAAAGGCAAAACGTGAACACCCAGGCCGCCCCCCAAACGCTGCGAATTTCTGGTAACACGCGCCCTTCTAAGCCAAAAGCACCACGAATCCAGCCCTGCGCTGGGCCACTGAACTGCAAAAAGTCGGTATAGGCATACGCCACCACGTAGGCGGGCATGGCGATGGGCAATAACAGCGCCCACTCAAACGTTTTGCGGCCGGCGAACTCAAACAAGGTGACTGCAATTGCCGTCGCCATGCCAACCACCGCCACGCCTATCGCCACCAAGATGCACAACATCAGCGAGGTTATGGCGTAATCTGGCAGCACGGTTTGGCTCATTTCCCGCAGGATTTGCGCGGATTCCCCATTCCACTGCAGCACCGACGCGATGACCGCCAAAATAGGCAACAACAGCACCAAGGCGAACGCGCACAGCAAGACACGGAGGGCAAAACGTCCCCTCTTGGTGCGTTTGGTCAGGCTAAAGTCGGGGTTTGATAGGGATTTTTGTGTCAGCATACAATCTAAATGAGAATTGTACGCATTTACAAATTCAATTTACAAACCGGCTTTCATTACCGCTACAAGATATTGCCATTATGTTTTTAGAAGTCAAAAACCTTCATGTGAGCTACGGCAACAGCACGACCGAAGCCGTTGGCGGCGTCAGCTTTGGCCTGCGCGCTGGCGACATTGGCGTACTCATCGGCCCTTCTGGCTGCGGCAAAACCACGTTGTTGCGCGCCGTAGCGGGCTTAGAGCGGGCATCCGCTGGGACAGTATTGCTCTCTAAAACGATTGTTAGCAGCGAAACAGTTCACCTAGCGCCCGAATCACGCCGCATCGGTATGGTGTTTCAAGATTACGCCCTATTCCCGCACATGGACGTGGCGCACAACGTGGCGTTTGGCATCCACCACCTGCCAAAAGACCAGCGCATGGCGCGAGTTGCCGAGGTGCTGGCTTTGGTCGATTTGCCCGATGCTGGTAAACGCTACCCGCACGAGCTCTCAGGCGGCCAACAGCAGCGCGTCGCCCTCGCCCGCGCTCTGGCACCCAAGCCGCAGCTTTTGTTGCTTGATGAGCCGTTTTCGAACCTTGACGTTGACCTGCGCGAGCGCCTGGCCCATGAGCTACGCGCCATCTTGAAAAAAGCCAATGCCACCGCCCTGTTTGTCACCCACGATCAGCTCGAAGCCTTTGCCATAGGCGACCTGATCGGCGTGATGCATGAAGGCAAGCTGCACCAATGGGCCGACGCCTACACCCTCTACCACCGCCCCGCCACGCGGTTTGTGGCCGATTTCATTGGGCATGGCGTGTTTTCTAAAGCTACGGTTGAGCTGCATGATGAGCATGGTGGACATGAAAATCATGGAAATCATGAAAATCATGAAAATCATCGAAAAACCGGCATCGGCTTGCACAAACACGTCGTCACCCCCTTAGGCGAACTCCACGACATCAGCCCCGCCGTGCTAGAAGCCCTGCCCGTCGGTGAATGCGACGTGCTGCTACGCGCAGACGACATCGTCCACGACGACAACGCCCCCACCAAAGCGCAAATCATCAGAAAAGCCTTTCGCGGCTCAGAATTCCTCTACACCCTCAAACTAAAAACCGGCGAAACCGTCGTAGCCCACGTCCCCAGCCACCACGACCACCAGTTAGGCGAATGGATAGGCATACGCGCAGAAGTGGACCATGTGGTGACGTTTGAGCGGGAAAAAACGGTTTAAACGTCTTTTTAGGGACTAAATATGGCTCTAGCCGGCGTATTTATTGCCTAATTCGCTATTTATTTGATAGCAAAATGGCGAAGTCCAGTTTTAGGGTTTTTGACCCTCTAAATTACACTCTAGCCGGCGTGTTTGTTGGCTTTAGTGCTATGGTATTTGTCTAAAAATGGCTTACCCGTGACAACCCGCGTTTAACTTATGCGGCAAGTAAAAACACTACCTATTGCTGCTCTAAGCTATAGTTCAAGTCATTCGCAGGAGCAATTTATTGACGAGATTTTCCGGCAACCCTCAGATTATGGTGAAGGTTTTGCGGCATTGATTACGTTAGGCGCACATGGAACCCACCGAATACCTCACTGAAGCCTTGCGCAAGCTCAATGCGAACTACAACTCATTGTCTTCATTCGTGCCTCAACCGGTACGCGTTCAGATCGGCGATTTTATGTACTACCGACACCTAGAACAATCAGACGTACTCTTCTGCTATCTCAAAGGTGTAAAACTGGTCAGTACGCTAAATGCAGCCTTGGTATTACTGCGAGCTGGATACACGCAGGAAATCGGCGCACTCTGTCGAATGGCCGATGACTTCATTTATGAAATCTTGTTCTTCATGGGTCCAGTCGAACAGACTGGTCCGAGCAAGGACCAGATCAAAATGCTCAAAGATTTCTTCAAAGAAGAATTCGAGAACCCGAACGATCTGCTTAGTTCCGCTCAAAACCGCGACATGGTTCCCCGTCGCAAAATCAACGCGGCATTTGGCAAACTCTCGAAGGATCAGCTCAATCCGCACGATGCGCAGGGCACATTGGAGACGGTCCACAAGGCCTTCTCTGGCTATGTTCACGGAGCCTACCCTCACATCATGGAACTCTACGGCGGATTTACTCCGAGATACCACATGACAGGAATGCTCGGTACACCGCGCATTAAAGAGTGGCAGAATCAACTCATCACCTATGTGTATCGGGCAATCATGGTCACGGAATTGAACGCAAAGCGACTTGGTGCTGTAGCGATTGAGCACGCAATCCGTCAATTGCTTGTCGAGTACGAGACCACCTTGAATTGCAAGCCCTCCGAGTCAGCGGCTACCATGCTCCGAAGGCTAAAGAAGTGATGTCTCACCCGAACATTTTACACACAAAATGCTATAAAAAAAATAGCTACATGAGCAATGAATACGCCGACTAGAGCCTAAAAACACCTAAAAATCAAGCAATTCAAGCCTTTTAAGCTTTAAGGCGCTCAATCTCCCCCCTCAAATCATCCGACCACATTCTGCGGGTTCGGTCATTTGACGATTGGGGTTCGCCGTAGGTAACTTGGGCTATCACGCCTTTGGCTTTCAAAGTTCGCCACAACGAGTCAAGCAGGCTTTCATCGCCCACGTAGCTCATAGCTTGGCTGGTTTGGCCGGATTGGGGGTCTAAATAGCGCAACGCCAGTGGCTGAACGGGTATGTTGCAGACGATGGGGGCTTGCAGCAAGTTGGCGTGAAAGGGGAGCATCTCAATGCCATTGCCCGTTGTCCCCTCTGGAAAAACTGCCAAAATCTCGCCATTTTGCAAGGCCTCGCACATGTGATGCACGACTCGCATGGCATCGCGCCTAGACTCGCGCTCTATGTACAAGGTGCCAGCACCAGTCGCCAAGGCACCCAAAATGGGCCAATGCTTGACGTCTGCTTTGCTGACGAAGCGGCAATGTTTAGACGCATGCATGACCAAGATATCTAGCCACGAAATATGGTTAGAGACCAAAAGTACCGGGCCTGTGGTGGGTGGGTTGCCTTTTACTACTAATTTAATAGCAAGCTTGGCAAGCAATGCACCGGCCCAAGCCTCAATCCGTTTGTTTTTTTGAGTTTGATTTAACTTGGGAAATATGACGTAAATACTGAAAATTCCCCACACAAGATGAGGAATGAATAAGCACAATTTACCGAAGGCGCGCAGTTGAGACATCAATACTTTCAAGCAATATCGGCAAGTTAAGTACCAGAAATGACTTACTTCGCTTCAAAAGCCACATGCCCAGCCACGATGGTGGCCACCACTTTGCCGGGCAGCTCGTAGCTCACGAATGGCGTGTGTTTGCCTTGGCTGCGCAAGCTGCTTGAGGAAACAGTCCAAGCCGCTTTGGGGTCGAAAATGCAAATGTCGGCAACGCCGCCCACAACCAATTGGCCCAAGCTGGCGTACTCAGCGCCCAAATTGGCCTCCAATATTTTGGCAGGTTGGCTGGTGATGGTGGCGAGTGCATTGGCCAAAGTCAGCGTTTTGTCGCTGCTTTCTGACTGCCATTTGAGGGCGAGGCTGAGCAGCAACTCCAAACCAGTAGCACCGGCTTCGGCTTCGGCGAAAGGTAAGGTTTTGGCGTCGTCGCTAACCGGCGTGTGGTCGGATACCAAGGCGTCAATCGTGCCGTCAACCAAGGCCGCACGCAGGGCATCGCGGTCGCGCTGCTGGCGCAGGGGTGGGTTGAGCCTAGCGCGGCTGTCGTAGTAGCCCATATCGATGTCAGTCAAATGAAGTGAGTTAATACTCACATCGCAGCTGACCAACAAGCCATCTGCCTTGGCTTGACGCACGAGTGCCACGCCTGCAGCGCTGCTGATGCGGCAAATATGCACGCGGGAGCCTGTGGTCGCTTTCATCAACTCAAAAATCGTGTGCAACGCAATTGTTTCTGCCGCGACGGGAACACCACTTAAACCCATCCGCGTAGCCAAAGCGCCGCTGGCAGCGACGCCTTTGCCCAAATGGATGTCTTGCGGGCGCAGCCACACGGTGTAGCCAAAGGTGCTGGCGTATTGCAAAGCGCGCTGTAGCACTTGGGTGTTTTCTAAAGGAACTTCTGCTTGGCTAAAGCCCACGCAGCCGGCTTCGGACAACTCGACCATCTCGGTCAACACTTCGCCTTTGAGATTCACAGTGAGCGCACCTAGCGGGAAAACACGCGATTGGTGCTGCTTTTCAGCGCGGAATTTGAGCATTTCGATCAAACCGGGCTCGTCCAATACCGGCTCAGTGTCTGGCATGCAAACCAAACTAGTCACACCACCAGCCACTGCAGCGGCCAGCTCACTTTGCAGCATGCCCTCGTGCTCATGGCCAGGCTCGCGTAAACGTGCCGCCAAATCAACAAAACCAGCAGTGACGATGCAGCCTGTGGCGTCAATCGTTGTATCAGGTGTGAAGTTTTTCGCTATATTTTTAATAGCTATAACATGAGGTGATTCAACGGCTATGTCACATATTTCATCAAATCCTGTGGCTGGATTGATGACTCGGCCATTTTTAATGAGGATATTCATAGCTTCTCTTTTTTATGCGTCTTTTTATATTTTTTAAGCATCTGTCTAGGCGTCATTACCGGCAACGATACTCATCACCGCCATGCGCACAGCGATGCCGAAGGTCACTTGCGGCAAGATCACGCTTTGCTGGCCGTCAACCACGGCAGAGTCGATTTCGACGCCCCGGTTGATCGGCCCTGGGTGCATGACGATGGCGTCTGGCTTGGCGAGCTGCAGTTTGTCTTGCGTCAGGCCGTAGCTTTTGAAGAATTCTTGGCTACTGGGCAGCAGCGCTCCCGTCATACGCTCGCTTTGCAAGCGCAAAGTGATGACGACGTCGCAGTCTTTGATGCCCTCTTCCAAGGTGTGGCAGACGCGAACACCCATTTGCGCCATGTCGCTAGGAACCAAGGTTTTGGGGCCAACCACGCGCACTTCGGCGCAGCCCAGCGTTGTTAAAGCATGAATATCTGACCGAGCAACACGCGAATGTAATACGTCGCCTACGATGGCGACGGTAAGGTTAGAAAAGTCTTTTTTGTAGTGCCGAATGGTGAACATGTCCAGCAAACCCTGCGTCGGGTGCGAATGTCTGCCATCTCCAGCGTTAATCACATGCACGTGCGGCGCGACATGCTGGGCGATCAAATAAGGAGCGCCGGATTCGCTGTGACGCACCACAAACAAATCAGCAGCCATGGCGCTGAGGTTGGCAATGGTGTCTAGCAGGGACTCGCCTTTGGAGGCAGATGAGCGTGCGATGTCGAGGTTGATGACGTCGGCGCTGAGGCGCTTGGCGGCAATCTCAAAAGTCGTGCGGGTGCGGGTGGAGTTTTCAAAGAACAGGTTAAAAACACTTTTACCGCGTAAGAGCGGGACTTTTTTAACTTCGCGGTCGTTGACTGAAACGAAGTTGGCTGCGGTGTCTAAAATATGCGTCAGCGTTGCTTTGGGCAATCCCTCAATCGACAGCAAGTGGATGAGTTCACCGTTTTTATTTAGTTGGGGGTTGCGTTTGTAGAGCATATTTTTATTGTATTTTTAGTTTTATTTTTTAGTTTTATTTTTTAGTGTTCAAGCGTTCTCTGACTTCAAAGCTGAATGTTCCAGCTTCGCTGCGGGCCAAGGTGAGTGATTGATTAGTAGGTAAGAATAAACGAGCTGAGGCATACTCGGCATGGATAGGTAGTTCACGACCACCTCTGTCCACCAAAACGGCAAGTTGCACTCGGAGTGGGCGACCGTAATCGAAGAGTTCGTTGACCACTGCGCGTATAGTTCGACCGGTGAACAGCACGTCGTCAACCAACAAAATATCTGCGCCTTCGACATCAAATGGCAGCGTCGTCTGACCGCCATCACTTAAGCCGCGTTTTGAAAAATCGTCGCGGTGCAAGGTCGAGGAAATGATGCCTGGTTTGCCTGTTAACTTCAAATCGCGATGTAAGCGCTCGACCAACCAAGCTCCGCCAGAGGTAATACCGACCAACTGCATAGTTGGTGCATGAATTTGCTGCACATAGCGAAGCAAATCTTGGTACATGGCCTCGGCGTCTAAGGCCAGAGTTCCCACAGAAGGCGAAGTCGGTGATGTCAAGGCAAACTCCTTAAAAACTGCTCTAGGATGATACAGGCTGCACCAGCATCTGGGTCCTTGGCACCCATTTCTAGTGCTTCTGTGGTGCTATACCGCTCATCTACTTCAAAAACTGGCAAGTTGTACCTTGCATGCAATTGTCGACCAAATTTTTTTGCTCGTCTGGTATTATCGTGCGCAGCACCGTCTTGGTAGTAGGGAACGCCGATCACTATAGCATCAGGCTGCCACTCTTTGATGCGATCTGCTATGAGAGGCCAGCGAGCATCGCCTTCTGCTTTGATAGTGACTAATCCTTGCGCTGTACGCATGAGGCGATTACCAACAGCGGCGCCTGTGCGTTTGAGCCCGAAATCAAACGCTAAAAATGACTGGCAATGCGCAGGGACGGTAAGTGGGCTTGAAGGTGGGGAAGCGGCAGACATGGAGCTCACGCTCTGCCCGCCACTGGCGACAACATCCATGCCTCAATGCCCAGAAGCTTCAGGGCTTTGTCATAACGCTGCTCAATCGGCGTGTCGAAAATGACATTGAGGTCTGCAGCGACGGTCAGCCAGCTGTTGCCAGCCAATTCAGATTCAAGCTGACCCTTGCCCCATGAGGAATAGCCAAGCGACACCAAAACGCGGCTCGGGCCTGAACCAGTAGATATGGCTTCTAAAACATCGCGCGAGGTGGTCATTTCTAGCCCGCCAGGAATGGTCATGGTTGACGCATAAACCGATTTTTCAGAGGGCGTATCACCGGCAGAAGGCGTGCCATGCATGGCTTCATGGAGCACAAAACCACGCTCAGTCTGAACCGGGCCACCGTGGAAGACGACTGCAGTTGTCAGATCTTGCCGTGGCATGGGCAAGTCAACTTTATCAAACAAATTTTTTAGATTTAATTCGCTAGGCTTATTGATCACCAAACCCAAGGCGCCACGCTTACTATGCTCGCATAAATACACCACCGATCTGGCAAAACCGTCGTCCTCAAGACCCGGCATGGCGATCAAGAAATGGTGGGTGAGGTTAATTGGTGCAAAATCAGCTGACATGGCATCATTTTAACGGGAACGCAACAGGAAGTTTGCTGAAAATATGGACAAAGAATTTGACACCGGCTTAATGTGGTTCAGACGCGATTTGCGCACAGATGATAATGCTGCGCTGTACCACGCCCTAAAACACTGTAAAACCGTGCATTGTGTCTTTGTATTCGACCGCGAAATTTTAGATTCATTGCCGAAAGCCGACCGCAGGGTTGAGTTTATACGCGAGTCCTTGGTTGAACTTGATGCATCGATTCGCCAACTTTCAGACAAACCCAATAGCGGTTTGATCGTTCGACATGCTTGGGCGAGTGATGAGATTCCAAAGCTAGCACAAGAGTTGTCAGCTCAAGCGGTTTTCTCCAATCATGACTACGAACCTCAAGCGGTTAATCGAGATTCGGTGGTACTCGGGAAATTAGCCAACCTTGGTATTGCTTTTCACACTTATAAAGACCATGTGATTTTTGAACGGACTGAAATTCTCACACAAATGGGTAAACCATATGGCGTTTTCACCCCGTACAAAAATGCGTACCTCAAGAAGCTTACTGAATTTTATCTGCGACCCTACCTTGTAGAAAAGTACAAGAATGCTCTAGTGGAACGCCCGGTTGAACATCGACGATCAGTTGCCAAACTAGCTGAAATAGGTTTTGAATCAACTAACTTAGCAGCACTAAAAATACCCACGGGCATGGAGGGTGGACGACAATTATTTGAAGATTTTTTTGACCGCATGGATGATTACCACGCCACTCGCGACTTCCCTGCTGTTAAAGGTCCCAGCTATTTAGGCGTGCACCTGCGGTTTGGAACGGTGTCAATTCGGAAATTAGCAGCTGTAGCGTACCAACGCGTGTTAGTGGGCAGCCAAGGTGCGAATGTTTGGTTGAGTGAGTTGATTTGGCGTGATTTCTATTTTCAAATTCTCAGCAACTTTCCGTACGCGGCATCAGGCGCATTTAAACCGGAATACAACGCCATCAAATGGGAGCAAGGTGAAAGAGCAGATAGCTTGTTTGCAGCTTGGTGCGAGGGGCGAACGGGATATCCCTTGGTTGATGCTGCCATGGCTCAGATCAATCAAACGGGTTATATGCACAACCGCTTGCGTATGGTAGCGGCTAGTTTTTTGGTCAAAGATTTAGGTATCGACTGGCGCTGGGGTGAACGATATTTCGCAGAGAAACTTAACGACTTTGATTTATCTGCCAACAATGGCGGTTGGCAATGGGCAAGTTCTAGTGGTTGTGATGCACAACCCTACTTTCGAATTTTCAATCCAACCAGTCAAAGTGAAAAGTTTGATGCTGAAGGTAAGTTTATTAGAAAGTATTTGCCACAATTGAGAAAATTACCTAATTCAGCACTGCATGAGCCGTGGAACGCAAAACCTATTGACTTGGAATCTGCATGCGTAACGATTGGTTTGGATTATCCATATCCAGTCGTGAATCATGCAGAGGCTCGAGAAAAAACTTTGCTTAGATACTCGGTAGTTAAAAAAGTAAAAAACTAAACTTTAATTTTTTCTGGTTCTGCAACTTTTTGCGCAGTATGCTGACGCAACACAGTGAGCAAACCTTCTTCAGAATATGGCTTACCTAAATAGTCATTCACGCCAAGCTCCATAGCCAACTCACGATGCTTCTCAGCAATGCGTGAAGTGATCATGACGATTGGTAAGTGCTTCAACTTAGAGTCTGCGCGGATATTGCGCACCAAATCAAAACCGTCCATACGTGGCATTTCAATGTCTGACAAGACAACCGCTGGAATTTCAAGGTTTAACTTTTCAATCGCTTGCAAACCATCGACTGCCAAGACAACGCGGAAGCCTTCACGTTGCAACATTCGTTGCGTCACTCGGCGTACAGTTATCGAGTCATCAACCACCAAAACCAAAGGCGTTTGAAGCTCAGCGAGGCTTGCTTGCGTAGGCGAAATCACACCGCCAGCGGCTGGTGCATCTTGAAAGCGTGTGGGGCTGTATTGCTGTACAGAAGAGCCATAAACGGCTGCCAGTGCTACTGGGTTGTATATCAGCGCTACTGCACCAGATACAAGAATCGCCATACCCGCAAGGCCTGGCAAGCGTGCAAGTTGTGGGCCTAGATTCTTAATCACAACTTCCTTATTACCAAAGATTTCATCGACATGGATAGCGATTCGCTGACCAGCGCTTCTAAAAATAACCACTGGATTTGTCTTAGTCAAAGGCTCGCTACTTCGCTGAGAAGCTTGCAGTAAAGACCCGGACCAATAAAAAGGTATGTTGTCTTCAGCAGTACCCCAATACGCGTGGTTATAAGCTTTCTCTACATCTGCCAACGGTGCTCTACGTACAATCTCTACCAAATGCGATGGAACACCAAAAGACAAATTGCCAGAACGCATCATGACCACCTGCGTGACTGCTGTTGTTAACGGTAACACCAGTTTGAAGCGAGAACCTTTGTTAGGCTCACTGCTAACATCAATGCGGCCACCCAAAGCAATAATTTCAGAACGAACAACATCCAAACCAATGCCGCGACCCGATAACTCAGTTACTTTGGTGGCAGTTGATAATCCTGGTGTAAAAATTAAATTGATAGTTTCGGCATCAGTCAATTTATTGTTTTTATCAATTAACTTTTGGGCTATCGCTTGCTCGCGGATACGCTGGTAATTGAGACCGCCTCCGTCATCACTAAACTCAATGACCACATCATTACCGTCTTGCATCAGATTAATTGCAATAGCACCAATTGCATCTTTTCCAGTTTGAGCTCTTTTTTCAGCCGATTCCAATCCATGTGCTACACAATTACGAAGTAAATGCTCGAATGAAGGCGTCATGCGCTCAAGCACGCCACGGTCAACTTCAATTGAACCACCCACGATGTCAAGCTTTACTTGTTTATCGGTATCCTTTGATGCCTGTCTAACAACACGATAAAGTCGATCTGAAATACTTTCAAACTCTTCCATGCGCGTACGCAACAAATCCCGCTGCAAATCACGAGTTTGTCGCGCCTGAGCCACCAAATCGTCTTCTGTTAAATCGACTGTTCTTTGCAAGCTGCGCTGAACAGTTGCAACGTCGTTTACAGACTCTGCCATCATACGCGTCAACTCTTGAACGCGAGTAAACCGGTCAAACTCGAGCGGATCAAATCCTTTTTGAGAATCTTTTGACTGCTCCATCCGCGATTGCATTTGCGTTTCTGCTTGAAACTCAACATCGCGAAGTTGTTGACGCAAGCGATCTAAGTTTCCTGTGAGGTCACCTAAAGTGCCACGCAATTGACCCAATTCAGATTCAATCCGAGTCCGCGTCAACATCACCTCTCCCGCTTGGTTGACCAGTCGGTCTAACAAACGTGCGCGTACTCTGACTGATTGTCTGGATTCCTTTTTATCCGCTTTCAAAATGCTACTTGCGGGTGGTTTAACCATCATTTTTGATGATTTACCAACCTCTACACTTGAAACATCTTTTGCAAGTGCCGTATTGATCAGTCTAGATTTTTCAACCTCAGCATCAACAACTAATATCTGCTCGACTTTGCTATCAGTATTCAAATACTCAGTTGGATGTCGCAAAGCCTCGAAGTTTTGCTGAAGATGTTCTAGCCGAACATTCAAAGGCTCAAGCATATCAACTGATAAATTCTCAGTCCCTAAAGCCTCAATTTCAGACTCCATGCGGTGCGATAATTCGCCCAAGCGCATAGCGCCTGCCAAACGTGAACTGCCTTTTAACGTATGTAGAGTTCGCAAAATTTCAGATCGTGCACTCAAATTATCTGGATGCACAGACCATTGCCGCATTGCTTTACCCAAATTGGGCAATAACTCTTGTGCCTCTTCTTCAAATATATGAAATAGATCAGCATCTAATGTGTCAACAAGTTCAATATCATCATCATTGTCGATGTGCAATATTGAAGATTTATTACGTACAGTCTGTGTATTTTTAGTTTCGTGCGCAGATATGGTTGCAAATGAAATTTTATTAGTTACTTGTTCTAACTTCTCTGCCTTCTCTACCTTCTCAATCTCCAATTTGGCAGCATCTTTAAGCTCGGGCTCGGGCTTAGATTTATTTAATACTTCAATAACAGGAGGAAGTTCATCTTTCACGACCAACAACTTAAACGCCTCAAGTTCGCGAACAACACTTGATTTCGGTTCTACTAAAAACCCAGCTGCAAACTGATGCAACAAACGGCGACATTCTTCAGCAGCAGCAGCGAAGAGACGAGCATGTTCAACATTTCCTTGCAATTGCTGAGTTGCCTTGTCTAATGCATGCTCTAATAATTTTGCCAATCCTGACAATTGCTTGAATCCGACGGTAGCAGAACTACCAGCCAAAGAATGCGCGTAATTGACCGTCGTTGCAAGCAAGGGACGATGTAGCTCCAACGCCCATTCGTCTAATTCTGTGACTAAACACCTAGACCATTCGTCCGCTTCATTCAAATAGACGTTGTAAAGCGGAATGCCAATTTTCAATGAGCCAATGACTTTGAATTGCTCTTCGTGTTGCGCAGAATTTACAGATGGCTTGAGCACAACTACTGAATTAGCGGCTACAGTCAAAGGTTTTGATTTAGCTTCCTGAACCTGCAAAATGACTGACGCTGACGCTGACGCTGGCGCTGGCACTGGTTCTGGCACTATTACTGGCACAGTTATTTGCGGAGTCTTGTTTTCAATGGTTCCAGCTGTTTGAGTAACAACTTTCGGCGTGTCATGCGTGATGATTGTTTTTGGAATTTGTATTTCTTCTGCAGCTGCAATGATTGGCGTAACTGGAGCTACAGAAGCTACAGGAGCTGCTGGAGCTATAAATGATTTAGCAACCTCTTCTTGAATCTCAGCTTTATTTACAACTTCGCGCAAAAGCTCTGCATCGATTTCCGAAGTAGCTTCTGGCAACTCTAGAAGTTCGAAAGCTTCTAGCGACAACAATAACGCTTCATCTTCAGACAATACTGCTTCAATTTTTTGCTCTTGCTTGATTTCATTTTCAGAAAGCATTAAACCAGTGATATCAAATCGATTTTCAATTCGCATTGCATCAGCAGCGTTACGGAAAGTATCAGCCTTCCAGCGCTGTGCCGTATTTGATTCAATGTCTTTCGCCCAAATATTAAACGACTGTAATGCAGCTATAGTTAATCTGCAAAAATCAGCTTCAAATGGTTTTTGATCTGCCAGCTTAGTATTAACAAGTTGCTCGAACGCCCAACCTGCTTCCCCAAACTCATCCAGTCCAACCATACGCGCACTGCCTTTTAACGTATGAAAGGCTCTGCGCAAAGTAGATTGCAGTTCAAGATTTTCTGGTTTTTCTGGATGCAGCAACATGGCGTTCGAAGCTTGCAGTCCAGCAACAACTACCTCAGCCGCTTCTTCTAAAAAAATTGAGCGAAGTTCGATCTCATCAGCAGATAAAGTTTTCTCAGACTCTGCCGTAACCGACTTAGATTCTGGTATGGCTACAGGTTTAGCTACTACCGCTATCACTGCAGCCGCTGGCTCTGGTATTGCTGCTGTTACTGGTGCTACTTGCACTGCTGGCAATGCTGGCAATGCTGATATTTGTGTTGAGGATGCATTTACAGTTGATTGCATCGGAACAGAAACGGGAAGTGACGTAGACTCAGGAATAGCTACGGCCGCTACAAAGGGCAAGACTAGTGCAGCAGCTTCAACTGGGCTTGGGCTTGGTTGAATTACAGGCAACTCTGGTGCAAAACTCTCAATTTGTTTTGCTTCACGACCCATCAACGGATTTAGATCGCCTGACTTACTGTCATATACAAATAATTTTTTCACCAAAGCCGGTTGATAATTGAGCATGTCAATTAAAAAACCGAGTGCTCCTAAATTATTTCCAAACTTATCGATTTGACCACCCAAACGTGCAGCATCAAAATCAAAATTATTTAGCTCAAATTCCTCGACGCGATCTCGCATACTTATTACAGCACTTGCAGCCTGATCTAAACCAAGTACCGAGAAAATACCGCGCATTTGCCCTAGCTTGTTTGGAACAAATTGCAAAACATTCTTTTCAGTTGGATGACGGAAGTATTGGTCGATAGATTTTTCAATATCTGTCAAACATATACGTAGCTCGCCGACGACACTTCCCATCGACTCTCTATCACTGACTCTACGGTACAGCTCTTCAATCCAAGGTTCTACTGTTTCAGATTGACCGCCATTTCTAACGTTTTCCATACGCTGCGCTAATTTGATAGCGCGACTTTCCATCTCTTGATCTGTTGAGCCCCAGCCTTCAAATACAGCTTCTAAATAGAGTATGGCAGTAGCCACTTCCATGGCTAATTCAGTACGTGGTGGCTCTTTGGTTGCTACAACAATGTCAGAAGCATTGAGCAAAGCTTGCGCCAATGGTTTGCTAGAAGGATATAGCTTCAACAAGGATTCAGAAACGAGTTTAAATTGCTCCGATGTGCCACGAATCTTTTGTATATCACCGCCAGAAAGCGATGTCCACAATTCTTTAGCTACAACGATACGTTTTCTCGACAATGCCAACAGGGCAGGATCAAAGTGCCCATAATGACTCGTTGTGTAATTAGCGGGCTGTTTTGTTGCCAGAGACCATGTTTTTTTAACAATCGACAAACAGGGTGATTGCGCTTGACTTTCGATTTGCGCTTGATCACAAAAGAACAGCAAATTGTGCATGAATTTGTCTGAAAATACCCAATCACCATGCTTCAAATTGTTGTAATGAACAACGATACCTGACGCTGATCGCTTGGCAAACAGGTCCACAGGAATTCGCTTTTGAGCTAACGCCTCGAAAAAAGCTGCGCAAATTTTCCAAAATACTGAGGCTTTTACGTTACTTTGCGATTCCGCCAATCCTAGACTGATTTGGTTTAATTCGCTAGCCGCTAGGGCATCAGAAGACTGCATTATTTTCAATAAGGCAGAATCAATTGAAGCGCGCACTTCTGGCGCGTAATCAATTGATCGTATAGACGGCATACTTGGATTGAGCCAAGTAAATGGCTGACGCATCCATAGATCCGCAGGATGAGAACGATCAAAACCCGCCAATACTTTCACGTCGCTGTATTGAACAAACAAGCCAACAGACGAGACTTCTTTGCCAGCTAAAAGCGATTCTAAATATTCTAAAACTGCAAAGCTAGCGTGTTCAAGCTTACTAGTTGCATCCTCTGTTGCCAATGATGGCCGAAGAGAAAATTTATTGACGACAGCCTCCATAGCCTCAACAATTGCAACCGTCTCTTCTAACTCCAACAACCTTAAGGCACCAGACGCCTGATGCAAATGCAATTTAGCAGCACGTAATGGGTTGACATCAACAGCGGCAAGATCTGACTGCACAACATTAGTTTCACGTACAAATCGTTTTAAACCTTTGATGGACGCATCAAATGATTTGCGTAATTCTTCCAATACCCACGATAAAGGACCTAAATCCTTTACAGCCACGTCTAGCTCAGGGGTCAAAGGGATATCTACAAGTTGCATAAATGATTTGTAATTGGAAGGTTAAAAATTTACAAAAGTATAATCTTAAGCAATCTTGAATCGCGAAACTGATTCACGTAAATCATTGGCCATTTTCGACAATTCACGCACCTGCTGCGCAGTTGCTCTTGTACCTTCACCGGTTTGCTCGGTCACCGCAAAAATGTGTTGAATATTATTCGCCACAGTATTCGCAGAAGTTGCCTCAGCAGACGTAGCGCTTGAAATTTGCTCAATCAACTCTGCCAAACGACGTGAAACTTTATCAATCTCAGTCAATGCCGTACCTGCAGTATCTGACAGTTTTGCACCTTCAACCACACCCTGTGTTGAGCGCTCCATCGCAGCAACCGCATCTTGAGTGTCGGTTTGAATTGCTTTCACCAGTGCAGAAATTTGTCGTGTCGCATCCGCTGAGCGTTCAGCCAATCGCTGCACCTCTTCCGCCACTACCGAGAAGCCCCGACCAGCTTCACCAGCTGATGCAGCTTGAATCGTTGCATTCAAAGCCAGCACGTTGGTTTGCTCGGTAATATCAGAAATCAGTTCTGTAATCTCACCAATCTCTTGCGAAGATTCGCCCAATCGTTTGATACGTTTGGATGTTTCTTGAATTTGGTCACGAATGGAATTCATACCGCCAATCGCATTTTGCACCGCTGATAAGCCAGACTCTGCAGCCACCAGCGATTGACGCGCCACCAAAGCCGAATCTTGTGCTTGCGCAGATACTTTGTTGATTCGACCGGCCATATCCAACACAGACTGACCCGTTTCACGAATTTCACGCAACTGCTCTGTAGAAGCAGCCAACAGCTCAGTTGAAGTGTTTTCAACTTGTGTTGTCGTTTGCGCTACACGGCTAGCGGTGTTTTGCACGTTTCCGACCAACAATCGCAATTCTTCGACTGTATAGTTCACAGAGTCAGCAATGGCACCCGTAATGTCTTCAGTCACCGTGGTTTCTTGTGTCAAATCACCCTCTGCAACTGCTTGCAACTCGTTCATCAATCGCAAAATCGCCGCTTGGTTACCATCATTCACGCGCTTGGCTTGCAACTCTTGACTTTCAGCTGTTAGACGCTGCGCTTGAGCCACAGCTTGTTGACGCTTACTGTCCCGCAATTGCACAAATGCCAAACCGCCAGCGCAAGCCAAGGCAAACAAAGTAGATAAAAATAATCCCAAAATACCCCAAAAACCCAAACCCGTTTGGCCAGACAACTTAAGTTGCAACTCTTCCAAATTTTTACGTAATGGTTCACTGTCGTTGAGAATAGAAACCTGCGCTTCACGTGCTGACACAATACCTTGCAAGTTGCCCAAAATGGCACCCGCTTGAACACGTGTTTGATCGTATAACTTGTTCAACTCTGTTAATCGCTCAATCGTTTGCGGATCTTTGGTGCCCGACAACCGTAGCTCTGCACTACCTGTTTGCAGACCTTGCGCGATTTCTTTGAACGAATTTAAGTCTTTACCTAACAAGAACACAGCCTCTGCGCTCACACCCTCCATGGTCAAAAATTCATTGGCTGATTTACCGATACGTTGTGTCAACATCACAAGCTGACCGGCAGCTGAAATTTCTGTGGGCGCAGCATTTTGTTGTAGTTTTAGTGAGGAAATCGTTTCTGCAATCTCTAACAAATCAGACGATTGGCGATTAATTGCTCGCAAAGCAGAGTTGATTTGTGTCAAGATTTTTTGCTGACCCATCACGGTTTTTGCATTTTTTTCAGCTCGCTCCATCAATGGCGAAATAATAGCTACATTTTGTTGCGCATCTGCTGGCACAGCATCGATACGCATGGTGTCATCACCCTTTTCTAAAGCACGAATACTTTTAGAAAAGACTTCAGAGCTTTCTTTCACGTCAGGAAACGCTTGGGCACTACCCACCATCGCTTGCGACACAGATTTAGCGAGACGTTGTGACTGCATCAAAGCTTGGCCAGTGGCTGACAACTGCTGCGTCACTTTATCCGCTCGACTCAGCGTCCAAAACGTCACGAAAGCCAGCAGTAACAATGCTAAAGCAAGTAGAGAGGCCAAAGTTCGTTGATGTTGGGTAACAGTTTTTTTGCCTAAAATCGGAATATCAAGCAAATCCGCGTCTGAGACGACAGGCTCATCTTCCGCGTAGGTAGCTGCTCCAGCGGTCGCTGCTGCTGGATTTAATAGCATGGCAGACGAGTCTGCAGCATTCATGGATGTCGCATCATCTGAATTAAGTGACGCATCAAAACTTCGCGTTTGCTCCTCTTCAACCGGAGAAGATTTTCTAGAAAACAGTTTTTGAAATAGGTTTAATTCTGACATGAGGCGACCTTTAATAAATCTTTACGCAATAATATTTAAAAAACTATCTTGTTGAGACAACACTTGCAAATTGATTTCTTGCCAAGGCAAGCCATTCACGTCTACATAAGTGTGTCCAAAAAATTCTGGGGAACCTGTTGTGGGCTCGTGCGATTCGACAAAAGACTCCGTACTACGCAAACCTTCCAAGCGGTCCACATACAAAGCACAATTAACATCCAGTGCGGCATTGAGGGTCACAAAGCGTGCCTCTGAGCGCGACAACTCATTGTTCAGCGTTGCTTTAGTCCGCTGCACAAACCCCGTGAAATCAGCCACACCGAACAAAGAGCCACGAATATTGGCAACACCTAAATACCAGTCTTGCGTGTGGGCTACTTTTTGAATCGGTGCCCAAGCAAAAATTTCACCGGATTGCCCCAATGGAAACAGGTATTTAGCGCCGCCAGAATCCACAGCCAACCAGGCAGCAGAAGACGTCACCTCACCCGAACGTACCGCTTGCAGCTTTTCAGCCAAACGGGTTTGCATATCACGTAGTTTTTGTCGCTTGTCCATACTTTGTAGTTCTAACTTGAAGGCGCTTTATACTGATGTCAGCGACACACCTTTCAAGGTATTAATTCAGCCTTGCGCTCGTATTTTGGCAATCAATTCGTCTGAATTGAAAGGCTTGGTGATGTAATCTTTCGCGCCTTGGCGCATGCCCCATAAACGGTCAGTTTCTTGGTCTTTACTGCTGCAAAAAATGATCGGTACATTCGCATACAAAGGATCGCGATTGATTGTTCTGGCCAATTGGAAACCGTTTTTACCTGGCATCACCACGTCCATCAATATCAAATCTGGCGTTTCTTTGGCCAAGCATTGCATGGCTTGTTCACCGCCGTCAGCAGTGGCGACTTCAAAGCCGTTTTTTTGCAACAGATCAGAGATAAACATCAACTCCGTTTTGGAGTCATCTACAACAAGTACTTTATGAATGGTCATTTTTAATTCTCAATTTTTCGATTTTTCGATTTTTCGATTTTTTCAACTGTTTTCTTACGCGCTATTCAACGCTGTTTAATGCACTATTTACTGAACAGCTTTCTGACCAGCAAAATGCTGCACAGATTGCAACAAAGCGTCTTTGATGAAAGGTTTGGTTAAATATTGCTGTGCACCGACCATGCGGCCACGCGCTTTGTCAAAAACGCCGTCTTTGGACGACAACATGACGATAGGAATGTTTTCGTAATGCGGGTTTCGCTTGATGATGGCGCAGGTTTGATAACCGTCCAATCGCGGCATCAAAATATCGCAAAAAATCATGTCTGGCTGGTGATCACTCACTTTTGACAGTGCATCAAAACCATCTTCCGCCAAAAACACCTCATGGCCGCCTTGGCGCAAAAACATTTCCGCGCTTTGACGCACAGTGTTGCTGTCGTCAATAACCAAAATCTTCAATGCTGTATTCGATGTAGCCATAGTATTTCTCCAAAAATCAATCAGATCTCTACTTATATATTTACTGATATCTCTGCTGATATCTTTACTTAAATCTCAACCATCTCAAAATCTTCTTTACGTGCGCCACACTCAGGACAAGTCCAATTCATGGGAACTTGTGCCCAAGGTGTACCTGGCGGTATGCCGTCGTCAGGCGAGCCCAGCTTCTCTTCATACAACCAACCACAGATTAAACACAACCAAGTTTTAGAATCAGTCACCGCCAGCGTCGCCTTCGTACAAAGATTAGAATTCATCCATTGTAGGACAGCAATTGACTGAAATTACACTTTCTAACATTTGGGTGTCGGGATAATCCGACAAATAGCCGTCTTGTTACTTCTTGCACTAGGGGTAATCAACTATAAAAGCGCAGTTTTGCGCTTCGTTTTAAAATTCTTGAACCATGAATACAACTAAAAGCTTACAAAATGCCGCAAATCAAGACAGCAACGTCGAATTGTTTGAGCGCGCTAAACGCAGCATTCCGGGCGGCGTTAACTCTCCGGTTCGCGCATTCAAAGCCGTAGGCGGTACACCTCGCTTCGTCAAACGCGCCCAAGGCGCCTACTTTTGGGATGCCAACGGTCAGCGCTATATTGATTACATCGGCTCTTGGGGTCCGATGATTTTGGGCCACGGCCACCCAGCCGTGCTAGAAGCCGTACAAAAAGCCGCTTTAGATGGATTTTCATTCGGTGCACCGACAGAGCGTGAGGTCGAATTAGCTGAAGAAATCATTAAGTTGGTGCCTTCGATGGAGATGGTGCGCTTAGTTAGCTCAGGCACCGAAGCCTCTATGAGCGCTATTCGCTTGGCTAGGGGTGCCACGGGACGCGTTAAATTCATCAAATTTGAGGGCTGCTACCACGGCCATGCTGATGCGCTGTTGGTCAAAGCCGGCTCTGGTTTGGCCACTTTTGGCCACCCCACCAGCTCAGGCGTGCCTGCAGACGTGGTGAAAGACACCTTGGTGCTGGAGTTCAACAACATTCCCCAGCTGGAAGAAGCCTTTGCACAGCATGGCAAAGAACTGGCCTGCGTCATGATCGAGCCGATAGCTGGCAACATGAACTTCGTCCGCGCCAGCCACGCTTTCGCCACCCGTTGCCGTGAGCTATGTTCCGAATATAGCGCGCTGCTGATATTTGACGAAGTCATGTCTGGCTGCCGCGTCGCTTTGGGCAGTGCGCAGGCGGTTTTGGGCATCAAACCTGATATCACTGTGCTGGGCAAAGTCATCGGCGGTGGCATGCCACTGGCGGCTTTTGGCGCTTCCCGCGCCATCATGGAGCACTTGGCACCGCTGGGCGGGGTTTACCAAGCGGGCACGCTGTCGGGCAACCCAGTAGCCACCGCTTGTGGCTTGGCAACCTTGAAAGAGATCCAAAAACCCGGTTTCTTTGAAGAACTCGGGCGCAAAACGCAAAATCTGGTGTCTGGTTTGACCCAAGCCGCCCAAGCCGCTGGTGTGCCCTTCTGCGGTGACAGCCAGGGTGGCATGTTTGGCTTTTTCTTGATGAACGAGCTGCCGCAAAACTACGCCAAAGTGATGACCACCGACAGCCCGCGCTTCAACAAGCTATTCCACGGCCTGCTGGATCGTGGCATTTACATCGCGCCCGCCTTGTACGAAGCTGGCTTCGTGAGCAGCGCGCACACAGACGCTGACATTGATGAAACGATTGCAGTCGCAGCTGACGTGTTTAAATCGCTATAATTGACCCTCTTTCACTCAAAAAACACTGTAATACGCCGTTAGCCAGCATATTTATTGCCTGTATTGCTATTAAAAATATAGCAACCTCAAATTATGACCGAACCTATCCAAACGCCTGAGATCACGTCCCAATCCGCTGAAAAACCTGTTAAACCAAAAATAGATGTCCAACCTGTCTTGCAAAAGCTGTTTGAACTCTACCCTCACCTGTTTGGTAACGCGTTTATGCCCCTCAAATTAGGTACTTACCAAGACCTGATGGCAGCGCATCCGGATGTTTTCCAAAAAGACAGCCTGAAAGCCGCTTTGGGCTTCCACGCGCGGTCAACGCGCTATTTGCAATGCGTCGTTTCTGGCAACAAACGCCATGATTTGCAAGGCAATCCAGGCGAAGACGTTTCGCCAGAGCACGTTTACGTGTCGCTACTGCAGCTTTTCAGCCGACGCCAAGCCAGATCCAAAATCGACCTGCGTTCAGAGTTCAGAGCGCAACTGGTAAAAGCCTTCGAAGCTAGCGGCCTGAGCCGCCAAGAGTACCAATTGCGCGTGCAAACCAATGAAGCCGAGGCAACGCTGTTGCTAGAAGAGGCCTTAGCAGAGTACGACGCTAAATTTGCCAAACAAACGGCTTTAAAACGTGCTTTTGAGAGCAGCGGCAAGAGCGCTGCAGAGTTTGCTGACATGTATGGCTTGGACGAACGTGCGGTTCAAGCCATGTTGAACAAATCCAAAGAATTGGCGAAATAATCCCTAAATACTCGGCCTGCGCCACACCGTCGCCAACCAAGGCTGCTGCTCAATCGGCAGCCCAGCAGGTCGGTAGTAATGGGTTAATTCAGCAAAGCCAGCTGCTGTCATGTAGCCGCGCCACGTTTCTAAGTCGTGATAAGCACCATAACGATCGCCTTGCCAGCCTTCTTGGCCTTCACCTCGCGGATTGGAGCAAAACAGCACGCCGCCGGGTTTGAGCGTCTCGTAAAGCTGAGTCAATATGTTGGGTAAAGCGGCACTTGGCACATGAAACAGCACGGCGTTAGCAAAAATACCGTCAAAACATGCTTTGGGAAGCGCTAACTCTAAAAAATTCTGCTCCCACACCTCGCAGCCGCTGAATTCACGCGCCATCGCTGCCAAAGCCGTCGCACCCTCAAGCCCGACGGGATGGTGACCTAGGGACTTAAAAGTCTTCAAATCCCGCCCTGGCCCACAACCGAAATCAAGCAACTCAAACGGCGCAGGCACTTCTATGTATTGCAACAATGCGGCAATGTTTTGGCTCACATCGTGGTCTTTGGTGCCTTGCCAAAACGATTCTGCGCTGCTGTCGTAATGCGCGATAGTGATCTTTGCGATATGTTTGAGTTCTTTTGATGACATAGTTTTTAAACTCAAATTACTATATTTTTAATAGCGCTGTAGGCAATAAATACGCCGGCTAGATACATACTTAAGAGGTTAAACTTCGCAATTTTAGTAATTGTGCCGCCACCCCAACCGCAATCACCTCAGGCTCCTTCCCTTTCACACCGTCTACCCCTATCGGACAGGTGACGTGCGCCAATTCCGACGCGGTGAATCCTCTGTCCTCAAGTCGATGCCGAAAAGTTGCCCACTTGGTTTTGCTGCCAATCAAGCCTATGAAAGACAAATCCGCCCTTTCCCGCTGGCGCAATAGGCATGCGGCGACGATGTCTAGGTCTTCGGCGTGGCTGAAGCTCATGATGAGGATGTGGCAGCCGGCAGCTAAGTCGTTGACTGCGGCTTGCACAGGGTCGGAATGTTCGCAGATGACATTACTGGGAAGCTCGTCTGGGAAGATTTCATCGCGGCTGTCGATCCACATCACCTGCATGGGCAAGGTGCTGAGGATATTGACGATGGCTTTGCCGACGTGACCGCCGCCGAATAGGGCGACGTTTTGGAGTTTTGGGTATGAAATCGACTTAAATGCCTCATTTTTAGGCATATTTTGGCTATAGCCGTCGTATTTAATGCCTAAATAGCTATATTTTTGATAGCATAAAGTCATCACACCACCGCAGCATTGGCCTAGGCTTGGGCCTAAGACATATCGTTTTGCATACGAACTTGTGCTGTCATCCGCAGTGGATTCCCGCCTTCGCGGGAACGACGGCTCTGAAGAATAATTGCCGCGTAAAAGCGCTCTAGCTTCGGTAATGGCTTCAAATTCGACGTGACCGCCGCCTATCGTGCCGACGATGTGGCCGGCAAACACCGCCATCCACGTCCCCGTCTCGCGCGGGACTGAGCCTTGGGTGGACGCTATGGAGACAACTACTGCGTCTTCACTGGCCAAAAGTCGTTGAAATTCGGCGGTGAAATCCACTTTTTTCCTAATTTTTTGAAGTATCCGTTCGGGTTGAGCTTGTCGAAACCCTTCGACAGGCTCAGGGCGAGCGGTATTTTTAGCGTTTCAAGGCTTCGCAAGCCATCAAAATCCGCTCTGGTGTAGCAGGTGCGTCCATGAAAACGGGGACTTTGTGGTCTGCAGAGGCGCTGACGGCGTCACGGATCGCAAAATACGCACTTAAAGCCAGCATCAGCGGCGGCTCGCCGACGGCTTTGCTCTTAAACGGCGTGGGTTTGATGTTTTCGCCGTCGAAAAAGCTGACTTTGAAATGCTCCGGAATGTCACTCGCCACCGGGATTTTGTAGGTGCTGGGGCCGTGGGTGAGGAGTTTTCCGCGACCCAGTCCGTCCACGCCATCGATCGTCTTGGCTTTCATGTCCCAAATGCACTCCTCCATCGTCAACCAGCCCATGCCTTGCACGTAAGCGCCTTCGATTTGACCTAAATCAATAGCAGGGTTGATGGATTTGCCGGCGTCGTGCACGATATCGACCTTTTGCAGCCACCACTCGCCAGTGCGGGTGTCGATTTCGACCTCGGTCACCGCTGCGCCGTAGCAGAAGTAGTAAAACGCCTTGCCGTTCAGGGTGGCGAAGTCGTATTTGATGTCTGGTGTCATGTAAAACCCCGTCACAGACAGGCCGACGCGGTCTAGCCAAGCTTGTTTGACGACTTCTTGCCATGAAACACTATTTTTAGTGTCATTTTTAGACATAGCCGGCGTATTTATTGCCTGTCCAGCTATGAATTTAATAGCATCTGGTGCGCAATTAAGCATCCGCCCTGCCACTGCAGCCAAGCGAACCCGCATCTGGTCGCAAGCGTTATTCACCGCCGCACCGTTGATGTCTGCACCGCTAGAAGCCGCTGTGGCCGAGGCGTTCGGCACTTTCTGCGTGTCCGTACCCGTCACCCGAACCAAGCTGACCGGAATGCCCAAACCATCCGCCGCGACCTGCGCCATTTTGGTGTTCAAGCCCTGCCCCATCTCCGTGCCGCCATGGTTGACGCTGACCGAGCCGTCCATGTAAATATTCAGCAGCGCGCCGCCCTGATTCAACATGGTGGCGGTGAAGCTGATACCGAATTTCAACGGTACGAGGGCGATGCCCTTCTTCTTGTACTTGCTCGTTTTGTTGTAGCTAGCTAGGCTTATTCTGCGCTGGGTATAGTTAGATTCCTCTTCTAATTGAGTCATCACCTTATCGCCAATCCAGTCTTCAATCTGCTGGCCGTATTGGGTGGTGATCGTGTCAATATTGCCAGAAACCGCAGCGTCTTTGTACAAATTGGCCTTACGCACGTCCAACGGGTCTTTTCCTAATTTTTGGGCAATCTGCTCGATGACCGTCTCAATCGCAAACATGCCCTGCGGGCCGCCAAAGCCGCGAAACGCTGTGGCGCTTTGCATATTGGTTTTGCATCGGTGGCTGATGATGGAAAGATTCGGCAGGTAATAGCAGTTGTCGATGTGCAACACGGCGCGGTCGTTCACTGGGCCAGAAAAGTCGGTGCTGTAGCCGCAGCGCGAGGCTAAAACCACGTCAACACCCAAAATATGGCCGGCGTCATCGAAACCCACCTCGTATTGGGCGCGGAAATCGTGGCGTTTACCGGTGATCATCATGTCGTCATCACGGTTCACACGCAGTTTTACCGGCTTTTGCAGCTTGAAGGCTGCCAATGCTGCACTTTGCGAGAAGATGCTGGCATTGCCCTCTTTGCCGCCAAAAGCACCGCCCATGCGGCGGCAGATCACTTCGACGTCATTCGTGGACAAATTCAGCGCTGCTGCTGCTTCGCGCTGGTTGCCGTCGGGGTGTTGGGTCGACACATACAGCGTCAATTGACCATCTTCACGCGGTACAGCGTAGGTGATTTGGCCTTCTAGGTAAAACTGCTCCTGCTGGCCGCAGGTGGTTTCGCCTTTGAGGGTGTGCGACGCGGTTTTGATGGCCTCGGCCGGCGTGCCACGTGTGATTCCTTTGGGTGGCATGATGAAGCTTTTGGCTGTCATGGCTTCGTCAATCGTCAAAATCGCTGGTAATTCTTTAACTTTGACCACCGCTTTTTTAGCGACTTCGCGGGCGTAAAGCATGTCCCGTGCCACGACCACTGCAATGGCTTGGCCGATGAATTCGACCTTCCCAGAAGCCAGAAACGGGTCGTCATGGATGATTGGGCCGCAGTTGTTTTCACCCGGAATGTCGCTCGCTGTGTAAACCGCCACCACACCATGCTCAGCTAGGATGGCGGCGCGGTCAATGCCCTCACCAATCAACTCGCCGTGGGCGACGGGGGACAAAATCAGCGCTGCATAGAGCGTTCCACGCAGTTCGGGAATGTCGTCGGTGTAGACCGCTTCGCCGGTGACGTGTAGTCGGGCGGATTCGTGGATTACGTCTGTGCCCTGAGCCGCTGAGTCGGCCAAGTTTGGCATCAGTTCTTTGAGCGTGGTAGGTGCATTCATTACACAGTCTCCTTCATGAGGTCTGAGGATTCGATTGACTCTTCCACAAATTGCATCACCAAATTGCGCGCAACCAAGGAGCGATACGCCCAAGTGGCACGCAAGCCGTCACGCGCAGGAAAACTGGCAGTGATTGCCGCATCAAGCGCTGCACTTTGCACATTAGCCGGCGTATTTTCTTCTAATATTGCTTCTAATTTAGGAGCACGACAGGGTGACGATGCTAAACCGTTGTAGGCTATTTTGACATTTTTGAACTTGCCACCCACCAGCACGTAGCTCATGGCGCAGACGATGGCAGAGATGTCCTGGTCGAAGCGTTTGCTGATTTTGTGGGCGCGGAAGGCGCTACCCTTTTTGGGTTGCGGCAAGAGTACAGCTTCAATGAATTCGCCCGCTTGCAGCACGTTTTTCTTCATGCCGGTATAGAAGTTTTCCAAAGCAACTTGGCGCGTTTTGTCACCACGGCGTAGCGTCATCGTTGCCCCCAAAGCGAGCAAACACGGCATGGAATCACCAATCGGCGAGCCGTTGGCGATATTGCCGGCTAAGGTCGCGGTCGAGCGGATAGGCGGTGAGCCAAATCGACGTAGCACCTCGGCAAAGTCAGGATAGGTATCACCAATAAGGTTTTGAACTTGCGTGAGCGACACGGCTGCGCCAATGTGCCACATGCCGTTTTTAGAGGTAATCGTTTTCAGTTCGGTGACATTACCCAAGTAAACGATGTTGTCGGGGCGGGTGAACTGCTTGTTGACCTGCAGACCGATCTCTGTGCTGCCTGCGAGTAGCGTGGCGTTGGGGTGTTTGACGAGGTAATCAGCCACCTCTGCCACTGTGGCAGGAGCGACAAATTCGTTGCCCTTGCGGGTGCGCACGACGGGCTGCACGACGATATCGCCATCCAAGTTGTAAATCGGCACAGCGGCGCGGCGGATGTTTTTGAGCAGGGCGATGTCGGCTTCGTCTTCGATTTTCAGCTGCTCGGGCGCTGCTTTGCAGGCTTGTAAGGTGGCGTCGATGATGGGTTTGTAGCCTGTGCAGCGGCACAAATTGCCACTCAGCGCATCGTTGATTTCTGTACGGTTCGGTGCGGTGTTGGTTTGCACCAAACCCGCCAAACTCATCACAATACCCGGTGTGCAAAAACCGCATTGCGAGCCAAAGCAAGTCGCCATAGACTCTTGGATCGGATGCAACGTACCATCAGCACGTTTCAAACTTTCCACAGTTTTGATGGATTTGCCGTCTAACGAGGGCAGCAATTGCATACAGCTGTTCGTCGGCACATAGTCAACGCCTGTTCCTGCCGCGTTCAACTCGCCCACTAAAACCACGCAAGCCCCACAATCCCCCTCAGCGCAGCCCTCTTTGGTACCGGTGCGATGCATTTGCTCGCGCAAATAGTCCAAGACAGTTGTGGTGCGCCGCGCGCCCTGCGCCTCGACGATCTTGCCGTCGAGGACGAAGCGAACGGAGTTGGTAACTTGGCTCATGAAGACCTCTAAAAATGGCTGGAAAATGACCTATCACCATTTTACCCAGCCTAACTTGAAATGGCTTGATGTAAGTCTATATTCCTCTAAGTCAATATTCTTACAATTCAATATTCTTAAGGTTTAGCCCATTCACCCAGCTTTTGACGCTCTTCGTCCGTCAAGCCGGTTGAGTTGTTCATGGGCATCTGTTTTGTCACAATGACTTGCTGGTACACCATAGCAGCGTTCTTTTGCAGGTTTTCTGCTGAATCTAAACGCACATTTTTCATTTGCACCTGCTCGCCGTGGCACATCAGGCAGCGTTTTTCGATGATGTTTGTTATTTCTGCCGAGACGGGTTTTGCGCCAGAAGGAGTAGCTATCTGAATTGAAATTGGTTTTTCAGAAGGTTTTGCAGCCGTTTTAGCTGTGGGTGCTAACCAAACAATCACGCCTAATATCGCAACAACACCCACTGCAGCATACGGCCACGGGTTGCCTGTGCGGCCATGTTTGTAGCCGTGGCGCATCACAAAATACTGGCGAATGGCTGCGCCTGAGAACATCATGAGCACCAAAATCAGCCAATTCTGCGGGTGGGTGTAGGTGAAACTGTAGTGGTTGCTCAACATGGCAAAGATCACTGGCAGCGTGAAATAAGTGTTATGAATGCTGCGCTGCTTGCCGCGCTTGCCGTGGATGGCCATGGCTTTGGCGTCATAGGGCTGGTCGCTGGTCATCGCGGCAACCATGGTGCGCTGACCGGGAATGATCCAAAAGAACACGTTAGCGCTCATGGCCGTGGCAACCATGGCACCGACCAGTAAAAACGCAGCCCGACCCGCAAACAATTGGCAGGCAAGCCATGAGGCAGCCACGATGACTAGCAGCATGACCAAGCCAACGATCAATTCACCATTTTTTTTGAAACCAAAAAGTCGACAAACACCGTCGTAAACCAACCAAAAGACGACTAAAAACGCGATTGCCGCACTGATAGCGGCTGCCGGCGTCCAATCCATCAGCGACTTGTCGATCAAATACGTTGATGCGTTGTAAAGGTAAAGCAACGTAAATAGTGCAAAACCCGACAACCATGTGCTGTAGCTTTCCCAATAAAACCAGTGCAACTTACTATGAATAACTTTGGGGGCAATCATGTATTTTTGCGGGTTGTAAAACCCACCACCATGGACTGCCCACATCGCCCCATCAACGCCTTTTTCAAGCAAATCAGGCGATTTTGGCTTCAACAAGTTGTTGTCTAAAAATACAAAGTAAAACGATGAGCCTATCCATGCAATCGCCGTGATGACATGCACCCAGCGCAATAGCAAGTTTGCCCAGTCTAATAAATAGGATTCCATATTATTTTTCGAACCGAATATTACGAGTCGCTTTAAATTACGAACCACGGTAAGTTGAGTAGCTCCAAGGACTAACGAGCAGGGGAACATGGTAGTGCTGATCTGCATGGGCAATGCCAAAATCAATGCTCACCAAGCTCAAGAAATTGGGCTCGGGCAAAACTACAGCCAATGATTTGAAATAAGCGGCCACATCAAAAACCAGTCTATAAGTGCCGACCTTCAGACTCGCATTGTCAAACAAAAGACCATCTGGGTTGCGGCCATCGGCGTTTAGGGTTATGGCTTTTACTAATGTGGAATTCTCGCCACCGACACTGTCGAAAGTCATCGTATACAGTTTGACTAGCATGCCTGCTGCTGGGCAACCGTGCATCGTGTCCAGAACGTGTGTTGAAAGTCCCATTTATTTCCCCTGAATTACTTAAAAGTGTATACAATTTTGCCATGACTTCTGCCAAATTGCTAATTTTTCCATCAATGCAAGCTGAAACTGTGTCTGCCGATAAGGGTATTTCAAGCACAGAGCATATTGTGCAGTCTTTAACGAAGGCCATTATTGAGCATCGTTTACAGCCTGGCGAAAAACTTAAAGAGCAGCAGATTGCGGATCAATTTGGTGTCTCTCGTACGCTGGTTCGGCAGGCGCTTTACCAACTCTCTCAAAAACATTTGATACGGATCGAGCAGGCACGCGGCGCGTTTGTAGCCGCCCCTTCCAGCAAAGAAGCGCGTGAGGTGTTTGCCGTACGCATGATTTTAGAATCTGCGATGTTGGAGTCGTTGATTGCGGGCATCACCCCGCAAAAAATCAAAGTCCTGCGTGCTCACATCAAAATCGAAGCGGCGGCTGTGCATAGCTCAGATGCTGCCAACCGAGTTGAACTGCTGGGTGATTTTCATGTCTTGATGGCTGAGCTTCTAGAGAATGACGTGTTAGCGCAGTCACTGCAGGATTTAATTTCACGCTGCTCTTTGATCACCCTGCTATACCAATCAGATCACGCTGCTGGGCATTCGCACGACGAGCATGTTGATATTCTTCAAGCGATTGCAGATAAAAACATAAGCTTAGCCAAGCAACTGATGCAAGAGCATTTACAAAGTGTCTTAGCTGGTTTAGATTTAAAAGATTAACTCGTTTTCAACTTCAAAACGCAACAAATTCTATTACCATGACCTACGACAGTACATTGCCCTACCCTCGCGATTTGATCGGCTATGGACGCGACGTGCCACATGCTGCGTGGCCAAATGAGTCGCGTATTGCGTTGCAGTTTGTGTTGAATTATGAAGAAGGCGGTGAAAACTCTGTGCTGCATGGCGATGCGGCGTCTGAGCAATTTTTATCTGAAATGTTCAACGCCAGCGCTTTTACGGCACGCCATCAGAGCATGGAGAGCATATACGAATATGGATCTCGTGCAGGTGTTTGGCGATTGCTAAGGGAGTTTGAATTGCGCAAATTACCGCTGACGGTGTTTGGTGTCAGCATCGCTCTGCAGCGTCACCCAGAGTTAACCGCCGCGTTCAAAGAACTGGGGCATGAAATCGCTTGCCACGGTTGGCGTTGGATCAGCTACCAAAACCTTGATGAAGCGTTAGAGCGCGAACACATGCGCATTGGTATGGAGATCATTAGCCAGATGACAGGCGAGCGACCACTGGGCTGGTACACCGGACGCGACAGCCCAAACACACGACGTCTAGTTGCCGATTATGGTGGCTTCGAGTACGACAGTGATTACTATGGTGACGATTTACCATTTTGGATGAAAGTGCAAAAAACCAGTGGCGATGTAGTGCCGCAGCTCATTGTGCCGTACACACTTGACACCAACGACATGCGTTTTGCATCGGCGCAAGGGTTTGCGCAAGGTGACGATTTTTTTACCTACCTGAAAGATAGTTTTGATGTGTTGTATACAGAAGGCGACCCGAATGGTCTAAACGCACCAAAGATGATGAACGTCGGTATGCATTGCCGTCTTTTAGGACGTCCTGGACGGATGAAATCACTTCAAAATTTTTTGGACTATGTGCAGGCGCACAACAAAGTGTGGATTTGCACACGTTTAGACATTGCGCAGCATTGGAAACAAACGCATCCATACAAAACAACTTGAAATTGACTTGAACCAACGCACCATGACTTTGACTTTACAAAAACTCAACGCCGCAACATCTGCTGATGCGGTAGTGATGCTGGCAGGTTTGTACGAACACTCGCTTTGGATAGCTGACCGTGCAGTAGCCCAACGGCCTTTTAAATCGCTTGCGCAGCTCAAATATTGCATGACGCAAGTACTCGCGACAGCTGAACGAGAAGAACAGCTCAATTTGATTCGTGCACATCCAGAGTTAGCAGGCAAAGCGATGCAAAGCAATGCGCTGACAGCAGAATCGACCAACGAGCAAAATAAAGCAGACTTGACACAGTGCACGGCAGAAGAATTGCACAAAATTGCGGCACTAAATAAATCGTATGCAGACAAATTTGGTTTCCCGTTTATTTTGGCAGTGCGCGGAGCACGCGGCACGGGTTTGAGTAAAGCGCAAATATTAGCTACGTTTGAGCGCCGTTTGCACAATCACCCAGAATTCGAATTGCAAGAATGCTTGCGACAAATACACCGCATTGTCGAAATTCGTCTCAACGACAAATTTGGCATTGCACCCAGCTTGGGCAACGACGTTTGGGATTTGCAAGAGCACCTGAGCACGCACACAGATGCTGGTTATGCTGAAAAGCAGCAACTAACGGTGACGTATCTCACCGATGCACACCGCGCCTGCGCTAAAGATATTTCACAAACGATGAATGATTGTGGCTTTGATGAAGTCAGCATTGACGCTGTGGGAAATGTCGTTGGACGCTATCACGCGACTACTACTAACGCAAAATCACTGCTAACTGGCAGTCACTATGACACTGTGCGCAACGGCGGCAAATACGATGGTCGCTTGGGTATTTTTGTACCGATGGCATGTGTACGCGAATTGAAACGTCGAGGTAAACGCTTGCCTTTTCATATTGAAGTGGTTGGGTTTGCTGAAGAAGAAGGTCAACGTTACAAGGCAACATTTTTAGGCTCAAGTGCTTTGATTGGTCAGTTCAATCCTGCGTGGTTGGATCAACTCGATGCAGATGGTATCTCTATGCGGCAAGCGATGCTGCATGCTGACTTGATTCCCAACGGGTTAACTGATATTGAAAAGGTAAAACGCCGCACAGAAGATTATTTGGGTTTTGTTGAAGTACACATTGAGCAGGGGCCCGTACTCAATGAGTTGAGCATCCCACTTGGTGTCGTCACATCTATCAACGGCAGCGTGCGCTATGCCTGCGAAGTGATCGGCATGGCATGTCATGCTGGCACCACGCCCATGAACAGACGCTTCGATGCGGCTGCAGCTGTTGCCGAGTTGATCTTGTTTGCTGAGCAACGCGCCGCACAAGATGAGGATTCGGTTGCAACGGTGGGACAACTCAACGTGCCCAATGGTTCGACCAACGTCGTGCCTGGGCGATGCCAGTTCACACTGGATATGCGCGCACCCAACGATGGCCAACGCGATGCCTTGGTTAGCGACATCGTGAGCCAGTTTAAAGCGATTTGCGAGCGCCGCCAAGTGCGCTACACGCTTGAAGAAACCATGCGCGCTGCAGCCGCACCTAGCGCAACCGCGTGGCAACAGCACTGGGAGCAAGCTGTAGACAGCTTAGGTGTCCCTGTGTACCGCATGCCCAGTGGCGCTGGCCACGATGCCATGAAGTTGCATGAAGTGATGCCGCAAGCGATGCTGTTTGTGCGGGGCGAAAATTCCGGTATCAGCCATAACCCACTGGAATCTACAACCAGCGATGATATGCAACTGGCAATTGAAGCTTTTTCGGCGTTACTATCGAAGCTATCTCAAGACGCTTAAACGTTCAACAGCTCAATCGTTAATAGACGCTAAAAACTGCTGTAACTCAGGTGTTTTAGGATTTGCAAACAGCTCTTGAGGTGAGCCCATTTCGTGCACGCAACCTTGGTGCATGAAAATCACGCGGTCGCTAACTTTGCGAGCAAAGCTCATTTCGTGCGTCACCATCAAAAGCGTCATGCCCTCGTTCGCCAAAGTCTCCACGACTCGCAGCACTTCACCGACTAACTCTGGGTCTAACGCAGACGTGATTTCATCGCAGAGCAGTACAGCAGGCTCCATAGCCAGTGCACGGGCAATGGCAACGCGCTGTTGCTGTCCACCCGAAAGCTGGTCTGGATACGCATCGTATTTCTCAGCCAAACCCACACGTTCTAATAATTTACGGGCTTGCACTTCGCCAGTTGCAGCATCAGTTTGTTTGACCAAATTGGGAGCAAGCATCACGTTTTTCCCAACACTGAGATGTGGGAACAAGTTAAAGCTCTGAAAAATCATGCCCACTTTTTGCCGCAGTGCTCGCATCGCCAGCGCATCTTTGTGCTTCAAGGCTTGTCCATCGACGATTAAGGTTCCTGACTGAAATTCTTCCAAACCATTGATGCAGCGCAACAGCGTACTTTTTCCCGAGCCGCTTTTGCCAATGATGGCAATCACCTCGCCCTGTTGCACTTGCAAATCAATGCCTTTGAGCACCTCGTTTGCACCAAAGCTTTTACGCAGTTGGCTAATTTCAATTAAATTTTTTGAATCGTCAGTGATATGTTTAGCCACGATTTAACTTCCTCTCAAGCCTGCGCGCATACATCGACACAGGGAAACACAGCGCAAAATACATCAACGCCAAACAGCTGTAAACCAAAAATGGCTTGAAGGTGGCGTTGGTAATCATGGTGCCCGCTTTGGTCAACTCTATAAAACCAATGACCGACGCCAAAGCCGTGCCTTTGATGACTTGCACCAGAAAACCCACTGTGGGTGGAATCGCAATATTGACCGCTTATGGCAACACCACATAACGCAGTTGTTCGCCAAAATTGAGCGCCAAACTCTCTGCCGCTTCCCATTGCCCCTTGGGTATAGCGTTGACACAGCCACGCCAAATTTCGGTCAAAAATGCGCTGTTATACAGCGTCAATGCCACAGCAGCTACCACCGAAGCAGAGGTGTTGATGCCAAGCAGCGCAATACCAAAGTACGATAAAAAAAGCTGCATCAACAAGGGTGTGCCTTGGAAAAGCTGCACATAGCCGCCAACAAATTTATCTGCCATCGGCAATTTGGACAGACGCAGCACCAACAATGCCAAGCCCACCAAGCCACCGCCAATAAATGCGACCAGCGATAAAGCAACTGTCCAGCGACCTGCCAACAGCAAATTACGAAAAATATCCCAAATTGAAAATTCAACCATGTGTGTTTTTTGCGCTTAGCGGCTAGACGCTTATTAGCGCCCCCACAGGAATCGTGGTCCTAACCAGTTGAGCAGCTTACGCACCGCCATAGACAGCGCCAAATAGATCAGCGTGGCGATGATGAATGCCTCAAACGCTCTGAAATTGCGGCTTTGAATCAAATTGGCTGCGTAGCTGAGTTCTTCAGTCGATATTTGCCCACACACGGCCGAGCCCAGCATGACTATGATGATTTGACTCACCAAAGCGGGCCATATTTTTTTAAAAGCTGGCGGCAAGATGACGCGTGTGAATGTTTGCATGCGGTTCAAAGCCAAGCTGATCGCCGCTTCGATTTGCCCTTTGGGTGTTGCCTCGATGCCAGCGCGTATGATTTCGGTTGCATAAGCGCCCAAGTTCACCACCATGGCGATGACGGATGCCATCTCTGCTGATAACTTCACGCCAGCCGCTGGCAAACCAAAATAAATAAAAAACAGCTGAACGATGAAAGGCGTGTTGCGAATCAACTCAACATAGGTGCCGACCACCCACTTGAGCCAAGTCGCACCGTAAGTACGAGACCAAGCGCAGGCAACACCCACCACCACGCCTATGCTGGCGGAAAGGGTGGTCAAAGCCAATGTCCACGCAACACCTTTGAGCAGCAGTGGCCATTGCTCCAGCACCGCTAGAAAATCAAGCTCAATGCGCATTCAGTAGTGCAAATTTGTCAACTCGTCAGCACAGTTTATTGCGGCAAATCGCCAGCAGGGCGACCCAGCCATTTGTTCGCCATTTTGTCCAAGTCGCCAGATTTTTTGGCTTCGGCGATGATTTCGTTAACTTTCAAACGCAGCTTGTCTTCGCCCTTGCCAACGCCGATAAAGTTAGGCGAATCTTTCAGCAAGAGTTTGTACTCTGTGTTCAATTGCGGATTCTTCGCCATCATGTTGCCTGCAACCGATGCACCCGTGGCAACGGCCTGCACTTGTCCTGCGACGAAGGAAGACACGGTGGCGTTGTTGTCTTCAAAGCGCTTGATATCCGTGCCACTAGACGCGAGCTTGGTCAACTCTTGGTCTTCAATCGCACCACGGGTCACACCCACGCTTTTGCCTGCCAAATCAGCAAAGCTTTTGATGGAAACATTTTTGGCAGCGAAAACCGCTTGGAAAAATGGTGAGTAAGCAGACGTGAAATCAATCACCTTTTCACGCTCTGCGTTTTTGCCCAAAGTCGAAATCACGATATCGGCCTTTTTGGTTTGCAAGTAAGGAATGCGGTTGGCGCTGCTCACAGGCACCAGCTCGGCTTTGACACCCAGCTTTTGCGCAATGTATAAACCCATGTCAATATCCAAGCCCTGTGGCTTCAGGTCTGTGCCGACGAAGCCATAAGGCGGGAAATCTGTTGGAATGCCGATTTTGATTTCTTTGGCCTTCAGCACATCGTCCAATGCAGACTGCGCTTGTGCTGCGCCGCTAAATGCAATTGCAGATACAACCAGTGCAGCAAATGATGCTATTTTTTGAATGCTTTTCATGGTTCTTTTCCCTTTGATAAATATACATCTTGTTGAATAAGTTGTGATGAATTATTACTACCTTTTCTAAACATTCAGCAGCGTCGCGCTAAGTGTTTCCCCTTGTTTTACGTGTTTTACCGTCTTAACACAATGCTTTGAAAGCAATATACTTGCCGTTATTCTCATTTCCAGCCTCATCGCTCTGTCTCAATGTCAGGAATCCGCGTGAACGCAATCCGCATCGGTGCGTTGTCCAGCGCCCCATGTGCGCTGGCGAAATACAAGGCGTTTTTGCCGTACAAACGGTTGATTTTGTCGACTGTGGCAGACAAACGACCGCGGTCGCCCAAAGGCGCAAGCGGTGGACTGGCCAGCGCACTCAGGGGTGGCGGTATAAGAATTGACTCAAACTTCGCCTCAAACAGCGTCGGCGTATGCTGTGCTGCGGGTACTAGGCCAAAAAATGTCAACCCCACAGCCAATGGCTGAGGCTGCAAGATCAAACCCTGCCCCGCAGGCTTGGTCCACAGCTTGGCCAACACATGCAAAAAGAAGGCCGTGTCTTGCGTTTCGCAAAACGTAGTGTCGCGCTGGCTGCCAGATTTCACATCGCCAAGTCGCTTGCCTTTCACGAACACGCTCATCCCTGTCGCGTAAAACCCCTGCTTGCGCAGCCGCATCGCCGCTTTTTGGGTGAGCCGATTCAACACGTTCCACGCGCCTTCGGCATTGCGAAGCTCAGGTGGCAGCACGTGGGAATGGCCTAAACTACGCGTCACCACATCGCGCGGGTCATACCACTGCCCACGCAGTTTGTCATACATCTCAGTGCCGCCCACACCACCCCACACCGTGTACAGCACGTCGCGCGGTGCGGCGTACAAGTCAGCCATGGTGATGATTTTGGCGCGCTCTAACCGCTCTACCATGCGCGGCCCCACACCACTGATGGCAGCGGGCTTCAGGTGCAGCAGCTTGGCTGGAATATCCGCCTGTTCCAATACCGTCAGCCCATTGGGCTTTTGCATATCAGACGCCAACTTGCCCAGCATGGTGTTGGGCGCAATGCCGATTGAGCTGCGCATGCACACGCCCACGGTGTTGATTAGCTCTTTTTTGATGCGCTCGGCAATGCTGACCGCTTTTTCACGGCCGCGCCAAGTCCCTGTTAACTCGCACTCCATTTCATCAATACTCATGACCTGCCGCACGGGCGCGATCCGCTCCACAGCCGCCACCGCTCGCTGGTGAAAGTCCACATACACCTCGTGCCGCCCCACTACCAGTGTGATTTCGGGACAGAGCTTCTTCGCATCTGCCACGCTCGTCCCAGTTTTGATCCCAAAAGCCTTCGCCTCATAACTCGCTGCAATACAGCAAGAGGTAGCCGCCATCACCGGCACCACGCCCACTGGCCGCCCTCGTAGCGCGGGGTTAATTTGCTGCTCAACCGAGGCAAAGTAGGCGTTAAAGTCGACAAAAAGGGTGCGGAGCATGGGAGAATAACGAATAAATACTGTTAATTTATACAGTATATCAAACTAAGAAAAACCCCGCAACACAATGCTGTGCGTCGGGGTTAAATCTGAGTTTTTGAGCTTTGGCTTTTTTAAATTAGCAAAGCTTTGCCTTGGCTTCAGCGTACTCACGCTTCAGCTGCGCCACATAATCAGCGGTGCTTTGTACCTTGCTGATCGCGCCAATACCTTGCCCACATCCCCAAATGTCTTTCCAGGCTTTGGCTTCGCCGCCACCGCCAAAGTTCATCTTGCTAGGGTCACTTTCGGGCAAGTTATCAGGATCCATGCCAGAGTTGCGGATGCTTCCCTTCAAGTAATTACCGTGAATACCCGTGTAGAAGTTACTGTAAACAATGTCGTCTGAATTGCTTTGGGTGATCATTTCTTTGTAGCCGTCTACCGCGCGAGCTTCGTGGGTAGCGATAAAGGCGCTGCCGATGTAGGCCAAATCTGCGCCCATAGCTTGTGCTGCAAGCACTGCACCGCCGGTGGCGATAGAGCCAGACAAGACGACCGGGCCGTCAAACCATTGACGGATTTCTTGAATCATGGCAAAAGGGCTTTTCACGCTAGCGTGGCCGCCTGCGCCTGTAGCGACGGGAATCAAGCCGGTTGCGCCTTTTTCGATGGCTTTGCGGGCAAACACGTTGCTGATCACGTCATGCAGCGTGATGCCGCCCCAAGCTTTGACAGCGACGTTCACGTCTTCGCGGGCACCCAAGCTGGTGATAACGATAGGCACTTTGTATTTTTCGCAAACCTGCATGTCGTGCTCTAAGCGGTCATTGCTTTTATGGACGATTTGGTTGATGGCGAAAGGCGCGGCTTTGTTGTTCGGATTGGCTTTGTCATGCGCGGCCAAAGCTTCGGTGATTTCTGCCAACCAGTCTTCCAGCTGCGCTGCAGGGCGAGCGTTCAAGGCTGGCATGCTGCCAACAACACCGGCGATGCACTGGGCAATCACCGACTTGGGGTTGCTGATGATGAACAACGGACTGGCGATGACGGGGAATGGCAGGTTTTGCAGAATCGGGGGCAGTTTTGACATGAATATCTCCAAATAATAGTAACAACTTCAACGAAACGCACTTTTCACACTTAAGTACGCCTCTAGCCGGCGTATTTATTGCTTAAACAGCTATTATATTTATAGCGTTTTAGGGTAAATAATGAATGATTTTAGAACGACTCTAAAGCCATCGCTGTCACAGACGTTGCGCCATCCACAATACTTCCGCGCATACTTGGTACTCTGCACAACAGGTGCTCAGCGTAAAACTGAGCAGTGATGATTTTGGCATTCATGAAAGCGGCGTCTTCGCCGCCAGCAGCAAGTTGAGCTTCTGCAACCAGCAGACTGCGACCTAATTGCCAACCAGCCATCAAGTTACCAGCGAGCATGAGGTAAGGAACGCTGCCTGAAAACACCGCATTGGGCGAAGCCTTGGTATTTCCAGCGACGAAGTTCACCACATCGATGAACGCCAAACGCGCTGCAGTGAGGTGTTTCAATACCGCTTTTGCTTCTATACTGCCGCTTAGAACCAATTCTGCTTCTGTCACTTCAATTTGCGCAGCGATACCTTTGGCAGTTTGACCGCCGTCTCGGGCGGTTTTGCGGCCTACCAAGTCGTTCGCTTGAATGGCGGTTGTGCCTTCGTAAATCGTCAAAATCTTCGCATCACGGTAATACTGCGCTGCGCCGGTTTCTTCGATAAAGCCCATGCCACCGTGCACTTGCACGCCCAGGCTGGCAACTTCCAAACTCATTTCGGTACTGTAACCTTTGATGAGCGGCACCATGAATTCGTAAAACGCAGCGTTTTGTTTGCGCACGTCTGCATCTGGGTGGTGGTGTGATGCATCGTAGGCGGCGGCTGAGCTGATCGCCATGGCGCGGCAGCCTTCGGTGTAGGCACGCATGGTCATAAGCATGCGCTTGACGTCTGGGTGGTGAATGATGGGGGCGCTGGCGGCAATAGAGCCATCAACAGGGCGGCTTTGCACGCGGTCTTTGGCGAATTGCACGGCTTTTTGGTAAGCGCGCTCGGCAATCGCGATGCCTTGGACGCCGACGCCGAAACGTGCGGCGTTCATCATGATGAACATATATTCCAAGCCACGGTTTTCTTGACCAACTAAATAGCCAATCGCTCCGCCGTTATCGCCATACTGCAAAACCGCCGTCGGGCTGGCTTTGATGCCCATTTTGTGCTCGATGCTGACGCAGTGCACGTCATTACGTGTGCCTACTGAGCCATCTTTGTTGACCATAAATTTCGGCACCACAAATAAGCTGATGCCTTTGACGCCTTCAGGCGCACCGACCACACGAGCCAGCACCAAATGGACGATGTTTTCGGCCATGTCGTGCTCACCCCAGGTGATGTAGATTTTCGTACCAAATACTTTGTAGCTACCGTCGGCTTGCGGTTCGGCACGGGTGCGCACTGCGGCTAAATCGCTACCCGCTTGTGGCTCGGTCAGGTTCATGGTGCCTGTCCATTTGCCGCTGACCAAGTTTTCTAAATAAATCGCTTTTAAATCGTCCGAACCTGCAGTCAGTAAAGCTTCAATCGCGCCGTCGCTGAGTAAAGGGCAAAGGGCAAAACTCATGTTCGCGCTGTTCAGCATTTCGCCGCAAGCAGAGCCAATCGTTTTCGGCAAACCTTGACCGCCAAAAGCTTGCGGATGCTGCAGCCCTTGCCAGCCACCGTCGGCAAATTGCTTGAAGGCCTCTTTGAAACCCGGAGTGGAGGTGACGACACCATTTTTCCAGCTGGAAGGGTTTTTATCACCTTCCCAATTCAACGGGCTGAGCACGCCTTCGCTGAATTTGGCGCATTCTTCCAACACGGCTTGCGCGGTGTCAAAACCGGCATCCTCAAAACCTGGCAACTGCGCCACTTGTTCAATATTTGCCAAATGCTGCATGTTGAACAGCATGTCTTTCACAGGGGCGCGGTACGTCATGAGAGCTTACCTAGTTTAAATAATTTAAAACAATTTACAGAGCCGCAACCAACTCAGGCACGGCGGTAAACAAATCTGCCACCAGACCGTAGTCAGCCACCGAGAAAATCGGCGCCTCTTCGTCTTTGTTGATGGCGACGATGACTTTGGAGTCTTTCATGCCCGCCAAATGCTGAATCGCGCCGCTGATGCCGCAAGCCACATACAACTGTGGGGCAACAATTTTGCCGGTTTGGCCAACTTGCCAATCGTTGGGTGCATAACCGGCATCAACGGCAGCTCGTGATGCGCCCATGGCTGCACCCAGTTTGTCTGCCAGTGGGGTCATCACTTCGTTGAATTTCTCTGCACTGCCCAAAGCACGGCCACCGCTGACGATGATTTTGGCTGCTGTTAGCTCAGGTCTGTCGTTCTTCGCAATCTCGCTGCCCATGAATGTAGATTGAGCACTTGGAGCTTGAATTGCTACAGTTTCAATAGCTACTGAGGCATTATTTACGCCGGCTGGGTCGAATCCAGTAGTTCTAACGGTTAATACTTTAATGGCATCCAAGCTTTGCACGGTTGCAATCGCATTACCTGCATAAATCGGGCGCTCAAATGTGTCAGGACTGTCAACTTTGGTGATGTCAGAGATTTGACCCACGTCCAATTTGGCAGCCACGCGAGGCGCGACGTTTTTGCCGCTGGCCGTTGCGGGAAACAAGATGTGAGAGTAGTTGGAAGCGACCGCTAACACTTGGGCAGCGACGTTTTCTGCCAAGCCATGTGCTAAGTCAGCGTCGTCTGCGTGCAATACTTTGGTGACGCCAGCGATTTGTGCGGCGGCTGCAGCGGCAGCGGCTGCGTTAGAGCCAGCGACCAGCACGTGCACATCACCACCACACTGCAATGCAGCAGTAACGGTGTTAAGAGTGGCGGGCTTGATGCTAGCGTTGTCGTGTTCGGCGATTACTAATGATGACATGATGTTGATTCCTTAAGGGATTCGGCAGGAGATTCAGCGCAATGGCTTAGAGTACTTTGGCTTCAGTTTTCAATTTAGCGACGAGTGTGGCCACATCGGGCACTTTGATACCCGCGCTGCGTTTTGGTGGCTCGGACACTTTGAGGGTCTTCAAGCGAGGGCTGACGTCAACGCCCAAGTCTTCAGGTTTGAAGATATCGAGTTGCTTTTTCTTGGCCTTCATGATGTTTGGCAAGGTCACGTAGCGTGGCTCGTTCAAGCGCAAATCGGTGGTGATGACTGCTGGCATGCTGATAGACAGGGTCTCCATACCGCCGTCGACTTCACGTGACACAACTGCTTTACCATCAACAATTTCAACCTTCGATGCAAACGTGGCTTGTGGCATGTCACCTAAGGCAGCCAACATTTGGCCGGTTTGGTTGCAATCATCGTCAATCGCTTGTTTGCCTAAGATGACCAAACCTGGCTGCTCTTTGTCGACCAAGGCTTTGAGTAATTTTGCAACGGCGAGTGGTTGCAATTCTTCAGATGTTTCAACCAAAATAGCGCGGTCAGCGCCAATGGCCATGGCAGTGCGCAAGGTCTCGGAACATTGCGCGACACCGCAAGACACGGCGATGATTTCAGTCACAACGCCTTTTTCTTTCAAGCGAACGGCTTCTTCAACCGCGATTTCATCAAACGGGTTCATGCTCATTTTGACGTTGGCGATATCGACGCCGGTGTTGTCCGATTTGACACGAACTTTGACGTTGTAATCAACAACACGTTTGACTGCGACCAAGACTTTCATTTTGAGCTACTCCTAAGATTGAATTCGTTTTGATTGACGTTTATTCTCACGCTAGCTTTACCTTTACGTAAACGTCAAACATTTCCAGCTATTCTAATTAGTATTATCCAACATTTTTACCTAAAATAGTACGATCGTGCTTTTTTAGGGTCATTCTACAAATTTAAGGAAATTTGCAGGCTTCGGTCATGACCAAGTTGTTGTCTTTGGCAAAATTCATCACAAAATCCCAAGCCATAGGTTCTGCATCTCGGATGTCTCGGTTAACGATCACGCACTTGATATCGCCTAAATTAGTTGGTAAACACCATGGCGAATAGCTCAAATGGCTACCAGGCTTTGGGCCACCGGGGCGAAATTGGCTCATCACACCGGCCAAGCGTTCGGCCCAATCAGAGGGGCGAAATACTTTGCCATCCTGGGTGATGCCTTGTATGAAAAATTCTTTAGCCGTGTAAGTCGTCATGTAGCGAGACTGCGAGGTTGATACTGTCATTCACCCTATGGATTTCAGGGTTTATGTAGCGGTGAAACAGGTTTTGCTGCACTGCACAAGTATTCTATCTTATATAAGACTTAAACTAGATTTAGATGAAGTCTCAAGTATTGATGCGCCAAGCAATGCATTCCCATTCAAAACTTGCATGAACCGACTGAAATCTTGCTACTAAAATCAAACCACAACTATTAAATAGCACCTCGTCTTTTTGGAGTAATACTATGCCCGCATTCATCGAAGCCGCCTCCCCTCATGTGATGAATACCTATGGCCGCGTGCCCATAGCCTTATCGCATGGTCAAGGCTGCCGCGTGTGGGATATCAACGGCAAAAGCTATATTGATGCTTTGGGCGGCATTGCGGTCAATACCTTAGGCCACAACCACCCCAAATTGGTACCGGCCTTGCAAGACCAACTGAGCAAAATCATCCACAGTTGCAACTATTACCATGTGCCGGGACAGGAGAAATTAGCCGCCAAATTGGTTGAACTGTCTGGTATGACCAATGTATTTTTCTGCTGTACAGGTTTAGAAGCCAACGAAGCTGCTCTAAAGCTGGCTCGCAAGTATGGCCATGACAAAGGCATTGACCGCCCCGAAATCGTCGTTTATGAAAAAGCTTTTCACGGTCGCAGTATCGCCACCCTGAGTGCGACGGGCAACCCGAAAGTGCAAGCTGGCTTTGGCCCACTGGTTGAAGGCTTCATTCGCGTGCCGCAAAACGACATTGAAGCGCTTAAAAAAGCAACTGCTGGCAATAAAAATGTCACCGCGGTGTTTTTTGAAACCATTCAAGGCGAAGGTGGTGTCAACCCGATGCGGGTTGAGTATTTGCAGCAAGTACGTAAATTGTGCGATGTCAACGATTGGCTCTTGATGATTGACGAAGTGCAATGCGGTATGGGTCGCACCGGCAAATGGTTTGCTCACCAGTGGGCAGGTATCGTGCCGGACGTGATGCCTTTGGCTAAAGGTTTGGGCAGTGGTGTGCCGATTGGCGCAGTCGTTGCTGGCCCCAAAGCAGCCAACATCTTCCAACCCGGCAACCACGGCACAACATTTGGCGGTAACCCACTGGCAATGCGGGCAGGCATTGAAACCATTCGCATCATGGAAGAAGATGGCTTGCTAGCGCATGCAGCCAAGATGGGCGATTATTTCAAAGCCGTTTTAACCAAAGCCATGAATGACAGCCAAGTCGGCAAAGCAGGTTTGAAAGAAATTCGGGGACAAGGTTTGATGATAGGCATGGAGCTTAACAAACCCTGCAGCGAGTTGACTGGACGTTGCGCTGAAAAAGGCTTGCTCATCAGTGTGACAGCAGACAGCGTCATTCGAATGGTGCCGCCGCTCATCATCACAGCGGCTGAGATTGATGAGATTGTCTCCATCTTGATACCACTGGTGATTCAAATGTTGACTGAAAAAGCATGAGTACAAATACGCCAATCAGCACCAAAGCTATCAAACATTACCTGCAATTCAGCGACTTGACGGCGGCTGAGTACGCGTACATTTTTGAGCGTGCAGCGCTGATCAAGAAAAAATTCAAAGCTTACGAAAAGCACCAGCCCCTAGCTGATCGTACTCTGGCTATGATATTTGAAAAAGCCTCGACCCGCACCCGTGTGAGCTTTGAAGCAGGCATGTACCAACTGGGCGGCTCAGTAGTGCATTTGACAACCGATGGCAGCCAACTGGGTCGTGCCGAGCCGATTGAGGACAGCGCCAAAGTGATCAGCCGCATGGTTGATTTGGTGATGATTCGCACTTTTGAGCAAACCAAAATTGATAGCTTTGCAGCGCATTCACGCGTTCCCGTGATCAACGGCTTGACCAACGAATTTCATCCCTGCCAAATCTTGGCTGATATTTTTACTTTCATTGAACACCGTGGCTCAATTTTAGGTAAAACTGTAGCCTGGGTGGGCGACGGCAACAACATGGCCAACACATGGCTACAAGCTAGCGAGATTTTAGGCTTCAAAGTTCACATCAGCACCCCAAGTGGTTACGGAGTAGACCAAGACATTGCAGGACTGCGCTCGACAGACAGCTATAAAGTTTTCAAAGACCCGATGCAAGCGTGTGAAGGGGCAGATTTGGTCACCACTGACGTATGGACCAGCATGGGCTTTGAGGCTGAAAACGAAGCGCGTAAAAAAGCGTTTGCTGATTGGTGTGTAGATACTGACATGATGCGCGCCGCTAAACCTGACGCCCTGTTCATGCACTGCCTGCCCGCGCACCGTGGCGAAGAAGTGGAAGCTGAAGTCATTGACGGTCCACAATCCGTGGTTTGGGAGGAAGCTGAGAACCGTCTTCATGCACAAAAAGCATTGATGGAATACTTGTTGTTAGGTAAGATAACCTAATTTTTTTCCTTTTGAAAGATTTGCACCATGTCAACGATTAGCACCCTAGTTAACCACCAAATTCGCCTAGCTGTACGTCCCGTAGGCTTGCCCACCCGTGAAGGCTGGAGCTTCACACAGGAAGCCATCGCAGAGCCACAAGACGGCGGCGTGGTAGTCAAAACTTTATCGCTGTCACTCGATCCCGCCATGCGCGGTTGGATGAACGAAGGTAAAAGTTACATTCCACCTGTCGGCATTGGTGAAGTCATGCGAGCTGGTGGTGTGGGTCGCGTCATCGCTTCAAAAAATAAAGACTTTGCAGTGGGCGATTATGTCAACGCTGGCTTGGGCGTACAAGAATATTTGCAAGTACCAGCAGATCAAATCAAACGAAGTGGTATTGTCAAAATCGACTTAAACGTCGGTACTGTTAACCAATGGCTCAATGTTCTGGGCATGCCTGGCATGACCGGTTATTTTGGCTTGATGGACGCGGGGCAACCCAAAGCGGGTGAAACTGTTGTTGTATCAGGCGCAGCGGGTGCGGTAGGCCAAACCGTCGGTCAAATGGCCAAAATCAAGGGCTGCCGAGTTGTCGGCATTGCAGGCGGCAAAGCGAAATGCGACTGGGTGGTGAATGAGCTTGGTTTTGATGCTTGCATCGACTACAAATCAGGACCAAGCGCAGTCAAAGACGGTCTCAAAGAACACTGCCCCAAAGGCGTCGACATTTATTTTGACAATGTCGGAGGCGAAATTCTGGACACCGTGCTAACTCGCATCAACATGAAAGCACGCATCATCATATGCGGCGCGATAAGCCAGTACAACAACACAACGGCTATTCAAGGGCCAAAAAACTACCTCAGCCTGCTGGTCAACCGCGCCCGTATGGAAGGCATTGTGGTGTTTGACTATGCGCCACGTTACCACTTGGCAATTGCTGAAATGGCAGGCTATTTGAAAGATGGTCGCATGAAGAGCAAAGAAGATGTGGTCGTAGGGTTGGACACCTTCCCAGAGACTTTAATCAACCTCTTTAATGGCAGTAACTTTGGTAAATTGGTGCTGCAAGTAGCGAAAGAGTAGTTTTTATCAAGCTATATTTATGATAGCTACTTAATCAATTAATACACCGGCTAGAACCATAACTACCTAATTTTTAAGGCTCTAGTGCCGCGTAAACCAAGTTTCTGAACAGCGGACGATAATAATCGCGCTGATTCGGCGCTTGAATCAACATCATCGCAAACATATCAAGTTTTGGATCGACAAAAAACGTCGTTCCAGCAATACCGCCCCAGTAGTACACACCTGCAGAACCCAGCACGGTGCAGATGCCCGTTTCTTTACGCACCGCAAAGCCTAAGCCAAAACCATGCCCAGGTGGCAACAGCGTGCCTGCGCTAGCGGTACTGATGGGCAAATCGCCCAAATGGTCGGCAGTCATGAAATCAACCGTATGACTACTCAAAAGTCGCACGCTATCCAGATCACCTTTGTTGAGCATGAACTGCAAAAACCTTGCGTAGTCATGCGCAGTAGACACTAATCCGCCGCCGCCCGATTCAAACTTCGGTGGGTCTTGGATATTGATCAGTTTCAGCTGAATACCACCATCTGGGTCTTTGGTGAAAGGCTCAGCGATGCGGTGGTGTTTGTCTTCGGGCACACTAAATGCAGTCTCTAGCATTTTTAACGGCTTGAAAACTTGCTCGTTCAGGAAACTTCCAAGTGTTTGCCCGCTAACAACTTCAACCAATGCGCCCAAAACATCCGTGGCTCGGCTGTATTCCCACATTGTGCCAGGTTCGTACTGAAGGGGTTGCGCGGCTAGGAGCTTAGAAAATTCAGCATTACTATAGTCACGCAATGCCATACTAATTTTGGCAGCGCGGTAGGCTTTTTGAGCTGCTGAGTTACCCAAAAATTCATACGTTAAACCTGCAGTATGTCGTAGCAAATCTTGCACCGTAGCTGACTTGACAGCGACGTAGTTCACCTGGCCGCCAACCTCAATAGTAAGCTGTTGTTTCGCATATTCCGGCAAATACTTGCCCACATTGTCGCTCAGCAACAGCTTGCCCTGCTCCATCAGCATCATGATGGCGACAGAGACGATAGGTTTGGTCATCGAGTAAATGCGAAAGATCGAATCTAACGCCATTGTTGAACCGTCATTTGGATTTTGTTGACCCAGACTTTCAAACAGCTCCACTTTGCCATGACGTGACAACATGACCACTGCACCGGGCAAGCGACCACTGTCGATTTCACGTTGCAGAGTGGCTAGTAAACGCGCTTTTCTATCTTCGTGCATAAAATAATCCTAATCTATCGAGCTCAAACTCAAGCAAAACGTGTTCGCGCCAAAGCAGCACCTTGCGCCAAAGCCTCAAGCTTTTTGATAGCCACTTCACGGCTCATGGGCGCTAAGCCGCAATTGGTGCAGGGGAACAACTTGTTTTTTGGCACAAACTGCAGGGCGCGGCCAATGGTGTCGGCAATTTGCTCAGGCGTTTCAATGGTGTCACTGGCAACATCAATCACACCCACCATCACGTCTTTGCCTGCTAGCAAAGCCATCAAATGTGCTGGGACGTGCGACTGGTAGCTCTCTAAACTGACTTGTTTGATGCTGCTTTTAGCCAAAACGGGTAGTACCAATTCGTACTGGTTCCACTCATCACCCAGTGTTTTTTTCCAATCGTCATTGGCTTTGATGCCGTAGCCATAGCAAATGTGCACTGCCGTTGTACATGTCAAGCCAGCAGCGGCACGCTCGACGGCTGCGACACCCCAGTCGGCGGCGTCTTGCATGTAAACGTTAAACGCTGGCTCATCGAACTGAATGATGTCCACGCCTTGCGCTTGCAGTGCGCGTGCTTCTTGGTTCAACAAATCGGCAAACGCCATCGCCATGACCACACGGTCACCATAAAACTTGTCGGCAACCGTATCCACAATCGTCATTGGGCCAGGCAATGTGAATTTGATTTTTTTCTTGGTGTGCGCACGCAAAATTCCAGCTTCAACTTCATGCACGCGCCCCTTGAGCTTAAGTGCGGACACTACTTGTGGCACTTGGGCGTCGTAGCGGTTGTTACGTATGCCCATGGTCACTTTGTGCTCAAAATCAATGCCTTCTACTTGCTCTAAAAAGCCGTGTACGAAGTGTTGGCGTGATTGCTCACCGTCGCCAATGATGTCCAGGCCCGCATCTTCTTGCGCTTTGATCCACAGCAGCGTGGCATCTATTTTGGCTTGAGCCAGTTCTGCACCTTCAGATTTCCACTGTGGCCAGAGTTTTTGTGTTTCAGACAACCAAGCGGGTTTTGGCAAGCTGCCAGCTATGACGGTTTCAAACATATTCATTCCTTTTGTTTATTATTTCAACGTCTAAATTTATACTACAATTGATTTTGCAGGAGAGAGCATAGTCTAACTATGCCACCGAAGGCGCAAACTCCCATGAACGCTCAGGTATCCATAAAATTGACCTACGTCAATTTTGGGTGATGTACTGCACCTTTTTAAAAGCCGTCTGGAGAGCCAAGTAGCGTCATCACCGATCAGTGTTAACGCATGACTTGCACCGAAGGAGCAAACAGAATGCCAACTGGCTCTCTGTGAATCTCTCAGGTACCAAGGACAGGGGGAGCGGCACAGCAGCATGCGTACGTTTGTTTTTTCCTATAGTTTTTTGCTATTATTTTTATAGCTACTTAGACAATAAAATCGCCGGCTGCATCCATAAAAAGGTCAAAAATGCGTGTTTTAGTACTCGGTAGCGGTTTGCTTGGCGTCAGCTCTGCCTATTATCTTTCTCAGTTGGGTCATGAGGTCACCGTCATAGACCGGCAAGCTTCACCCGCTGCGGAAACCAGCTTTGCCAATGGCGGTCAAATATCAGTGAGCCATGCTGAGCCTTGGGCGAATCCGAGTGCACCGCTCAAAGTGTTGCAGTGGTTGGGCAAAGAGGACGCACCTTTACTCTTCAGAATTCGCGCAGACATGCGCCAATGGCTGTGGGGATTGCAGTTTTTGCGTGAATGCACCCCTGCGCGTACCCGTCATAACATTGAACAAATTGTGCGATTAGGCACGTATAGCCGCGACATGTTGCAAGCGCTGCGACGCGACACGGGCTTGAGCTACGCCCAGCGGACACAGGGTATTTTGCATTTTTATACGACGCAAAAAGAATTTGACGGTGCATTGAAACCCGCTGAACTCATGCGTTCTTTGGGTTGTGAGCGGCAAGTCATCTCTGCAGACGAAGCAGTTCGCCTTGAGCCTTCCCTGCAACACATTCGCCCCCAGTTAGCCGGTGCAACCTATACTGCGGAAGACGAATCTGGCGATGCTAATTTATTTGCGCGTGAACTGGTGAAGTTGTGCCAAAACGCTGGCGTCAAGTTTTTGATGAGCCACACAGTTACCGCGCTACGTGAAGCAGGTGGCGCGATTGACCATGTCGAAGCGACTGACAGCGAAGGTCGGTTTCAACGCGTTCGCGCTGATGCCTATGTGATGGCGATGGGCTCTATGAGCCCCATTTATGCCGCACCGTTGGGCATCAACCTACCCATTTACCCGGCCAAAGGCTACTCAGTCACCATGCCAGTCGTCGATGCTGCCAAGGCCTATCAAGTGTCTTTGACTGACGATGAGTACAAATTGGTGTTTTCGCGCTATACCACGCCTGCGGGCGACACAATACGCATCGCGGGAACGGCGGAACTCAATGGCTATGACCGATATTTAAACCGCGTTCGCTGCGAAGCGATCGTGAAACGTGTAGAGCAGCTCTTTCCAGGCGCTGGCGATGCAGAGCAAGCCCAATTTTGGACCGGTTTACGACCAGCCACGCCTTCCAATGTACCTTTGATCGGCAAAACCAAACTCAGCAATTTTTACCTCAACACAGGCCACGGCACGTTGGGATGGACCCACGCTTGTGGTTCCGGAAAATCGATTGCCCGCATCATCAGCGGCTTAGCGCCTGAGGTGGATTTTGCATTTCAAACTTGAAATCTAAAACCTTAGAGTTAAGTAACCTTTTCGGCATCCTGCAACAGCCGCCACATCACTTTGCCACTGCCGCTTTTAGGCAATGCATCGACGAATTGAACTGTGCGCGGCATTTTATACACGGCCATGTTGCCTCTGCACCAGTCGATGATTTCTTGTTCGGTCGTTGTCTTATGTGTACCACGTAAAACGACGACTGCCTTGACGGATTCACCGCGATAGGTATCTTGCGTGCTGATGATGCAAGCCTCTTGAATGGCAGGGTGGCGGAACATTAAAGCTTCTACCTCTGCCGGCCAAACTTTGAAGCCGCTGGCGTTGATCATGCGTTTGAGCCTATCGGTGATAAAGAAGTAGCCATCTTCGTCGATACGACCCAAATCACCCGAGCGGAAAAAACTTTTGCCGTCTCTCTCGATGAAAGCCAACTTTGTTGCATCTGGTCGTTTCCAGTAGCCAGAGAATATTTGTGGTCCATTCATGATGATTTCTCCAGCTTCGCCCTGTGGCATTTCAGCCAAGGTTTCTGGGTCAATCACGCGTGCATCAACGCCCATGAACGGGATGCCTAAGCACTGCTGTTTTGGCGCATCAGGTGGGTTGCTGTGGGAAGGTGCAGCTGTTTCCGTCAAACCATAACCTTCTACATAGCGCAAACCAAATTGGTCAAACAAGCGCTGCGCCACTGCTTGCGGCATGGCAGCGCCCCCCCCACCAATGGTGACCAAGCTGGTCAAATCAAATTTCTCGAAATTTGGGCTGCCCATCAAATCAATCACCATCGTGGGGATGTTTGTCCAATGCGTCACTTGGTAGCGCGAAATCAAACGACCAGCTAGATCTCTGTCCCATCGCGGCATCAGCACCATGGTCGCGCCGCTGTAAATGCTGCCGTGCATCACGCTGACCATGCCCGTGATATGAAACATCGGCACAACGACCAAGCCCACGGTTTCTGCCGAACCGTTGCCCCATAAATTGCTAGCAACGGCGTTGTGCATGATGCTGGCTTGTGTATGCATGCAGCCTTTGGGCAGCCCCGTCGTGCCGCTGGTGTAGGGTAAGATGGCAAGGTCAGCAGGTTTGACGGTCAGCTCTGGAGGGTTGTCTTGACAAGCTATAGCGTCCAGCCAAGCATGTGCCACATCACCCTGTAATCGAGGCAATGCATGCTTGGTCAATAACCAATCGCGCCAAGCCGTAGGCGGTGCGTCTTCGCCTTCGACTTGTGCGTCGAATGCATCCGTAAATTGAGTCACAATGAGGTGATTCAAGCGCAAGCTCGGCTCTAATGCATCGTTAGCCAGCACCAACTCAGCTGCCAAATCTCCCGTGGTGATGGCGACTTTGGCATCAGGGTCAGTAACGTAATGCTTTAATTCTTCAGCGCGGTTCATCGGGTTCACAGGGACGACCACAGCATTGGCCCGCAATATCGCCCAATGTGCAATGATGAGCTGCGGGCAATTTTGCATGTTCAGCACAACTCTGTCGCCTTTTTTTACACCTAGCTGAGATAAATAAGCAGCTAGTCGCTCTGCTTTTTGCATCAATTCAGCATAAGTCAACACGCTACCAAAAAACACCAAGGCAGCTTTGTCTGGGTAGCGCTTGGCGCTGATCGCCAAGTTGTCCCACAACGGTGTTTGCGGCGGCGTGATACTGCGTGGTACGCGTTTCGGCCAAAATTTATTTTTTGTCAGCATATCGTCTCCATAGTGCTTTTTGTTCATAACAGCATAAACGCAATAAAGTCTAGATCCATCACAAAAACTTAATATTTTTCAATATGTCGTCACTTCAGCGACCCGTTATGATGATGACTAGGTTTGGAGTTAGATGAAACAATTATTAAATTTATTAGCTGCAATCGCGCTGTTGGTATGGGGAACACAACTTGTGCGAACAGGCATCTTGCGCGTGTTTGGTGCAAATCTTAGGCAAATCTTGTCTCAGGCAACGGGTAACCGAGCTACTGCAGCATTGGCTGGTTTGGGCGTAACCGCTGTGGTGCAGTCCAGCACGGCGACTGCACTCATTGTGTCTGCGTTTGTGGGACAAGGTTTGGTGACACTAACTGCAGCACTTGCCGTGATGCTGGGTGCAGATGTAGGCACTAGTTTGATGGCGGTGGTATTCCACTTTGATTTGAGCTGGTTATCACCGCTACTCATTTTCATAGGTGTTTTGTTGTTTATTGCTAGACAAAACACCACTGTTGGACGTGTGGGTCGGATATTGATTGGGCTGGGCTTGATGCTATTAGCTCTGAGTTTAATCAGTGCATCAACTCGCGTGTTAACGCAATCAGAAGTTGTGCAACTGGCTTTGAAATCACTTAGCAGTGATTTACTTCTTGAAATACTTGTAGGTGCCGTAATCGCCTGTTTAGCTTACTCAAGTTTAGCGACTGTCTTGTTAGTCGCTACGCTTGCAGCTTCGCAAGTTATCCCTATGGACGTCGCACTCGGTCTGGTACTGGGTGCCAATTTAGGCAGTGGGTTATTAGCTGTGCTGACGACCATCAACTCTGCCGTGACGATACGCCAAGTGCCTTTGGGCAATTTGTTTTTCAAAGCTTTAGGTATTTTGTTTGCTGCACCATTTATTGGCGTTTGGCTGAAATACAGCAGTGGCATCATCACCGGCGCAGCGACGCAAGTGGTTGTTTTTCACTTGGTTTTCAACACCGTAGTGGCGCTGGTATTCATTGGCTTTACGGGCGTGATGTCTAGAAGGATAGAAAAGCTGCTCCCGCCGAATATAGACAAAGCCATGTCTCGTCCTCGGCATTTAGATCCCTCAGCTTTATCAACCCCGTCGTTGGCTATTTCATGCGCTGCACGAGAGGCTCTACACCAAGCGGATGTTGTCGAAACCATGTTGCGTGGCACGCTCACCGTGATCAAGAACAACGACAT
>JANPLX010000099.1:0-17964 GCA_031422495.1 Polaromonas sp. | reverse complement strand
AACCCACACCTTGCCTGTGCCCTACAAAGACCAAATTTGGAAAGTCGGCGGCTTGGTGCTGAATGTGGAGCAAATGGTCGTCATCGTTGCCACAGCGTTATTGTGCGGCATTCTTTTTACAGTGTTTAAGTACAGCAAAATCGGTATTGCGATGCAGGCATCGTCGCAAAATCAGCTCGCGGCGTATTACATGGGGATTCCGGTCAAGCGTATCAACGGGCTGGTGTGGGGCTTAGCAGCAGCGGTGGCAGCCATAGCTGGTTTGCTGCTTGCACCCATTACGTTTGTGCATGCGAATATGGGTTTCATCGGTTTGAAGGCTTTCCCCGCAGCGGTGGTCGGCGGTTTTGGCAGCTTACCCGGCGCAATTGTGGGTGGCCTGATTATTGGCATTGTGGAGTCACTTTCAGGCTTCTATTTGCCAGATGGCTTCAAAGACATTGCCGCTTACGTGGTGGTTCTGATCATGTTGATGGTCAAGCCCAACGGTTTGTTTGGTGAAAAATTGCGGAAGAAAGTCTAACCATGCGCTTCATCTTCAAAACCGATTACGCGCAAGACATCAAGCTGGCTAAGCACGGCGGGCACGTCTTTTGGTATGGTTTACTGGTTCTGCTGCTGATCGCAGCGCCTTGGATCATTGCGGAATATTGGCTAGCGCAGCTAACATTTATTTTGATTTATGCCATCGCTGGGCTGGGGCTGATGTTGCTGGCGGGTTTTACTGGGCAGTTCTCACTGGGTCATGCTGCCTTTTTGGGGGTGGGCGCGTACACGCAAGCGGTGTTTACCAACATGGGGGTGCCATTTCCCATCGCACTGGCGCTGGCGGCGGCTTTGTCCGCTGCTGTCGGGGTGGTTGTGGGTATGCCGGCGCTGCGGCTCAAGGGCATCTATCTAGGCATTGCCACCATCTCTTTTGGTTTCATCGTCGAGGAAGTGTTTGCGCGCTGGGAATCTGTGACTGGCGGCAATTCAGGCATCCACATCAAAGCGCCTGATATTTTTGGCTGGAAGCTGGGTTCCGGGGTCGATTTTTACTTGCTGTGTTTGTTCATCACAGTCGTCGTGACCTTAGGTATCTTGAACTTGTTGCGTTCCAGCACAGGTCGCGCATTTGTGGCGATTCGAGATTCTGAAATCTCGGCGCAAAGCATGGGCATCCATTTGGCGCGCTACAAAACCATGTCTTTCTCAATCTCTGCCGCCTTGGCAGGAATTGCTGGTGCTTTGTATGCGCATAAGCTGCAGTTTATTTCTCCCGACCAGTTCAATATCATCCAGTCCATTGACTTGTTGTTATTGGTGGTGATTGGCGGCTTGGGCTCAGTGCATGGTGCATTTTTAGGGGCTATTTTCTTGATTGCCATGCCGCAGTTGATCTCACTCAGCAAAGACTATCTGCCAGCTTTCATCGGCCAGGCACCTGGTCTGCAGTCCGTGGTGTATGGCGCAGTGTTGATTGCGTTTGTGATGTTTGAGCCGCTGGGCTTGTATGGGCGCTGGTTGAAAGTCAGGACTTACCTACAAACCTTCCCGTTCTACCGCAAAGGTATGTTCAAGCGGCAAAAATCATTCCAAAAATCGGACCGACTGAAATGACAGCGCCTGCTATGAACGATTATTTACTATCCGCCAAAAACCTGAGCGTGCGTTTCGGCGGCGTATTGGCGGTTAATGATGTGAGCTTTGACGTTAAACAAGGGGAAGTCTTCACGTTAATCGGTCCCAATGGCGCAGGCAAAACCACGGTGTTTAACCTGATCAGCCGCATCTATACACCGACCAGTGGTGACATCACCTATCTTGGCAAGAAACTGACCGACCAAGCGCCACACAACATAGCCGCACTAGGCATTGCGCGTACTTTTCAAAACATCGAGTTGTTTGAACACGCCACCGTCTTGCACAACTTGTTGATTGGCGGACATACACACAGAAAAACGGGCTTTTGGAGCGAGGTATTCTTCACGTCAAACACGATGAAAGCTGAAATCGATGCGCGTGAAAAGGCTGAAAAAATCATTGATTTCTTAGATTTACAGCACCACCGTGATTCGCTCGTTGCAGGTTTGCCGTACGGCGTTCGCAAAGTGGTTGAAATGGGTCGCGCTTTGTGCACGGAGCCTAAATTATTGTTGCTCGATGAGCCGTCTTCGGGCTTAAACGTTGAAGAAACCGACGACATGGCGTTTTGGATTCAAGATATCAAAAACGAATTAGGTATCACCGTGCTGATGGTGGAGCACGACATGAGCTTGGTGTCAAAAGTGTCAGACCGTGTGGTGGCCATGAACCAAGGCGCAGTATTGGCCATGGGCACGCCGCGTGAGGTGCAAAATGACCCGGGTGTGATTGAAGCGTATTTGGGTTCGATTGATGATGTGTCCGCATTACGGAGGGCGGCATGAGCGAACTTGCTGAACCGTCCACTATGACTGCCGAGCAGCCGATGCTCAAGCTGCTCAACGTAGAAAGTGCTTACGGTCCGATCAAGGCGATTCGTGGCGTCAGCTTGCAGGTCAAAAAAGGTGAAATCGGAACGGTTTTAGGCTCAAATGGGGCAGGCAAAACGACGATTCTGAAAACCATTTCAGGCATCATTGATCCGCGTAAAGGCTCGATTGAATTCAAAGGCCAAGACATCACAGCAAGAGACCCAGCATTTATTGTGCAACAAGGATTGAGCCATGTGCCTGAAGGGCGCGAGGTGTTTCCACTGCTCAGCGTACGCGACAACTTGCTGATGGGTGCATACACGCGCAAAGACGCCGATGGTGTGGCCAAAGACATTGAAGCGGTGTTTGGTTATTTCCCGATATTGAAAGAGCGTGCCACGCAAGATGCGGGCTTGTTGTCGGGCGGGCAGCAGCAAATGTTGTCTATCTCACGTGCATTAATGGCTAATCCTGCCTTGATGCTACTGGATGAGCCGAGCTTAGGTCTCAGTCCTAAATTAACAAAAGAGATTTTTGAAATCGTCGTACGTATCAACCGCGAACGTGGCACGACGATTTTGCTGGTCGAACAAAACGCCAACATGGCACTTAATGCGTCTGACTACGGCTACGTGTTGGAAAACGGCCGCATTGTGATGGAAGACACGTGTGCTAATTTGCGTGAAAAAGACGACATCAAAGAGTTCTATTTGGGTATGAAAGAAGACGGTATGCGCAGTGAGCGCCGTTGGAAAAAGAAAAAGACGTGGAGATGATGCATGGCTAAGCTCTGGGACCTTGGCAGTATCAAAGCCAACAGCGACATCATGATGCCGGGCGATACGGTGCCCGCCATGTTTTGGAACGCTGTGGAAAAGCGTGGCCCAAACACCTGGATGCGACAAAAGCATTTGGGCATCTGGCGCAGCTGGACTTGGCAGCAAACAGCCGCTGCCGTCAGCGAGATTGCAGGAGGTCTGATGTCCTTGGGCTTTGCCAAAGGTGAGTGCGCTTCTATCTTGGCAAACACGGTCATCGAATGGGTTTGGGTCGATTTGGCGGTTCTGTCTGCGTCAGGCGTTGCCAACGGCATCTACCCCACAGATGCATCAAGCCAAGTGCAATATTTGTGTGAAGATTCTAGAACCACCATTCTTTTTGTTGAAGACGATGAGCAATTAGACAAAGCCTTAGAGGTACGCACACGGTTGCCTTTGCTGCGCAAGATTGTGGTTTTTGACATGGAAGGTCTGAGCTCTATGGCAGACGAAGGCATCATCAGCCTAGATGGTTTACGTGCGCTTGGGCGTGATTATTTGGCAAAGAATCCGCTGGAGTTGAAGCAGCGTGTCGCAACCATTCAACCGAAAGACTTGGCGATTCTTGTCTATACCTCAGGCACCACCGGCAAGCCCAAAGGTGCGATGCACAGCCACCACGGTTTGGTGTTCACGGTGCGCGGTTACAACACCCTGATTTCTCAGACCGATGCCGACGAACGCATGTGTTTCCTGCCTTTGTGTCACATTGCGGAGCGTGTGGGTGGCGAATACCATGCCCTTTACACAGGCGCAAAACTCAACTTTGTTGAAAACCCAGAAACCATCCCAGAAAACGTGCGTGAAATTGCCCCCACGGTTTTTACAGCTGTGCCGCGCGTGTGGGAGAAGTTTTATTCTGGCGTGATGATTGCACTCAAAGAAGCCGGTAAAGTACAGCAAGTGGCTTACGCATGGGGCATTGGCGTCGGGACAGAGATTGCTGATAATGTTTTGGCGGACAAGCCCGTGAGCGGGTTTTTGAAGTTGAAATTTCAAATCGCGCAGTGGTTGGCCTTGAACAATGTTCGCAAAATGATTGGTATTCACCGCGCACGGTTTTTGGTAACAGGTGCTGCCCCGATTTCTCCAGACTTGGTGAAGTGGTACTTAGCCTTGGGCGTTCCCATGCTAGAAGTGTGGGGCATGACAGAAACTTGCGGCGCTTCAACGGGTGTGCCCTTGACCAAAATGAAGCCAGGTTCGATCGGGCCAGCAGCCTCGTACAACGAAGTCAGACTTGACTCTGCTACAGGTGAAATCTTGGTGCGTGGCGAAAATGTGTTCATGGGTTACTTGAATTTGCCCGAAAAAACGGCAGAAGCCATCTCGCCAGAAGGGTGGTTGCACACGGGCGATGTGGGTGTGATGGACGATGACGGTTATTTGAGAATCACCGACCGCATGAAAGACATCATCATCACTGCTGGCGGTAAAAACGTCACCCCAAGTGAGTTAGAGAATGATTTGAAATTCTCGCCTTACATCACTGACGCCGTCGTCATTGGCGATAAACGACCTTATTTGACAGTCATCATCATGATTGATCAAGAAAACGTCGAAAAGTTTGCGCAAGATAGGGATGTCCCTTTCAGTAATTACGCTAGCTTGACGCGCGCTGCAGAAGTGCAACAATTGATCCAATCGGAAATTGACCAAGTTAACAAAAAGTTTGCGCGCGTAGAGCAGATTAAAAAGTTCTTTCTTTTGGAGACGCAGTTAACTGCAGAAGACGAGGAACTGACGCCAACGATGAAGCTCAAACGCAAGCTGGTTGAGAAAAAATACACACCTCAGATAGAGGTGATGTACAAAGGTTGAGTCAAAAAGGTTGAGTCAAATTTGTATAAATTTTTATTTAAGGAGACAGTAAATGACATTTAAAAAACTAGGACTACTAACTGCACTCGCTGTAAGTTCCACCCTAACATTCGCCCAGCAAGGCGTGAGTAAAACAGAAATCACCTTGGGTTCGATTCAAGACTTGTCCGGCCCTATCGCTGGTTTCGGCAAGCAAGCGCGATTAGGCATGCTGCTGCGTGTCGACGAGATCAATGAGCAAGGCGGTATCAATGGTCGCAAACTCAAAATCATTGTTGAAGACTCGGCCTACGACCCGAAAAAAGCCGTGTTGGCCGCTCAAAAATTGGTCAATCAAGACAAAATTTTCATGATGCTGGGTCATCTCGGCACCGCTCAAAACTTGGCAGCCATGCCGGTGCAGTTTGAGAAAAACGTGATTAACTTCTTCCCAATCACTGCAGCACGTGAAATGTATGAGCCTTTTCACAAGTTGAAGTACTCTTTTGCTGCGACCTATTTTGACCAAATGCGCAATGCAGTACCTAAAGTCGCTAAAGAAAAAGGCGCTAAAAAAGTCTGCACCATGTACCAAGACGATGAGTTTGGTTTGGAAGTCTTGCGCGGTGCGGAAGCTGGTTTGAAAACCATGGGTATGGATTTCATTGAGAAGACGTCCTACAAACGCGGTGCGACAGACTTTTCATCGCAAGTCTCTAAAATGCAAGCCAGCGGATGCGACATGATCGTACTGGGCACCATCATTCGTGAAACCATTGGTGCTATCGGCACGGCGCGCAAGTTGGGTTACAACCCGATTTTCTTAGGCTCTAGCGCTGCCTATACTGACTTGATTCACAAACTTGGCGGCCCTGCCATGAATGGTTTGTACGCCACAAGTACCGTACAAAATCCGTACACCGACGACGTATCACCAGCCATCAGCTTCTGGGCGAAAAAATACAAAACCAAGTTCAACGAAGATCCAACAGTGTTCTCTGTTTACGGCTACAACATTGTCGATACATTTGCTGTCGCTGCTGGCAAAGCCGGCGCCAACTTGTCTACCGAATCGTTCATCAAAGCGATGGATACGATGAAGATTCCACCAGATATTTTTGGCAGTGCAGAAGCAACATTCAGCCCAACCAAGCGTTTGGGTAGCGATGCGTCTCGTTTGTCACAAATCACAGACGGTAAGTGGAAGCCAGTTTCTGAGTACTTTAAGTAGGCAAGGCATTATTCACGACACTATGTAAGCACCCGAGCCAGCGGCAAGCAATTTGCCGTCTGGCCCGTGAAACTCCATGCGGGTAGAGGCCACCCTTGAGCCAAGGCGCAATACCTCGGCTTTCATGGTGAAGAATTCTCCGATGGCGGGGCGCAGGTAATCAATCCGCAGGTCAATCGTCCCCAGTTTCCCAAACCGATGCAGCCGCGCTGCCACCGGTTCATCCATGTGCCTTGCGCCTATGGCCGCCATCACCGCCAAGCCACCCATCGCATCCAGCGCCGCACTGATCACACCACCATGCACGCGCTTGTAGCTGTAATGGCCAATGAGTTCGTGCCGCATTTCTATACGACCGTGGACGGATTCGGGCAGCAAATCTGTGATCTTCAAGCCGAGCACTTGGTTGAAAACGATGCTTTCTTCAAATATTCTTTTCAGATTAGTGACGAATTCGGCTTCAAATTCAATCGGATCAATTGCAGTTAATGTGGGTGAGGGCTTGTTTGTTTTTTGATGGGGCATATTTGATAGTGTCACAGACCAAGCTGACGCGCAGCCAACTCTTTCAAAATTTCTTCCGAACCGCCGCCAATCATCATGACCTTGACCTCGCGGTAAATGCGTTCGCTCTTAGTGCCGCGCATGAAGCCCATAGCACCCAAAATTTGCACGGCTTGATCGGCGCAGAACTGCATGGTCTGTGTGGCATGGTTTTTCAGCATGCAGACCTGCGCCACCCATTCGGAACCGGCATCGCCTTCATCGGCACGCGCCGTTACAGCATCCAGCCAAGCTTGGGTGGACGATATACGCATTTGCATATCAACGAGCTTATGGCGAATTACCTGGTGCTCCATCAAGGTATTGCCAAAAGTCTTGCGTTGACGCGCCCAGTCCAGCGCCTCGTCAAAACAGGCCTGTGCAAAGCCTAAAGCCATGGCTGACATCGCAAGACGTTCTCCATTGAAGTTGGTCATAATGATCTTGAAGCCAGCGCCTTCTTCACCCAATAGGTTTACGGCTGGAATACGCACATTGTCAAACCGGATATGCGCTGTATCAGAACACCACCAACCCATTTTTTCGAGTTTGGTTCTGGATATTCCTGCCGTGTTCGCATCAACCAAAATCATGGAAACACCGGCTGAGCCTTTGCTGCCAGCTTCGCCCGTGCGTACTGCGACGGTGAGGTAGTCCGCACGCATTCCCGAGGTGATGAACACTTTCTCTCCATTGATGAGATAGTCTGCCCCATCTCGCGTGGCCGTACATCGCAAGGCTGCCACATCAGACCCACCACTGGGCTCTGTAATCGCGAGCGCAGCAATTTTTTCACCCCGTAACACGGGCGGAATCACCTGCTGCTGCAAGGCCTGTGAGCCATAACGCAACACGGGTGGCAGGCCAATGTTGTGGCTGAACAAGCTAGCCAGTAAACCGCCACTGCCCCCCAAGCGGCTGAGCTGTTGCGACAAGGTGTTGCGCATGCGCCAGCTGGCTGATGAGCCTCCCAGATGCTCCGGGTAGCCCATACCCAGCAAGCCCAACTCAGCTGCTTTCAGATAAAGACTGCGAGGAAACTCGCCCGCTTCATCCCATGTATGAATATTGGGCTCGATCTCGCGCTTCGAAAATCGCGTCAAGGCGTCTGTCAACGCCGTCAGTGTTTCCTGTTGTTCTGCTTCGTTAATGTTAGTCGTTGAGTTCATGCGCTTAACCTCACCAGAAGTTGACCCGTTGTCGCTTGCTGCCCAAGCGCAACGTCAATGCTTGCCACAACACCATCTTGTGTGGCCGCGATCGCATGTTCCAGCTTCATGGATTCAATCACCAGGAGCGTGTCGCCGCGCTTCACCGTCGTGCCTATTTCGGCTTGAATCGCAATCACCTTGCCGTTGAACTTGGCACGTAACTCGGTAGATCCTGATGCACCCGTGCTGGTTGAGGGGGCGGCCAATGTGCGGTTCTCCACCCACAAGTCAACACCACCTACTTGCACGTGCCAACGTTGGTCTGCCAATTGGATGGCACAGACGCGTTGTTGTTGACAATCGATGGTGACAAATTTTTGGTCATGGATGCCGGCTTGGTGGTTGGCGATATTTTCAACGCCGTTGTAGGAAAGTTTGACCTTGCCACCACCCAACTCTTGCAGGTTCAATGTATTTGGCGTGTCCCGATGCAGTAGCCGCAATGATTTCGCAAAAGGACAGGCGAGTTGTTCAGAGGGATGCGTTTGTTCCGCAAAATACATCGCCACAGCCGCATACAAAAAAGCGCCTTGTTCATCCGCTTGCAATTGTTGACGCAAGCTATCCGCCTTGTGCACCAGATAAGGAATACGCGCCTGCCCCGCCTGGAATTCCTTGTCTTGCAAAATGGTTTTCAAAAATGACCGGTTGCTCGGCAGTCCCAGCAGCTGCGTTTGAACCAAAGCATTGCTTAACTGTTCAATCGCTTGCTGGCGCGTAGTCGCATGTGCAATCAACTTGCCCAGCATGGAGTCGTAATACGGCGCAACCGTCATGCCGCTGTAGATGGCGTGGTCAAACCGTGTGTTGGCAGGTGGTTCTGCAAAATGCATCACGGTGCCCGAGTGCGGGGTGTACTGTGCATCTTCAGCACACAGCCGCACTTCGATGGCGTGGCCAGTGAAGGTGACTTGCTCTTGCGTCAGCGGCAAGGGCTCGCCTTGTGCTACACGCAGTTGCCATTCCACCAAGTCTAAACCCGTCACCGCCTCCGTCACCGGGTGCTCCACTTGCAGCCGGGTGTTCATCTCCATCAAATAGAAGCTAGCCCCCACGCTTGCCACTGCGTGTGCTGCGCTGCCCCCCGAGGGGGCCTTCGCGCCTTGGGGCGGCCCAGCGGCACTCAAGTCACTCGCCTCTAACAAAAATTCAACCGTCCCCGCACCTACATAACCCGCTGCCAGCGCCAGCTCCACCGCGCAGCGTCCCATGCGCTCGCGGAACGAAGCATCTACAGCCGGACTGGGTGTCTCTTCGATGATTTTCTGGTGTCGTCGCTGCACTGAGCAATCTCGCTCACCCAAGTGGATACAGTGGCCGTGCTGGTCGGCAAAGATTTGTATCTCCACGTGGCGTGGCTGCAAGAGCGCCCGTTCGATCAACAACTCCGCACTGCCAAAGGCAGACAAGGCTTCTGAGCGCGCACTGTGCAAAGCCGCCATCAGGGTTGATTCTTCCAGAACCAGCCGCATGCCCCGCCCCCCACCGCCCGCCGTGGCTTTGACCATCAGCGGGTAGCCGATGCGCTGCGCCTCCCGTGCGAATCGTTCATCTGATTGCCCATCCGCATCAGTGCTGCCGTTGTAGCCCGGTAAGCAGGGCACACCGCGTGACAAGGCCAGTTCTTTGGCGCGAGACTTGTTGCCCAGTGCCTGAATCGCAGCGGCGGGCGGCCCCACCCAGCTCAAGCCAGCATCCACCACCGCCTGTGCAAAGTTGGCGTTTTCGCTTAAAAAACCGTAGCCGGGGTGTACCGCATCGGCGCCCGCAGTTCGGGCAGCAGCGATGAGTTTATCGATGCATAAGTACGACTCAGCCGAAGTGTTACCCCCCAGAGCCACAGCTTGTGTTGCCTCGCGCACATGCAAGGCTTGTGCATCCGCATCCGAATACGTCGCGACCGTTTCTATTCCCATACCGTGCGCAGTGCGGATAATGCGTCGCGCAATTTCGCCACGGTTGGCGATGAGCAGTTTTTTAATGACAGGCATGTGATGATGGATTTTTTATGCTTGCTTGGGTGGCTTCTTCGCTATCCCCATGATCTTGGCCAAAATGCCCAGCATCACCTCATCCGCACCACCGCCAATCGAGCCCAGCCGTCCATCGCGGAACATGCGTGAGACTTTGTTTTCCAGCGTGTAACCCATGCCACCCCAAAATTGCAAGCAGCCGTCGGGCACGATGCGGTTCAAGCGCCCGGCCTTGAGCTTGGCCATGGACGCTAGCTCCGTGACATCCTGCCCCTGCACATACAGCTCGCAGGCGCGGTAGGTCAGGGCGCGCAGGCTTTCCACCTCGGTTTTCATCTCAGCCAGCTTGAATTGCACCCATTGCTGGTCCGCCAGCGTTGCGCCAAACAGTTTGCGCTCTTGTGCCCATTCCACTGTCCAGTCAATGCAATTGGTCAGGCTTTGCAAACCACTGGCCGCCGCCCACAACCTCTCTTCCTGGAACTGCATCATCTGGTACATAAAGCCCGCGCCTTCCTGCCCGATCAGGTTGCGCTGCGGCACACGTACCTCGTCAAAATAAATCAAACCAGTGTCGCTGGAATGCATACCGATCTTGCGAATCTTCTTCGCCACCTCAATACCCTTGGTGAGCTTGCCGTTTGGTCCATCACGCATGGGCACCATGACCAAGCTTTTGTTTTTGTGCTGATTCCCGGTGGCACTGTCACCCGTGTTCACCAGCATACACATCCAGTCGGCCTGCAAGCTGTTGGTGATCCACATTTTTTGCCCAGTGATGACGTAATCGTCCCCATCCTTGCGCGCATGGCTTTTGATGGACGCAACATCGCTGCCCGCACCCGGCTCGCTCACACCAATGCAGCCCACCATGTCGCCCGCTATGGCAGGTGCCAAAAACTCGCGTTTTAACGCATCGCTGCCAAAGCGCGCGAGAGCCGGGGAGCACATATCGGTCTGTACGCCAATCGCCATCGGAATACCACCACAGTGGATGTGTCCTAGCGTTTCCGCCATCGCCAGCGCATAGGTGTAATCTAGCCCCATGCCGCCGTACTCTTCAGGTTTGGTCAGCCCCAGCAGCCCCAAATTGCCCAGCTTTTTGAACACCTCGTGCGCTGGGAAAATTTCCGCCTCTTCCCACTCGTCGACATGCGGGTTGATTTCTTCATCGATCAGGCGTTTCAGTGTTTTCTGGATTTCAAGGTGTTCGTGGGTGTAGTTCATGGGGTGCTTTCAATGAAGGGTTGAAAATTGCTAAATAAGATCAATGAGCGGTTCACATCCGCGCCACGCCAAACTGCATGGGCCGCAGCTGCTTGGCATCGGCTTCCGCGCACATGGCCAGGCACTGCGCCAGCACGGCGCGGGTGTCGCGTGGGTCGATCACGCCATCGTCCAGCAGCAGGCCCGAGGTGTAAAACGCATCGGCCTGCGAGTTGAACAGCGTCACGATTTTGTCAAACTGCGCCTGCATGTCGGCTGGGTCTGGTGAGATGCCTTTGCGTGCCAAACCCGCTTCGGCGACGATCTGCATGGTTTTAGCCGCTTGTTCACCGCCCATCACGGCAGTTTTGGCATTCGGCCAGCTGAACAAAAATCGCGGCGCATAGCCACGACCGCACATGCCGTAATTGCCTGCGCCAAACGACGCACCGCACTGGATGGTGATTTGCGGCACATCCGCATTCGACACCGCCTGAATCATCTTTGAGCCGTGCTTGATCATCCCGCCCTGTTCACTTTCAACGCCCACCATGTAGCCGGTGGTGTTTTGCAAGTGGATGATGGGGTGGCCCAGCTGGCAGCAGCGTTGGATGAAATGCGTTGCTTTATTGGCTCCGGCCACGTCAATCGGCCCGTTGTTGGTGATGAAACCCACAGCATGCCCGTCAATCACGCCCTGCGCGCACACAGTCGCCGCGCCGTACAACGGTTTGAATTCCAGAAAATCCGAGCCATCCACCAGCCGCGCAATCACTTCGCGCATATCCACGGGTTGGCGCAGATCGTCAGACATCAAGCCGAGCAAGTCATCACCACTCAAAACTGGCATTTTTACTATGTTTTTAATAGCAATATTAGTATATTTCATGCTGGCTACCACCTCTTTTGCCAGTCCCAGTGCATGTCTGTCGTCTTCCGCCAGGTATTCACCTAGCCCAGATACACTGGTATGCATCTCCGCGCCACCTAGCTCTTCTTCGGTGGCGATTTCACCCGTCGCGGCCTTCAATAGCGGTGGCCCGGCCAGAAACGCCCGCGAGCGCTTGCGAACCATCACCACCACGTCGCTCAAGCCCGGCATGTACGCACCACCCGCCGTTCCTGAGCCGTGCTGCACGGTGATGACCGGAATGCCGGCGGCAGACAGCCGTGCCAGATTCCGAAACAGCGCCCCACCGTGCACAAAGCCTTCGACACGGTAGCGCGTCAGGTTGGCTCCTGCACTTTCCACCAAATGGATGAAGGGCAACTTGTTTTGCAGCGCAATCTCCTGCACCCGCAAAATCTTATCCAAACCCATCGGCCCAATCGCGCCAGCGTCAATGCCCGAGTCGCTCGCCACCACCATGCAGCGCGTACCGCTCACAAAGCCAATGCCAGCTACCATGCCACCACCGGGTATAGATTTTTCGGGGTCTTTGTGGTCCTGCATGTAACCTGCGAGTGAACACAGCGGCAGGTAGGGCGCGCCCGCATCCAGCAGCAGGGCGACACGTTCGCGCGGCAGCAACTGGCCACGTTTGTCAAATACGGGTTTAGATTTTGCCGATGCCTGTGCCGCTCTGTCTTCCAGCGCCCGAAGCGCCGCAATCCGCACCAGCATTGCTTCTCTGCGCGCTAGTGCAACTGCGCTTTGAGCATTCCAAGAAGATTGAAAGACGCTCATACCTGAAACACCTTGGGAATGGTGGCCAAATGAAATCCATCAAACGGCTTCACCGCATCACGGTTTCGTACTTCCACTGGCGCAGCGACATCCCCCCAACCCATACGCACTTGCGGCCTCGCGCCATCAACGCGCAGGGTCGTGCCGCTGATAAAACTTGCCGCAGGGCTGAGCAAAAACACAATCGCTGCCGACGTTTCCGCCTCATTCCCAAATCGTCCCAGCGGCACAGTTTCCGCCATCTTGCGCAGCATCGCGCCGGCTTCTGGCGGGTAATGGTCCATCCCGCTGGAGGCGATGTAGCCCGGTGCCACGGCGTTGACCCGCACCCCCGCTTGCGCCCATTCCATGGCAGCCGTCTCGGTCAAGCTCACCATACCCGCCCGCGCCGCACCGCTGTGCGCCATGCCCGGCATCGAGCCCCAGATATCGGCCACGATGTTGACAATCGCCCCACCGCGCGCCTGCATGGACTGTACATAGCACTCCCGCGCCACCAAAAAGCCACCAGTCAGGTTGGTGTTGATCACCGCTTCCCAGCCCTTGGCGCTGATTTTTTCCAGTGGCGTGATGTACTGGCCACCCGCGTTGTTGACCAAGCCGTCGATCTGGCCGTGCTGTTTCACGATGTCGCCAATTGCCGCTTTCACCACCTCTTCTTGCCGAATGTCACACACTTGGTAGCTCACCAAGCAGCCATCCTTCTTGATTTCAGCGTCCACGGCCTGCAATTTCTCTAAGTTGCGACCCAAAAGCACGACCTGCGCCCCCAGCGCCGCCAGCTCATGCGCCGTGCAGCGCCCAATGCCCGAGCCGCCGCCGGTGACCAAAACCACCTTGCCGGAAAACAGCTTTTCTTTAAAAACCGATGTGTAAGTCATTCAAATTAACCCTAAAAAAATCAATCTCTAATAAACAAAGCCATCGCCCCATCCGTCAACTCATCCAAACTCGCGCCTTTGCTGGCATCAAACCACTGCACCGACCAGTTCAAAGCGCCAAATATCAGCAGCCGCGCCAGTTTGACCGGACATTTCAACTGCCCCGACGCAAACAGCGCCTCCAAAACCGGTAGCCACACCGCTTCATACTCGCGCTGTAAAGTCGCCATCGTGCTTTGCTGCAGCGGTGTGAGAGAGCGCCACTCGTACAACATCACCGGAATGAAGTCACTTTCAGGACTCAGTAAAACCTCGAAGTGATTCAGTATCAAAACATGCAATAAATGATGTTGCAGCCGGCGTATTTCTTGCCTGGGTTGCTCTTTATTTGATAGTGAAATATGAGTATTTTGCAGAGTTACTTGCTGCTTTTCAATCGCCGACCGCATCCCCTCCGCCATCACCGCGTAGAGCAAATCACCTTTGCTTTTGAAGTGGTAGAAGGGCGAGCCGCTGCGCATACCCACTGCCGCGGCAATGTCCCGCGTGCTCGTCGCGTCAAAGCCTTTTTGTCTGAACAGCTTGGCCGCAGCCGCAATCAAGTCGCCTTTGCGGTTGCCGTCTTCGCGCTCTTCCAGCGTTTTGCGGGGGCGGCCGCGGGGTCTGGTAGCTACATCAGCAGGGTTAAGATTCAAAACGGCATTCATAGTGACACGACGATAACAAAAAATATTATTTTTAGCAAGCGGTTGCTTGGTAAAATTCAGAAAATCTATTTTCACTGGGAGTTTCTATGGCGAACAAACCCTTTATCCGTATCGGTGGCGCTTCCGGTTTCTGGGGCGACAGCAGCGTGGGCGCGCCGCAGCTGGTGCAGCTGGGCAAGGTCGATTACGTCGTGTTTGACTATTTGGCCGAGCTCACCATGTCCGTCCTCGCCGCCGCCCGCCTGAAAAACCCTGAGTTGGGTTACGCGACTGACTTCGTCACGGTGACCATGAAAGCCATCCTCAAAGACGTGGTGGCGAAAAACATCAAAATCGTCAGCAACGCCGGCGGCATGAACCCCCACGCCTGCGCCGCCGCGCTGGCCGCCATAGCGGCAGAGCAGGGCGTGGCGATTCGTATTGCAGTAGTGGAGGGCGACGATGTGTTGCCGTTGATCCCAGCGCTACGAAGCCAAGGAATTACAGAGCTGCAATCCGGCCAACCCTTGCCCGAACGCCTCCTCAGCGCCAACGCCTACCTGGGCGCAGCCCCCATCAAGCAGGCACTGGACACGGGTGCGCACGTCGTCATCACCGGACGCTGTGTCGACAGCGCCGTCACGCTGGGCGTGTTGATGCATGAGTTTGATTGGAGTTTTGCCGGAAATCAGGATGATTTGGACAAGCTTGCCCAAGGCAGCCTCGCCGGCCATTTGATCGAATGTGGCTGTCAGTCCACCGGTGGCCTATTCACCGACTGGCAAACCGTGCCCGATTGGGCCAACATCGGCTACCCCGTCTTGCAGTGCAGCGCCGACGGCAGTTTCGTCGTTGAAAAGCCACCCCACACCGGCGGTCTGGTCAGCCTCGCCACCGTGGCCGAGCAGTTGGTCTATGAAATTGGCGACCCCGCCAACTACCTCCTGCCAGACGTGGTGTGTGATTTCACCCAAGTGCAATTGGTGCAAGTCGGCGAACACCAAGTTTTCGTGCGCGGCGCTCGTGGCAAAGCGCCTACACCGCATTACAAAGTCTCCGCCACCTACGCTCACGGTTTTCGCTGCAGCGGCCAGCTCACCATCGTCGGGCTGGAGGCGGTCGCCAAAGCGCAGCGTACCGGCGAGGCGATTCTCACTCGCACCCGCCGTTTGCTGGCAGACGCTGGGTTGAAAGACTATGGCGACACTCTCATCGAAATCTTAGGTGCCGAATCCTGCTACGGCCCTCACAAAAACGCGCAAGTGCAAGCCAGCCGTGAAGCCGTGCTGCGCCTCACCGTCACCCACAGCAGCAAAGATACGCTGGCTTTGTTTGCCCGCGAAATCGCCCCCGCCGGCACCAGCTGGTCGCCCGGCACCACAGGCGCAGGCGGTCGCCCCAGTCCGTCGCCGATGATCCGGCAATACGCCTTTTTGCTGGATAAAACGGCTTTGCAGCCCGCAGTGGTGATGGACGGCGAGCGGACATGGGTTGATATTGCCGCGCATGTCACTAATGCTGCAGCCGAACCCACCCCCGTTCGCCCTGAGCTTGTCGAAGGGTTAGAAAGTTCAGAAGGATTTCGACAGGCTCAACCCGAACGGGAATCAGAAGGAGACGGTAAAACCACCACCGTCCCCCTCATCCAACTCGCCTTCGCCCGCAGCGGCGACAAAGGCGACACCTCCAACATCGGCATCATCGCCCGCCAGCCCGCCTTTCTGCCCTACATCAAAGCGTCCATCACAGAGGAATCGGTCGCCACTTGGCTAGCGCACCTCGTCAAAGGCAAAGTAACGCGGTTCGATTTGCCCGGCATAAACGCCGTCAACTTCGTCTGCGAACAAGCCCTGGGCGGCGGCGGCATGAGCTCGCTGCGCAACGACCCGCTGGGCAAAGGCATGGCGCAGATGGTGCTGAGCATGCCCGTGCAAATTCCCTCAAATCTGCTCTAAAAAGCTTACAAATAAAATAAAGAATAATGGGGTCATGCGCCCCCGACTCCTTTTAGACATCAACTACACCGACCTGTTCTCCGTCTTCGCCCTGCTGAACCAGTCATCGGGTCAAGCAGATGGCGCAAACAGCATCAAACTCTTCTCCCAGCCCCTTTTCCCGCAACCCCTTGTTTGCCTCTCCGCCCGCAGCGCCTTCCACGCCTTGCTGCAAACACTCGCTTTGCCCACAGCCGCGCCTATCATCTACAGCGCCATCAACATTGAAACCATGGTCGCCATCGCGCAAGAGCACCAGCTTACCCCGCATTTCGTCGACGTTGACCCCGCCACCATGCTGCCCGATCCGGTTGATTTAGACGCCGTGCTGCTGCAGACCGGTGCCAAAATCGTCGTCATAGCCCAGCTGTTTGGCTGCGTGTCGTCGCTGCAAGCGCATGGCGACGTGTGCCGCAAGCATGGCGCGCTGCTGGTGGAAGACTGCGCCCAAGCCTTTTCGGGCGAATTTCATGTAGGCGACCCCGCCGTAGACTTCTCGCTCTTCTCTTTCGGCCCCATCAAACGCTTCACCGCGCTGGGTGGCGGCATCATCGTGGGCAAAAATAAGTCTGACCTTGCGCAGATTTCGCGCATCGTCAATACTTGGCCACACAAGTCAGATACATGGTTTTGTCTGCGAACTTTGAAGTTTTTAGCCCTCAAGCTCGCCTCTACCCCGCTCATTTACACCGCTTTGCTGCGTACGCTGTCCGCACTCGGTAAAGATGCCGACGCCATCATCGGCAGCATTGCCCGTGGTTTTCAGGCTGGCCGCATCACCCCGCAACTCCAGTTCCGCACCAGCCCCCGCCAGCAGCGCCTGTTGATGCGTAGGCTAAATACAGCGAAGTATTCCAACGTGCGCCCAGTTGCCGCCAAGCACATGCTAAAAACTACGCAGACGCTATTGCCAAACGTGGTTTTAGAAACCCCAGGCGGCTCAGCCCATAAAAACGCCTACTGGTTGCTGCCCATATTGGTCGCAGAGCCCCTGCAGCCTGCCCAACTGGTCAAACAACTGCGACAATTTGGCTACGATGCCACCCAAGGCGCAACGTCTATGCGGGCGTTCGGTGAACATTGCCAGAACGCCCAGCGCATCATGCAGCAAGTGGTGTATTTGCCGCTCTAAGTTTATCCATCAGCCCGTTCGCCCTGAGCTTGTCGAAGGGTATGTGAAGATTTCGACAAGCTCAATCCGAACGGAAAGTTTCTAATGGGACAATCGTGGCTAATTTAGAAATATTCAGAAAGCATCTATGAAATTCAAAATGGCCGAAAACTCCCTGTTTGCCATCCTCATGCGCAACCCGTGGTGGATCAGCCTGCTCATCGTCATCGTTTTTAGCCTGTTATGCCTAGCCCTCTTGCCCAAAAACTTGGTCATCTTCGGCATCATGGGCACCTTCCCCTTCTTCATCACCGGCATCGTCGCCTTCAAGCGCCAGTGGGGCGTGCCCAGCCCCGCCAAACAGCAAGCCGAGCTAGACCGCCTG
>JANPLX010000098.1:0-26581 GCA_031422495.1 Polaromonas sp. | reverse complement strand
GATTGAAGTGCTCGGTAATTGACGCTGAGGTCGTATAAACTGTAGGTATGATTTTAGCGAATGCAGCAGCTTATTCCCTGACGAGTCTATTTCTAGGCTTGGGCGCTGCTGTGGCTTACGCAGCGCCAGCATTGATGAGTAGCCGCTTAAGTATGACAGCGACACGTTTGTTGCTTTGGTGCGCTTGGGGTTTGCATGGCTTGGCGGTGCTATGGAGCTTGTTTGGCGACATTCCCCGCTTCGGTTTTGCGCCGGCGCTGTCTGTTACAGCTTGGCTAGGGCTGACAGTTTATGCCGTGGAAAGCCATATGTACCCAAAACTCAAGGCCGTTTGGGCCTTTGCGGGTATTGGTGCCATCGCTGTTTTGTTGGCGGTATTTTTTCCTGGCCTAGCCTTGCACAGCGCTGCATCCAAATGGTTGCCGGTGCATTGGGCGCTGGGCTTAGCGTCCTACGGCTTGTTTGCGGCAGCTGTTGCGCATGCATGGCTGATGATGCGCTCTGAAAAGCAAATGCGATTGTCTCCCGGAGCGATGTCTGCAACTTCCAGCGGTTTGCCTTTGCTAACACTGGAGCGATTAACTTTTCGATTTGTCAACGCTGGTTTTGTGTTGTTGACGGCGACTTTATTGGCAGGCTGGTTGTTCAGTGAATCGCTTTACGGTGTTGGTAAAGCTTGGAAGTGGGACCATAAAACAATTTTTTCGGTGCTGTCGTGGCTAGCTTTTGCGGTGTTACTAATAGGTAGAGCGCAATTTGGCTGGCGTGGGCGCACGGCGGTACGTGTTTTGTACATCGGCTCTGGCTTGTTGTTACTGGCGTATGTGGGCTCACGTTTTGTCTTGGAAGTTGTACTTGGACGCATGACATGAAGTATTTGATCGTCTTACTTGTTGTTTTTGTCGGCGTGTGGGTGTGGCGCAGTAACCGCGTTGCTATTAACAAAGACAAAAAAGAAAACTTGGAGCGCGAAGCAGAGCGCCAAAACGCAAAAAAAACCATGGTGGCTTGCGCACATTGCGGCATTCATCTCCCACAGATCGAAGCTTTGGCCGCGCCAAGTGCTGATTTAAGACAGCAATTGTGGTTTTGTAGCACTGAACATAGGCAGTTCGGCCCTAAAACGAGCTGAAACGGTTGCAAATCATATGCACCATTCTGAGCAAACCAATGATTTGCCAACAACGCTGTTTAAAAATGGTTGGTACAAGTTTGCACGTCATCAGGCATCGCCTAACTTTGGCGCAAGGCCAGCGAATACTCAGATAAATTTAATTGTTATCCATTCCATCAGCTTACCGCCGGGTCAATTTGGCGGTGACGAGGTGCAGCAGCTTTTTTGCAACACTTTGAATTGGGATGCGCACCCGTATTTCGAACAAATACGCGATACCAAAGTCTCGGCGCATTTTTACATTCGCAGAAACGGCGAATTGTGGCAGTTTGTGAGTTGTGATGACCGTGCTTGGCATGCTGGGCAATCCAGTTATTTAGGCAAAGACAATTGCAACGATTACTCGGTTGGCATTGAATTAGAGGGCTTGGAAGGGGGTTCGTTCGAAATGGCGCAGTACGACAGCTTATCTAGTTTGTGTGCTGTTTTGCAACAAAGCTACCCCATTGCGCATTTAGCTGGACATGAGCACATCGCACCAGGTCGAAAAGCGGATCCAGGCGAAAAGTTCGATTGGCTGCACCTGCGCCGAGCACTGTGAAATAGCGCTTTCTTGCTATCAATAAATAGCGTTATAAATAGCGTTAAAAAAGTAGCAAAAAGTCTGTAAAACAATGCTTAAAACGACACATTTTTGTCAAAATTGAGGTAAACTGAAATGCTGAGTTTACGCTATAGGTAGTGTGTAAGATGGTAAGCAACCACTACATATAGTGTTTCAAAATTTTTGTCAATGCTGTTAACTCCTTAGTAATTCCTTAGCGAATTAACAGCACGTAAGCATATTCATCATTAAAATAATAGTCACAATGACAAGAGGATCATCACCCATGCAGCAAGCATCAGCATCTCCGACAGCAGAATCAACGCGCACCACTTTCACACCACAGTCATTTTTACAAACCAGTCCCGCGCTTGGGGTTGATCGCGTCGATGGCAATGCCAGTACATCGCTAGCTAACTACCAGATCATTCGTCGCAACGGCAGTGTCGTGCCCTTCGAGCCGGGCAAAATTGCCGTAGCCATGATGAAAGCCTTCTTGGCAGTTCATGGCACACAAGGCGCGGCGTCAGCCAGCGTACGCGATACAGTGGACGCACTCACTCAAACGGTCATTCGCGGTTTGATGCGCTCACGCCCAGGTGGCGGCACCTTTCATATTGAAGACGTACAAGACCAAGTTGAGTTGGGCTTGATGCGCGGTGGCCACCACGAAATCGCCCGTGCTTATGTGTTGTACCGCGAAAAGCGCACCCAAGAGCGCGCCAAAATCGTGGCTGAAGAGGCGCCACCAGCGCCCGTATTGCATGTGATAGACGGCGGCCAACGCGTTGCTTTGGATATGCGAAAGTTGACCGGATTGATCGAATCCGCCTGCGCAGGTTTGGGCAAAGACGTGCAAACCGCGCCCATCTTGGCTGAAACATTGCGTAACTTGTACGACGGCGTGCCGATTGACGAGGTCTACAAGGCTTCCATCATGGCGACCCGCACGTTGATTGAAAGCGAGCCTGATTACACCTACGTGACGGCGCGTTTGCTGTTGCACACCATTCGCCGCGAAGTGTTGGGTGGTGAGGTGGCGCAAGAAGAGATGGGTGTTCGCTACGCAGAATACTTCCCGAAATTCATCAAAAAGGGCGTGGAGAACGAACTACTTGATGAGCAAATGTTGCAGTTTGACTTGGTGCGTTTGGGTGCGGCCCTCAAGCCAGAGCAAGATTTGAAGTTTGATTATTTGGGTCTGCAAACCTTGTATGACCGTTATTTCTTGCACGTCCGCAAAACCCGTATTGAGTTGCCGCAAGCCTTTTTCATGCGCGTGGCTATGGGCTTGGCGCTGCAAGAGGCGGACCGCGAAGCGCGAGCCATTGAGTTCTACGAAGTGTTGTCGTCGTTTGACTTCATGTCCAGCACGCCGACGCTGTTCAACAGCGGCACACGCCGTTCGCAGCTGTCTTCATGCTACTTGTCGACCGTGCCTGACGATTTGGACGGCATTTACGAGTTGATCAAAGAAAACGCCTTGCTGTCCAAGTTTGCCGGCGGTTTGGGCAATGACTGGACCCGTGTGCGTGCTTTGGGTGCGCACATTAAGGGCACCAATGGTGAGTCTCAAGGCGTGGTGCCATTCCTGAAGGTGGTGAACGACACGGCAGTGGCCGTGAACCAAGGTGGCAAACGCAAAGGCGCGGTTTGCACCTACTTGGAAACATGGCATTTGGACATGGAAGAGTTCTTGGAGTTGCGTAAAAACACCGGTGACGACCGTCGCCGCACGCACGACATGAACACCGCCAACTGGATTCCTGACTTGTTCATGCGCCGTGTGATGGAAAAGGGCGAGTGGACCCTGTTCTCGCCTAACAATGTGCCTGATTTGCATGACAAATTTGGCCGCGACTTCGAAAAAGCCTACGTGGCGTATGAAGCCAAGGCGGCACGCGGTGAAATTTCCCCTTGCAAGACTGTGCAAGCAGCCGATATGTGGCGCAAGATGCTGACCATGCTGTTTGAAACTGGCCACCCATGGATCACGTTCAAAGACGCTTGCAACATCCGCTCACCGCAGCAACACGCTGGCGTGGTGCACTCCAGCAACTTGTGTACTGAAATCACGCTAAATACCAGCGACACTGAAACTGCGGTGTGCAATTTGGGGTCCGTGAACTTGATGCAGCATTTGAAAGATGGCCAGCTTGACCACATCAAGCTGAAGAAAACCATCACAACCGCCATGCGCATGTTGGACAACGTGATTGATATCAACTACTACGCGGTCAAAAAAGCGCGTGATTCTAACTTGAAGCACCGCCCAGTGGGCATGGGTTTGATGGCTTTCCAAGACTGTCTGTACGAACTGCGTATTCCTTATGCCAGCCAAGCAGCAGTGGAGTTTGCCGACACATCCATGGAAGCCATTTGCTACTATGCCTATTGGGCTTCCAGTGACTTGGCCAAAGAGCGAGGCAAATACGCCAGCTACAAAGGCTCTTTGTGGGACAAAGGTATTTTGCCGCTTGATACCTTAGACATGCTTGCCGAAGAGCGCGGTGGTTTTGTTGAAGTTGATCGTTCATCGACCATGGATTGGGATGCTTTACGTAATAAGATTGCCAAAGACGGCATGCGTAACTCGAATTGCGTGGCGATAGCGCCTACCGCGACTATTTCCAACATCATCGGCGTGGATGCGTGTATCGAGCCTTGTTTTGGTAACTTGTCGGTCAAATCTAATCTGTCTGGCGAGTTCACCGTGATCAACGGCCGCTTGGTGCATGACCTCAAGCGCCTCGGTTTGTGGGACGACGTGATGGTGGTTGACTTGAAGCACTATGACGGCTCACTGCGCCCGATTGACCGTGTGCCGCAAGACATCAAAGCTTTGTACTCCACTGCGTTTGAGGTTGAAACGCAATGGATCGTAGAAGCTGCTGCGCGTCGCCAGAAATGGATTGACCAAGCGCAGTCTCTGAATATCTACATGGCAGGTGTCTCGGGTAAAAAGTTAGATGACACTTACAAGCTGGCGTGGTTGCGCGGTTTGAAAACGACTTACTACCTCCGCACGGTAGGTGCCACACACGCAGAGAAATCAACTGTGATGAATGGTCGCATGAATGCCGTTTCTTCTGGTGGCGATGGCGCAGCACCAAAAGGCATGAGTGCATTAGATGCTGCTGCAGCAGCTGCACAAATGCAATTGAGTAGCATGCCTGCGACTGACATTAAATTTTGCGGCGTTGATGATCCGACATGCGAGTCATGTCAGTAACTAGCGAATAAAAAAACAAAAACTGCATCGTTGAATTAGAAAATAAAAAACGAGTTGAAAATTTTTCAAAAAACACCGATGCAAAATCGCAACACATTGCTATAGAAATTGAATGAACGCTTTCATTTTTTTTCTATAGCTTTCATAATCTACACATTGGAACAAATATGCTGACCTGGGACGACGAAGTTAAGCCCTCACTGCCGACGACACAAAGCCGTGGTTTATCAACAAACCACATGGATGAGCGTCCTCTTTTTTCGGCCGCTATTCCAGCGCAAACGGGCACACCACAATTAGTGATACCTTCACAAACGCCAGCAATAAACCAGACAAATAGCCAAGCTGGTTCACCAAGCACGGCTTCCGTTTCGGATTCTGCAGCAGTGCCCGCAGTTCACAAACGCATCAATGCGGCAGACAAGCGCATCATCAATGGTCAAACCGACGTTAATCAGTTGGTGCCATTCAAATACAAATGGGCGTGGGAAAAATACCTAGCTACTTGCGCTAACCATTGGATGCCGCAAGAAGTCAACATGACGCGCGATATTGCTTTGTGGAAAAGTCCAAACGGTTTAACAGAAGACGAGCGCCGTTTGGTGAAGCGTAATCTGGGTTTCTTTGTGACTGCCGACTCGTTGGCTGCTAACAATATCGTGTTAGGCACTTACCGCCACATCACCGCGCCTGAATGTCGTCAGTTTTTGCTGCGTCAAGCGTTTGAAGAAGCCATTCATACCCACGCTTACCAATACATCACCGAGTCTTTAGGGTTGGATGAGGCTGAAATTTTCAACGCTTATAACGAAGTTCAATCGATTCGGGACAAAGACCAGTTTTTGATTCCGTTCATCGATGCCATCAGCGACCCGCTGTTCAAGACCGGTACGCACGAAACCGATCAAACTTTGCTGAAGTCGTTGATTGTGTTTGCTTGCTTGATGGAAGGCTTGTTCTTTTACGTCGGTTTCACACAAATTTTGGCTTTAGGTCGTCAAAACAAAATGACAGGTGCTGCCGAGCAGTACCAGTACATTTTGCGTGATGAATCCATGCATTGTAATTTTGGTATTGATTTGATCAACCAATTGAAGCTGGAAAACCCAGGCTTGTGGACGCCTGAGTTCAAAGCTGAAATCAAAGCTCTGTTTTTGCAAGCCGTTGAGCTGGAATACCGCTATGCCGAAGACACCATGCCACGTGGCGTGCTGGGCATGAATGCTTCTATGTTTAAAGGTTATTTGCGGTACATTGCGAACCGCCGCGCCGTCCAAATTGGTTTAGAGACGCTCTTCCCGAACGAAGAAAACCCGTTCCCATGGATGAGCGAAATGATTGACTTGAAGAAAGAACGTAACTTCTTTGAAACTCGCGTGATTGAATACCAATCTGGCGGAGCGCTTTCTTGGGATTGATTGAATTTGATAAATAAAATTAGAAATTTGAAGTAGAAGTAAAAATTTGTATGCGAGATTGAAATCGGCCAAAGAGCTGAATTGTCTTGTGTGCTTACCCTGTTCATACTGCTGCAGCGTACGAAGGTGTGATGCAACAATATGAATCGCTTTGTGTATAAAAATACAAACACGAAGTGCTCTTTGACATGTAAACAAGGAGAAAATAATGGCAACTGCGAAAAAACCGGCCGCAAAAAAGGCCCCTGCGAAGAAAGCTCCTGCTAAAAAAGTAGCAGCTAAAAAAGCACCAGCGAAGAAAGCTGCTGCCAAAAAAGCACCGGCTAAAAAAGTCGTTGCTAAAAAAGCACCAGCGAAAAAAGCTGTTGCCAAAAAAGCACCGGCTAAAAAAGTCGTCGCTAAAAAAGCGCCAGCGAAAAAAGCACCAGCGAAAAAAGCTGTAGCTAAAAAAGCGCCTGCTAAAAAAGCTGCTGCTAAGAAAGCCCCTGCCAAGAAAGCTGCTGCTAAAAAGCCTGCTGCCAAAAAAGCAAAGGCGCCAGCCAAGAAAGCCGCGAAAACACCCGCTGCCAAAGCAGCGCCTAAGCCTGCCCCTGCCACTGCGGCTCAGACCACTCTGAACCCGCAAGCTGCTTGGCCTTTTCCTACAGCCAAGAAGCCTTAAGGCAAAGAAGATAATCGGTTTAAAGCCTAGCTTTGAGCCTTTTAACTATCAACCCGATGTCGTATGACATCGGGTTTTTTATTACTTATAAATACAAAAATTGCTGTCAATAAAATAGCAATAAAAGCAATAAATACGCTGGCTATAAACCTAATTTGCTTAAATTTAACTGATAATTTTGACCGCCGCGTTGCGCAATCTTAATCGCACCTAATTGGTTGCCAAGTTTGGCGCATTGAGCCAATGGCCAACCTTTTTCCAAGCCAAATAACAGCGCACCGCGAAACGCATCGCCGCATCCTGTAGGGTCGACTACGTTGCTGGCTTTGACGGGCTCAACTATGGTTTTAATGCCATCAACCCACACTTCGCAGCCTTGTTCACCTAAAGTGACGATCAAGCCTTTGACTTTTTTGGAGATGTCGGCGCTGCTCAGGCCCGTTCTGTCGCTCAACATCTTGCCTTCGTAATCATTCACAGCGACCCAAGTCGCTAAATCGATGAAATGCAGCAAGTCTTTGCCGTCGAACATCGGTAAACCCTGACCTGGATCGAAGACAAAAGGAATACCTTCTGCTTTAAATTGCTCGGCGTGCTCCAGCATAGCATCGCGACCATCGGGTGAGATGATACCAATCTTGATGTCGGAGCTAGCGACTACTTTGGTTACATGCGCTTGCATCATCGCGCCAGGGTGAAAAGCGGTGATTTGGTTGTTATTTGTGTCCGTCATGATCATAGCTTGTGCGGTATAGGTATCCGATACTTCGCGCACAAATTCGGTGCTCATGCCCAATGCCGTGATACGATTGGTGTAATCTGCACCATCACTGCCGACAGTCGCCATGATCAAGGGTGTACCGCCTAGCTGTTTCAGTGCGTAGGCGATATTGCCTGCGCAGCCACCAAATTCGCGGCGTAATGTGGGTACAAAAAACGACACATTCAAGTTGTGCAGTTGATCGGGAAGGATTTGGTCGGCAAACTTGCCTTCAAAATTCATGATGCTGTCAAAGGCTAAAGAGCCACAAATTACTGCTGCCATGGTCGTCAAAGTCTCAGGTTAGGTAGAAATAGAATGAATAAGCCAGAAGTTTGTCTTTTTTTGAACCCGAATCACGGATAAAAAAGCAACACTCGGTAGCCTGTGATGGGTGCCATGGATACGCTGGGCGTCAAAGCCACGGTCATTGCACCATTCCAGTCGCCGCTGGCAGGAAGTGTATCGGCATTGAAACCAAAGTCTTTGGCTAGCAAAACACGTCGCAGCACGGGTTTGTCGTTTGCATCTGTCAGCGTCAGCTCGACTGCTGGCATCGCAATGGCTAGCTCGGCATTGTTTTTCAGTGAAAGTTTCAGCGCAAAAATCTCTGCTTGAGTAGCATCTGATGCAGTTACTTGAGATTTTTGGAAACTAGAGCTGTCTATTTTGAAAGCGTCAATATCTTTGAATGGCTCAATCTTGCAGCCTACTGCTTGGCAAATAGATTCAAAAGTCGTTGTGAGTGCAGGGTTCGCTGCAACAATGTGGTTGCGTTGGCTAAACACCACTTGGAAAAATAGCAAGCCTGCTAAACCAACGCATGCTGCACGCAGACTGGTGATGACTCTTCTTCTTTCCCAAAAAGCCTTGTTTTTTGCAACACGAACGAACGAAAGATCTGTTGAATCTTGTACTTTTTTGGGTGATAAATCGACTGCAGATGACGTATTTATTGCCTCAAAAGCTATATTTTTAGGAGTAAGCGTAGTGTCTTTAGCGATGACGGTCGTACTTGTTACAACAGTTTCTGGCGGTTTGCTTTGAGGCCACGAGCTTGCATCATCAGAGGCTGCCGCATGCGAAGCGGCGTCAAAAACCTCTGCACAGCGCCCGCAACGCACCCAACCGCTGGAAACCTTGAGTTGGTCTGGAACGATTTTGAAAACTGTATCGCAGGCGGGGCAGCGTGTTTTGAGGCTCATGTTGGCGGATATTGTAGGCGCTAACCTGGTAGCTCGGAGCCAGCAAGCAGATTCGTTTACAGCTTGGCAGTCATCAAAACCCAGCCGTCTTCTGTGTCAGACACAGCAAGTTGGCAGTAGGGCGCATAGGCAGCTTTGAGTTCCTCTTCTTGGCGCGCCAAAATGCCAGCCAACACCAAAGAGCCGCCTTTCTCAACACGTGAACACAAAAGTGGTGCTAAAACCTTCAGCGGCGTTGCCAAAATATTTGCCAAAACGGTTTGATAGTGACCACTTACTTTGTCTGGTAGCCCCGTTTTTAATATCACGTGGTTGGCTTCGGCATTTAAAAGCGTTGATTCAACTGCAGCAGGGTCAATATCGACTGCGTCGATATCTACCGCGCCATATTTCGCTGCGCCAATCGCCAAAATACCAGAGCCACAACCGTAATCGAGGACGCGTTTGAATTGATTCACCGTATCCGTTTGTTTCGCTATCCATTTTAAGCACATGCGTGTGGTCGGGTGTGTACCTGTGCCAAATGCTAAACCAGGGTCGAGACGAATAACTTGTTTAGCAGACTCAGGTGGCTCATGCCAAGTTGGCACAATCCAAAATTCTGGCGTGATTTCAACCGGAGCGAACTGTGATTGTGTCAAACGCACCCAATCTTGATCAGCGAGCGCCACAACGCCTAAGAGCGAGCAAGCGGCAAAGAAATCTTGTGCACCCAGCAGTTGAGCTGCTTCGCGCGCCAGGGTTTCAGTGTTGAATAAGGCAGTGACGCGGCTGCGTTGCCAGCCGCCTTTGGGTGGCGGCATGTCGGGTTCGCCAAACAAAGCTTGCTCCGCATCAGTTGCCGCGTCAGCGTCTTCCACTGAGACACTAAGTACATCTAGCGCTTCTAAGGCGTCACTAAGTTCATCAATATGCGCCTCAGGGCACATGATTTTGAGTTCAAACATAATTTTTAAGCAAACTTAGCGTTTGTGTTGCAGCAGCCACTCTTCAAGGTAATGAATATTGGTACCGCCGGCGACGAATTTGGCATCCACCATCAAATCACGGTGCAGTGGAATATTGGTGTTAATGCCTTCAACCAAGGTTTCAGCCAAAGCCGTGCGCATACGTGCAATCGCTTGCTCGCGTGTGTCGCCATGGGTGATAATTTTGCCAATCATCGAGTCGTAATTGGGCGGCACAAAATAATTGGTGTAAATATGCGAATCCACCCGCACACCAGGACCACCCGGCGCATGCCACATGCTGATGCGACCGGGAGACGGGATGAATTTGTACGGATCTTCCGCGTTGATACGGCATTCAATCGAATGGCCACGCATCTCAATTTGTTTTTGTGTGAACGGTAATTTCTCACCCGCAGCGACCATGATTTGAGTCTTCACAATGTCAATGCCGGTGACCATTTCGGTGATGGTGTGCTCCACTTGCACCCGTGTGTTCATTTCGATGAAATAAAACTCGCCGTTTTCGAATAAAAACTCAAACGTACCCGCGCCGCGATAGCCGATTTTTTTGCAGGCAGCGACGCAGCGTTCACCAATGCGGTCAATCAACTTGCGTGGAATACCGGGTGCTGGCGCTTCTTCGATGATTTTTTGGTGACGCCGTTGCATGGAACAATCACGGTCGCCCAAATACACGGCGTTTTTGTGTTTATCCGTCAAAATCTGGATTTCAACGTGGCGAGGGTTTTGCAGGAATTTTTCCATGTAAACTGCCGGGTTGCCAAACGCTGCACCTGCTTCGGCTTTGGTCATTTGCACGGCGTTAATCAGAGCGGCTTCGGTGTGTACCACACGCATGCCGCGACCGCCACCGCCACCAGCGGCTTTGATGATGACGGGGTAGCCGACAGATTTGGCAATGCGTCGCACCATAACTGGGTCATCCGGCAGCTCGCCTTCAGACCCCGGCACGCAAGGCACGCCAGCTTTGATCATCGCTTGCTTGGCAGAGACTTTGTCGCCCATGATGCGGATAGATTCTGCGGTTGGCCCTATGAATTGGAAGCCACTTTTTTCCACGCGCTCAGCAAAGTTAGCGTTTTCGCTCAAAAACCCATAGCCTGGGTGAATGGCTTCAGAATCCGTCACTTCAGCGGCGGAAATAATAGCTGGCATATTGAGATAACTCAGGGCCGAAGCGGCAGGTCCAATGCAAACGGCTTCATCGGCTAATTTGATGTATTTAGCATCTTTATCAGCTTCCGAATAAACCATCACCGCTTTGACGCCCAGTTCGCGGCAGGCGCGCTGAATACGTAAAGCAATCTCCCCTCGGTTGGCGATCAGGATTTTTTTGAACATGTTAGACAATCACCACCATGGGTTGTCCATACTCAATGGCTTGGCCGTTTTCACAGAGTATTTGCGATACCGTGCCTGAGATATCGGCTTCAATTTCGTTCAAAATTTTCATGGCTTCGATGATGCAAACTGTGTCACCCACCTTGACCACATCGCCAATTTCTACGAATGACTTGGCGCCGGGGCTTGCTGCACGGTAAAACGTTCCAACCATGGGGGATTTAACGCTGTGCGATGCAGGGGGTAAATCAGCTACTGGTATTGGCATGGCTTCAATAGCAATACCTGTGGGTGGAGGATTATAAGTGGCGGCTGCTGGCATGGCTTGTTGATGTGTGACATTTTGCACATACGGAGAGCCACCTCCGCCCTTTACAATGCGTACCGTCCCTTCCGCTTCCGTGATTTCAAGCTCGGTAACATTGGAGTCAGACACCAAGTCGATCAAAGTTTTTAGTTTGCGTAAGTCCATGCTGATGTTCCTTGTTATCACTTTAAAACCGCAATTTAACCTAAATAATAGTTAAAAGGCATCATTTGGGATTATTTGCAGTTAATTTTCAATAATTAACGCTATTTGCTTAAATTTTAGCGCGTTGCTTCTAGCCAAACTTTCAAATCGTCTTCGTTCAATTTTCCTATTTTACGCTGTAACACTTGTCCATCAGCTGCCATCATGATCGAAAATGGCAGGCCACCTGATAAGTTGCCCCAAGTTTTGCTCAGAGCTATGCCAGATAAATCTATGACACCTATAGGAAAAGAGAGAGGTAATTTCTTCAAAAATATCCTCACAGCCTCAGGCTTATCGGCTGCTAAACCCACTATTTGCATGCTTTTGCTCTTGTTTTGTAGATAAAAGCGCTCTAATAGCGGCAACTCCTCAACACATGGCGGACACCACGTTGCCCAGAAATTGATTAAAAGTGGTTTTCCGCGCAGCGTTTGCATAGCCAATTTACCACCTTCGGGTTTGTCAAACTGCATTTTCCAGATGTCATCTATGCCACCTGAGACGGGTTCAACTTGCTTTGCGGGGCCTTTGTTAGCTTGCCACACAGCGCCACTCGCACCAACTAAAGCGGCGGCAAGACCCACACCAGCAGTCAACAAGTGCCTGCGTTTGGGTGTTGGCTGGGGTGAGTTAGAGTTTGGATCGGTCATAAAGATGTCATAAAGAAGATGCCATAAAGAGTCTCAACCAAGTAGTTTAGCCACAGCTGCCATATCCCCACGCGGTACACGACCTTGGCTGTCGGGTTTGAGCGCGCCGCGCAAGTCGTCATAGTCATAAACCATCAAATGCACACCGATCTCTGTGTTTAAGGCTGTGCACGGTGCATGAATACTGAGGGCTTCTACTGTAGAGCCATCAATCCCTTTGATGGATCGGGCAATGTAATCTGCGTGATGATCAATCAAGGCAATTTCGGCTGATTTTGAATCATCGCAAAACAGCGCAATATAGATGTCGGACAGCTTAGTTGCGGTGCCATGCCAGACCGAACCACCCAAATACGGCCTGAAATCGAACATGCGCTGCATCCAAACCATGGCTAGCTGGCGCAATGCTTCAAGTTCTGCTGGCTGTGTGTCCGTGCAAAACAAGGCGATGTAATCCCGAACTTCGGCTTCTACCTCGTCATGGCTGGGTAATGAAGTGCGTGACGGCAACCCAAGCAGTTGCACCGCACGACGCTTGGCTGCCCCAAAGTCCAGGCCATCTTCAACGACCAGACGTGCAGCGGAAGAGGCGATATTGGCGGCGATAATAGCGTCATGCATATTCATATTTTAGGCATTTGTGGCACCTTCATGGGTGGCGTGGCAGCACTGGCGCGCGAAGCAGGACACAAAGTCACCGGTTGCGACGCAGGCGTTTACCCGCCAATGAGTGACCAATTGCGTGCTTTGGGGATTGATTTGATAGAAGGATTTGGCGCAGAACAACTCGCTTTGAAGCCCGATGTCTTCGTCGTTGGCAACGTCGTTAGCCGCTTGCACAAAGAGGATGGTGTACCAAAATTTCCACTGATGGAAGCGATTTTGAACGCAGGCTTACCCTATATCAGCGGCCCACAGTGGTTGGCAGAAAACGTCTTACAAGGTCGCCACGTGTTGGCGGTCGCGGGCACGCACGGTAAGACGACGACGACCTCCATGTTGGCGTGGATATTAGAGTGCGCAGGTTTGAAGCCGGGTTTTTTGGTAGGCGGCGTACCCTTGAACTTTGGCGTTTCAGCACGATTAGGTGAAAAGTATTTTGTTATTGAAGCCGACGAATACGACACCGCGTTTTTCGACAAGCGCAGCAAGTTCGTCCATTACCGTCCAAAAACCGTGATCTTGAACAATTTAGAGTTCGACCACGCCGATATTTTTGACAGTTTGGCGGATATTGAGCGCCAGTTTCATCACTTGGTGCGTACCGTTCCTGCTGTGGGACGCGTTGTTTACAACGGCACAGAGGCCAGCTTGCAGCGGGTGCTAGAGATGGGCTGCTGGAGCGGAAAAGTCAGCTTCGGAGGTAATGAGGCTACCAATTGGCAAGCTCAGGGTTCTGCTGATGACTTTGATTTGCTATTAAATAAAGAGCAACAAGGACATATATCATACCGGCTACAAGGTATTCATAATCAAAATAACGCACTTGCCGCAGTTGCGGCGGCGCAACACGTGGGTGTGTCGCCCAGCGTGGCAGCCAAAGCCATGGCAAGTTTTGAAAACGTCAAACGCCGCATGGAGCTGCGGGGCATCATTGTCTACAAAGGTGGCCAAGTGATGGTGTATGACGATTTTGCGCATCACCCCAGTGCCATCGCCACAACACTCGATGGCCTAAAGCGCCAATTAGAACGACAATTTGCACAATCCTGCTCAAAAAACCGGATTCTGGCGGTTTTGGAGCCGCGCAGCAACACCATGAAACTTGGCACCATGAAAGCGCAATTGGCTGACAGCCTGAAGGATGCCGACTTGGTGTTTTGCCACAGTGGCGGCCTAGGCTGGGATCCACGCGAACCCCTGGCTGCAATGGGTAAGCGCGCACAAGTGGCTGATTCTATTGATGAATTGGTTCAACAAGTGATGCAATCCGTACAGCCTGGCGACAATATTGTGTGCATGAGCAACGGTGGTTTTGGTGGGATTCATGGCAAACTTCTGGCGGCTTTGCAAGCGAAGTCACAAGTCAATAGCTGCTAATTTAGAACGATGAAGCACCTGATTCTTAACGCTGATGATTTCGCTTTCAATGCCGCTGTGTCGCGTGGCATCGTCACTTTGGCTCAAAAAGGGCGGCTGACGGCGACGAGCGCTATGACTTTATCACCGCGCTGGGCGAAAGACGCGCCAGCTTTGGCGGAGCTTCGAGGCCAGATTGATGTGGGTTTACATCTCGATTGGACCAGTCCGTTTGCCGTCGATGCAGGGCATGGGCGCGGCTTGAAGCGTGCCATGGTCTCAGCTGTATTGGGTGGATTTAACAAAACCGAGGCACGGATCGCGATTGAAAAGCAACTCGATGCTTTTGAGCATGTCTGGCAAGCACCGCCCACTCATATTGACGGACATCAGCATGTGCATCAGTTCAAAGGGATTCGCGATGCCTTGGTGGACATCATGGCAAAGCGCTATACCGCTGTGTCAAATGCTGAAAAACCTTACTTGCGTATCTCAAAAGGCAGTTCTGGTTGGTTGAATGTGAAGGCCAATGTGATAGCTGCTTTAAATTCAAATGCTATAAAAAATATAGCTATAAAAGCAAACATTACACCGTCTATAGGCTTATTTGGAATTTATAATTTTGAAGGTTCCGAAGCTGATTTTGGCAAACTGATGTCGCAATGGTTAAGCGCTGCGCGAGAGCACACCATCATCATGTGCCATCCTGCGCAAGGTGGTTTAGAGGCGCTAGATGCAAACGATGGCATTGCGCAGGCCCGGCAGCGGGAGTTCAATTACTTGGCGAGCGATGCGTTTTTACAAGCTCTGGACACAGCGCAAGTTAGCTTAAAACCACTACTTTCGGTGAAAAGCCCAAAAGCGACTGAGCAAATAAGTTTGTCCGCCAGCAACGGCGAAACCTGCGAGTAAGGCCAACCAAGAGGGCCAATTCAGCAGACGAAGACAGAGGCTAAAAACCACTTCGTTGCAAATAAAACCCAGCACGGAGACGACGATAAATCGGCGTAAACTTTGTTGCACTGAGCTGGTCGTGTCGCTGAAGCTGAGGTTGCGATGCCCCATAAAGCTGATAGAAAAAGCCACGCAAAACGCTAAAAAATTGGCTAATTCAGGCAAAACGGCGGGCAAAAACCACTCAATCAAGAAAAAAACTGCTAAATGCGTCAAGCCAGCCGCCGCAGCGACGCCGAAAAACCAAAAGCCAGATGTCATCAAATCACGCGATCGGGGTTGCTCAAACCGTAGCCGATTTTGGAGCGCACCAAATAGGTGGGCCGCTGCTTCACTTCTTCGTAAATACGGCCAATGTATTCGGCCAAGATGCCGATGGACATCAGTTGAATGCCGCTGAGCAGCATCATACCGACCACAATGGTGGCAAAACCAGGTGTAGCAGCGCCGTTCCAGAAATAATCAAAGGCGACATAAGCGCCGTAGCCCATCGCAGCCAAAGCTAAAAACAAGCCAAAATAGCTAACGATACGCAACGGTGCAACTGAAAATGCGAGTAAACCCGTCACTGCTAGCGATAATGCACCGCGAAAGCCAAAATGGCTTTGGCCATCGGCACGCGGCAGCGGTTCGTAGTCAATCGCCGTGCAATTGAAGCCAACCCAAGCGTACAAACCCTTCATGAAACGGTTGCGCTCAGGCATGCTGACCAAGGCGTCAACCACTTGCCTGTCCATCAATCTGAAATCTCCTGCATTTGCAGGAATGGTCACACGGCTGCGCCAGTTGATGAGCTTATAAAACAGCTTGGTGAACGTGATGTGTAGCCAAGATTGGTCATTTCGACTTTTACGTACTGCGTAAACAACGTCGCTGCCATGCTCCCATTTTTGTAGCATATTAGATAATAAATTTGTCGGGTGCTGGCCATCTGCGTCCATGATGAAAACCACATCGCCGCGCGATATTTCTAAGCCTGCGGTGATGGCAGGCTCTTTACCAAAGTTGCGCGAGAGATTGACCGCAACCAATTGTGGATGCTTTTCGCACAGGTCGCTGAGTACCTGTGCAGTAGCGTCGCGGCTACCATCGTTGACGACGACCAATTCAACAGCAGGTGACAATTCAGACAATGCAGTCAATACCTGCGGTACCACTTGGTCTAAATTACCCGCTTCGTTGTAGGCGGGCATGACACATGAGATGGTTGAAACGGTGCGGTTGCCAGAGGACTTGTGTTCGATCATGCTCGTATTATGTGTGAAGACAAACAATTTTCAGGTCAGTTAGGACGCTTCAATGCATTTCAAGGCACTTTTTGGAGTGAACTGTTGACGATTTGCAAATCGCCTTTTGCTAGGTAAAACGTTCTCATCTCGAATGGTTTACCAGCGTCGTGGGCTTCAATATTAAAAACACCCTCTATGCGCTGGGTCTTTCCTTGCGTACCAATTAGCTGTCCAGAGGTCAATATTTTCTCGTTTTCTAAAACAATATCCCACTTACCCGTTTGAATGGCTGGCAATTCATTGCTTGAAAAATTGATTGAATAACGGTACTTGCCTGCCGGCAGAGATAGAAATGGCCCAAAACTTAGCCATCCAGCTTCCGTTTCCGATCGAGGTACCAAACGCTGATCCAAACCTTTGCCAATAGGTTTGCCAATCACGGTACTGTATTCGGTTACCCCCCATTGGCGCCCATTATCGATAATCGCAGTTGGACTGGCAACAGGCGGCTGATTGTTCCAAAATTCTGCCGTACTACCCGGCAAACAAATCATGTCGTCAATACGTCTGACGCATTCACCGCGCTGCATGGCTTCATGAAATGGTTTGGGCAACTCAAATCCGGGCAAAAAAGGCGCATAGGCATAGACAGTGCTTGATAACACGTATAAATGTCTGGGCAAAAAAGGCTGGTTGATGGCTAATTTATCGGCTGCACAATTCAAGTTGCTGCGGGCTACGTAGCCAGAGTTGAGTTGTTTGCCAAAATACCCGGCCATTTGCATCACCCAAATGTAGTGCTGGTAATGGGGGTGAGCACATTGGTAAGTAGGGTACATCACCAGCTTGTCAACCTGCGCCATAACGGGCGCCCAGTCGGCAAAGTTCACTTTGCTTGGCTTGTTTGCTTCAGTTTCAATGCGAGCTAGCCAAGGCCTAACATCTTTGACTTGAAGCACGAGCGCGGTCGTCAATAAGAAAGCGACAAACAGTGTGGGTAGCAAGGCTCGTCTTTTCAACAAGCTGGCAAGTGTGACAAATAGAACCAGCAAACTGACCAACCAGAAAAACCGCCCTGAAGCTCGAAAAGTACCGGTCAGAAACTGCAGCCAAGTTGGCAATGGGTAAGAAAAAATTTCAACGCCCGCATATCGCACACGGTTAGACAAAGCGTATAAGAAAAACCCCAAAACCAAAATAAGCAATGCAGGGTATTTTTGGGGTAATGAGAGCAACGTTTTGAAATTGAACAACAAGGCAAACGGAATCAAGAGAAGCAAACCTGCACCTAAATAATTAAACCCTTCGTGGTAGGGGAATGCATAGACGGGTCCTATGCCACATTTAATCAGCTTTCCACCACCGCAAAAGGGGTGTTTTAAGTCCAAGAAAAAGAAATCACCAAATCCTGTGAGCGGCGCTTTGCGGTCTAAGTATCCGAGTGCCCACATCGTTAAGCCAAGTGCAAAACCAAAAACCAACAGGCGTTTGAGTTGTAAAAGCCAAGGCTCACCTTTCACGATTTGGTCAACCATAAAGGCAACAAATAAACCAGCAACGAAGGGTAAAAAGTAGGGGTGTACGGTCAAACCGACCAAGCTTAGCGCAATAAAAGAGAGGCTAGTTTTGTTGCTAGACCACGTTTTGTTGCTACCCAAAAAATAGAACGCCAGCGCAAAAATGATGATGCTTTGCATCATCAAAGCCGCATGGTGATAGCGCGCATGGAGCACTGGCCATGTGAGCGCAAACCCGATTGAAATGATAAGAGCAAACAGGCTTTTTGCGCCAAGTGCTCGCATCAGCATCACGGCCGAAACTGCTTGCGCTACAAACACCAAGCCCATCCACCAGCCAAAATAATGAAAGTTTTCAGGAAACAAGGTGGGGAAAAGCGTCAACAGCGATTTGAACAACAGCGCCATTAAGGGAATGCTGTCCGTTAAGGCAATGCTGACGCCCTCTGGGTGGTTCAAGCGTCCAGTATGCAAGAGTGGGAAATGCCAGCTGTCTTTAGCGTAATACCACCACCCAGAAACGTGTTGCGCAATGTCACCGCTGTCAAAAACGACACTATTTCCCGTTAAAAAAGCCCAAGGGAACAGATAGATGACAAAACTACAGCCGATGACAATCGCTAAAAGGTAGCTACCCAACCTCGGCATGTCCCGCAACAAAGGGTAAGTAAGAAAAGTTGAGAGAGGCATGGTCATCAGCATTACGGCTTTTTTTGTACCGAGCTGCTGATGATTTGCAGTTCGCCTTGGGCTAAAAAGTATGTTCTAAGCTCAAAAGATTTACCCACGTCTTGCGGTTCAATACTGAAATCTCCTTCTATGCGACTCGTTTTACCTTGTGAACCCATGAGTTTTCCATTGCCTAATTTTTTTTCGTTATCTAAAACAACATCCCAGTTGCCAACGTGAAAATTGGGTGTTGATTTGCTCGCATACTCGATTTCAAAACGATATTTACCCACGGGCAGAGAAATGCCAAGACCAAAGCTTAACCAACCAGCCTTAACCATGTCTTGAGGTATTAAGCGTCGCTCATTCCCCAAGTTGACCACTTGACCTATGTGAGTATTCAATTCAGCAGCGCCCCATCGCCTGCCCTCAGGAATAAAGGTGATGGGACTCGTGGCGAGCGGTATTTTTTGCCAAAAATCCGGTGTGCTACCCGGCAGGCAGACCATCTCCTCCAAACGCCGAACGCATTCTCCTTTGCTCATTGCTAGCTGGAATGGCTTAGGAAAAGAGAATTCAGGGGTGAATGGGGTATTGGCATAGGGCCTATTTGACATGATGTACAGATGTCGATCTTGGAAGGGCTGCTGGATCGTCAAATTGTCATCATCGCAACTCTTACTGCCCCGCGCTGTATAGCCAGAGTTGATCAATTTCCCATAGTAGCCAGCCAATTGCATCACCCAAATATTGTGTAAATAATGAAGCGGGGGGCATTCGTGAATGGGGTAGCTGATGATTTTGTCTGTTTTCGCCATCACAGGCGCCCAGTCTGAGAAATTTAATTGGCTAGGTTTACGCGCCTCGTTATGGATGCGACTTAACCAAGGTTTGACGTCTTTAACTTGCATAACCAATGCCGTTGTCAACAGCAAAGTGACTAGCCATTGCTTCCTGTTTAGCAGACTGGCCAGCGTCACAAACAAGACAAAGGTGCTGATAGGCCAAAAAAACCGCCCAGCTGCACGAAAGGTACCGGTCAAATTTTCCGTCCAAGCTGGGAGATCATATGAAAACAAAACCGCATCGTTTAAATGCACTTGGTTTGTTAGGGTGTACAGAAAAAAACCAAACAAAAGCAACGTAAACGCAGGGTATGTTTTAGGAAATGTCACGACTGCACGCCAATTCAAAACAGCCGCAAATGGAATCAGAAGTAACAAACCAGCGCCTAAATAATTAAATCCCTCGTGATACGGAAAGACGTATTCTGGCCCTGAACCACAAGCAATTAATTTCCCACCACCACAAAACGGCGCCATCAAGTCTAGATAAAAATTAGTTGCGTAGCCGTAGTTGGCAAACGATTTTCTACCTGTATATCCCAGCAACAAGATCGCACAAGTCAATAAAACACCTAAAACCAGCAGACGTTTCAATTGTTTGAGCCAAGACTCGCCCTTGATCGCTTGGTCAACCAAGAATGCAGTAAAAAAACCTGCAGTAAATGGTAAAAAGTAAGGGTGCACGGTCAACGCCACTAAATTTAAACCAACAAATCCAAAACTGACCGCACTGCTTGACCAGGTTTTTTGTTGGCCTAAAAAATACAAAGCGACGGCGTAGATGATGATGCTTTGCATCATCAAAGCAGGGTGGTGGTAGCGGGCATGTATGACAGGCCAAGTCAGCGCAAAACCAACTGAAATGATCACAGCAAGCAGACTTTTCGCTCCTAAAGCCCGCACTAAAAACGTGGCGGCAACCGCTTGACTCACAAATACCAAGCCCATCCACCAGCCAATATAGTGAAAATGCTCAGGAAGCCAACCTGGAAACAGCGTGATTAACACCTTAAAAGGCAGCGCTAACAACGGAATACTGTCTGTGTAGGCAATGCTGACACCTGCAGGATGGTCTAAACGCGTGGTATGCAACAGCGGAAAATGCCAACTGTCTTTCGCGTAGTACCACCAGCCAGAAACGTGCTGAGCAATGTCGCCATCGTCAAAAACGGTACTGTTCCCCATGAGTAACGACAAGGGAAACTGGTAGGCCACAAAGGCACAGGCAATCGTTACGGCTAACAAGTAAGACGTAAAACCAGAGAGCTGCCAAGACTGCAAAGCCGTCACCCTTGTGAAGATGAGGTGAGCGCGTGGGTGTTTGGCTTGCATGATGTGATGCTAAATAGCTGTATTAAAATAGTTTTCTCGACATTTTACGTAAAAGGCACAGCGCTTTGAAAAGCCCAGCAATGAACCCAGCACACGCAACAGCGCTTCCGAGCGCTGATTTTTGGTCTGGCAAGCGCGTGTTGTTGACGGGACACACCGGTTTCAAAGGCGCCTGGCTCGCACAATGGCTGGTTTCAATGGGTGCGAAAGTGACGGCTGTCGCTTTAAAACCCAATACCGAGCCCAATGTTTTTACTTTGGCGAAAGTGAGTGCTCACCTTGCGCACCACGAGCTTGACATTTGCGATGCGTCAAAAATTGCTGCCATCGTGCAACAAGCGCAGCCCGAAATTGTGCTGCATTTAGCCGCACAAGCCTTGGTGCGTGAGTCTTACAGCGACCCCTTGCGTACGTTTTCCGTCAACGTCATGGGCACTGCCAATGTGCTGGATGCATTGCGGCAATGCGACAGCGTGCGCAGCATTGTGGTGGTCACGACCGACAAGGTCTATGCCAACCAGGAATGGATCTGGCCGTACAGAGAAACCGACCGCTTGGGCGGTCATGACCCCTACAGCGCCAGCAAAGCAGGCACTGAAATTGTGGTTGCCAGCTACCGCGCCTCGTATTTTGCAGCCAAGGGCGTGACTATCGCTACAGCGCGTGCAGGCAACGTGATCGGTGGGGGTGACTGGAGCGCCGACCGCATCATTCCCGATGCTGTGCGCGCTTGGTCAGCCAACGAATCCTTGCAAGTGCGTCGCCCGCAAGCTATTCGCCCTTGGCAACATGTGATTGAACCGCTGTGTGCCTACTTGGTTTTGGCCGAACGTGCTTGGAGCGAGCAATCTGCTGCTAAAGCATGGAATTTCGGACCACAAACGCATGAAGCTGCTACTGTGCGCGAGGTCGTTAGCATGGCGCAAGCCGCCTTTGGCCAGGGTCAGGTGCAATGGGGTGATGGCAAAGAGGGGCCGCACGAAGCGGGGCTGTTGATGCTGGATACCTCCTTGGCGAAATCGCAACTGGGCGTGCAATCCGTTTTTGCTTTGAAAGATGCGATTGGTATGACGATGCGCTGGTACCGTGATTTGCAAGCGGGGCAATCTGCTGCTGAGCTTTGCGCACGCGATATCGCACATTTCATCAAGCAAGCCACCACGAATGCTTGAACGATTTACCGTACAAGCCAGCAAACTCGCGGGTTTGCAAGTGATCACACGCCAACCGATTGTGGATACGCGGGGCTGGTTTGAACGCGCGTACTGTGCTGACACATTTGCTGATTTGGGCATGGTCAAAACGATCTCCCAAATCAATCGCTCCTTCACCTCTCAAAAAGGCAGCGTGCGCGGCATGCATTTTCAAACCGCACCTTTTGCGGAAACTAAATTTGTGAGCTGCCTCAGAGGCGAAGTGTTCGACGTCGCTGTTGATTTGCGCACCAATTCACCGACGTTTTTGCAGTGGCACGGCGAAATACTCTCGGCCAGTAACCAGCGCAGCTTGCTCATACCCGAAGGTTTCGCTCACGGTTTCCAAACCCTGAGTGCTGATTGCGAAATGCTGTACCTGCATACCCAAAAATTTGACCCTGCATCGTCCAGCGGCATCAACCCGCTGGATACACGGCTTGCTATTGCTTGGCCACTCCCTATTACTGAAATGACAGAAATGTCTGAGGGCGACAGATATCGCCCCATGCTGCTCCCCACTTTTGAAGGACTTTGAAGATGAAATGCCGCCATTGTGACGCCCTTGTCACCCTGCCGTTTGTTGATTTGGGCAGCTCGCCACCGTCAAACGCGTATTTGACCCCCGCGCAGCTGCAAGCGCCTGAAAGCTATTACCCCTTGCGCGTGTTGGTGTGCGAGAGCTGCTGGCTGGTGCAAACCGAAGACTTTGCCGGTTTTAACGAGATGTTTTCAGCGGAATACGCCTATTTCAGCTCGTTTTCCAGCACCATGCTGGCGCACGTCAAGCAATACAGCGAAGCCATGACGGTACGTTTTGGATTGACATCCAATAGCTGCGTGGTTGAAGTGGCCTCCAACGACGGTTATTTGCTCAAAAACTTCAAGGTCGCTGGTATTCCCTGCTACGGCGTAGAGCCCACTGCAAGTACCGCCAAAGCCGCGCGTGAGATTGGTATCGAATCGATTGAGGAGTTTTTCGGCAAAAAATTGGCCAGTCGTTTGGTATCTGAAGGTCGCCAAGCCGACTTAACCGCTGCCAATAATGTGCTCGCACATGTGCCGGACATCAACGACTTTGTCAGCGGCTTTACCCTGCTGCTCAAAGACCAAGGCGTTTCCACCTTTGAATTTCCGCATCTGCTGAATTTGGTCGACAAAGCCCAGTTTGACACGATTTACCATGAGCATTTTTCCTACCTGTCACTCACATCAGTCAACACCATTTTCAAGGCCAATGGATTGAGCGTGTTTGATGTGGAAGAAATCGCCACCCATGGCGGTAGTTTGCGTGTGTTTGCTCAAAAAACCAGCACCGGCAAACACGCTTTGAGCCCCCGCGTGGCGGCCATGCTGGCGCGTGAAGAAGCTTTGGGCATGAAAACCGCTGTGTATTACGGCAAAACCCAAGCCGATGCCGTCAAAATCAAGCGTGATCTGCTCAAGTTTTTACTGAAAGCCCAGGAAGAAGGCAAAATCGTCGCCGCCTACGGCGCTGCAGCCAAAGGCAACACTTTACTCAACTATGCCGGTGTGCGAGATGATTTGGTGAAGTTTGTTATTGACCTGAACCCCGCTAAGCAAAACAAATTCATGCCCGGCTCGCGCATTCCCATGGTCGGGGCGGAAGCTTTGGAGAGCCAAAAGCCAGACTATATGCTCATCTTGCCGTGGAACTTAGAAGCAGAAATCAAAGCGCAACTGGCTGCTAAGCATAAAGTTACCTGGCAATATGTGATGGCTGTGCCGCATTTGAAAATCTGCTAAAAATCGATAAATCAATGGATAAAACACGACAAAACCCCGCTCTTTACATCTATTCACTTGAGTAAAGGGTAAATACGCATAAGTCTTGGTTAAAATCAGGCGTCTTTATTTTTTAATCTTACTTTTCTGGAGCTCCGCGTGTTTAAAAGATTTATTCAAATTCTGGCCTTGGCCACATCGCTGACACTGGTTGCTTGCAACAGCGGCACCACAACGACAACTGACAGTGGAGGTACAGAAACCACGACCACAGCAGCAAGTTATGCTGGTACTTATACGGGTACGTCCACAGGCGTGAACTCTGGTCCTAGCACCATGGTTGTGGCAGCCGACAAGTCCATCAAAGGTACTTTTACCATCAACAATCGCACGGACGACTTTGGCGTACCAACGATTTACGAAGCTACGTTTGAAGGTAAAGTAGACAGCTCAGGTAAAGTTACTGTCAATTCGTTCCTCGAAGGCGCTTTGGTGATGGTGTTTACCGGTCAAATCAACAGCTCTGGCGCGTTGAGCGGTACCTATTACGAAGCTGAGCATCAATTTGATCCTGCTAAGGGCGGTGTTTTTAGCCTGCAAGGTCCTAAAAACGGCTCAACTACGACGACTACGACTTCAACTGGTGGCAGCGCAAAAAGCTGTACTGGCTCGTTTGTAGGCACTTATGATATGCCTTCACAATCAGAGCGTATTCGTTTGCGTAACTTGTCGCTGCAAGGTCGTGGTGTTGCTGTAACTGGCAATGACGCTATCGACAACGATAACGCCGGTGGTGGCGGTCCTGACGGTGGTATTTATATGCAGGGTTCATATGCGTTTGAAACAGACGCTAACTGTAACGTCGTCAAAGGCACCACCATGGTGTTTTACGTCTACCAATACGATATCGGCGGCAAAGTAAATTCAGACGGCTCGTTCGCATTGACATGGTCTGGCCAGGGATCATCAGGAACCATGGAAGGTAAAGCAGATTCAAGCAACAACGTTACCGGCAGCTTCTACCATCCAGCGCCTGACTCTTTTGTGTACGGTGTGATCAGTGGAAAATTCACTGCTAACGGTAAAATCTAAGCTTAGACTCAAGACTTAAGACCTAAAACTTAAGATCTAAAACTTAAGACTTTGAACTAAAAAGCCCTGCATGTCAGTCATGCGGGGCTTTTTTATGTTCACAGATATCAATTATGCTATGATAGGTATAGCATTTAAGGCAATAAATGCGCCGGCTAGGGGTTAATTTTTAATTTATATTAAAGAGAGATATTTCACATGGTTAAAAAAATCGCTTACAGCTTAACTTTTATCACGTCCTTGATGCTGACTGCATGTGGCGGTAGTAGTAGCACGGCTGACCCAGTACCTGATCCTATAATTTCTGCAGTTGGCAAAGGCTGCACGGGCTTGTACGTTGGAGGTTTTACACCACCATCGAAAGAAATTCGTATCTCCATGCGTAACCAATCATTGGCTCGCCGTGGCATTTCAATCACGGGTAACGATGCCATTGACAATGCTGCTACAGGCGGTGGCGGTGTTGACGGTGGCATTTACATGGAAGGCACATTTGCTTTTGAAACCGACGCTAATTGCAACGTGATCAAAGGCGAGTCCGTGATTTTTGGCTATCCCTTCGCCGTTTCCGGCCAAGTTAACCAAGACAGAACCTTCACACTAAGCTACTTAGGCCCTATTGTTGGCCAAATCAATCCTGACAACTCCATCTCAGGTCAGTTCCAGCATGGCGGCGGCGAAGAGTACATTTACGGTGATTTGTATGGCACATTCACCCTTAACGGTAAAATTTAAGCCAACACCTTAAAACAAAGGTCTTGAACCAAAAAGCCCTGCATGGCTCACCTAGCAGGGCTTTTGTATTGGGTTAGCGGTGCTTTTATAGTATTTTTTGCTATAAAAATAATAGCTGATTAAACAATAAATACGCCGGCTATAGGCATAAATTGCCTAAAAAGAGTATATTTTGAGACATTTTATGGCTTTTGCACCAAATCGCAGGCTTGCAGTGCTTTTGCAGCCTGTTTGATCGTTTCAAACGGCATGCTTGAGCGCTGGGCGATGTCCAACAGGCTGTGTTGGCCATCGGTCAAATTCAGCGTCCATAAAAGAGCCATTTCAAAGGTGGGACGGTGAATCGACGCCCCCACGCTACCGTACAAACCGCGTTTGCCCAGTCTAGGCTCGCATTTGGGGTTCTGGTTGACCAAGATTTGGTCATTCTCCAAAACGTCCAGCACCTTCATGTAGACCTCTAGCGACTCGGCTATCTGTGCCCCGCTGACAAACGACAGATCATCCGCCGAGCTGTGGTACTGCGGAAATTTGCCGTGGGTGGAGCGTGACAGGCTGCCGACTGCTAGATTGAAGCCAGGTGAACAGTATTGCCGCTCGTCGTAGCCGTAGGGGAAAAACTCAATCAGGTTGAACGCCTCTTTTTCTGAAGTGAGCACATGCTTCGCCGCACGGTCAATCAAGGCGTCACCTTGGCGGCTGGTTTTGTAGCTGAACTTGCCCGCATCGCCCACACAAACAACCACCAAGCCGTGCTTGATGTTCTTGGCTTTTGCTTCG
>JANPLX010000097.1:0-15734 GCA_031422495.1 Polaromonas sp. | reverse complement strand
GCTGGCGGGCGACACGCGCTCTGAAGCTTGGGTCAAAACGCTGTTGCAAGACAGCTTGCCCGCGCAAAGCTATGGCCGTATGTTGTTAGTGCCAGGCAGCAAAGCGCCTATCGCTGTTCAGTCGCGGGGTAAAGCGGTTTGTACTTGTTTTAATGTGACGGATGCGGCGATTACTGAGCAACTGGCAAAAAGCTTTGGCTCAGAAGAACGGCGATTCTCAGAACTTCAAACCACTCTGAAATGTGGCACCAATTGTGGCTCTTGCGTCCCTGAGCTGAAACGCATGGTACGCAATACGCAAAACGCTACAAATAGCATAGCTGCTTAGGCAAATAATACGCTGGCTAGAGGGGAAAATGGATTAAAAATGGCTTTAAAATGGTTAAAAATGAGGTGTTTTTCGGGTATATTGAAGAAAATTCCTTAGGAAATACCCATGATCGCTAGATTTTTGTTTTGCATAGCTGCTTTGTTTGCTTTCACTCAATTAAGCGGCTGCGCGATTGCACCTACGCATCCATCGTTGGTCTCTGCCGCCTTGCCAGCCTTGATTCCTGTGCGTGATTTCGTGGCTGATCGTGAGTCAACTGGTGGTTACTCGGTTTCACCAGATGGCAAAAAGTTGGCTTGGATCGGTATTGACGGCATCACTTCAGCGGTTTGGGTGAAAACTATCGGTCTAATTGGTGTAAAAAACGACGCAAAAGCTTTCCACAGCTGCGCCCGCTACTACCGCTGGTCCGCAGACAGCAAATTTTTGGCGATTGTGACGGATCATGGCGGCGATGAGAATGCGCACATTTATGTGGGGCGTATCGAAGGCAGCGACACCAAGTTGGTCGATCTCACGCCCTTTGAGAAAACCACCTCACATATCACTCGCGTTATTGATGGCGGATCTGAGATCGTCGTCACCTCAAACCGGCGTGATAAAAAGGTGTTTGATCCGTACAAGCTTGACCTGAGCACTGGCAAATTAACACTGATCACGACCAACCCTGGCAATGTGGCGTATTGGGGCGTGGATCGTGAAGGACTGTTGCGTGGGCGTGTGATGGTGCAGGGCGATCAAAGCCTGTTGCAAGTGCCTAGCTCAGCGGACTTCTCTACCTGGAAAACCACCGCAACTTGGAGCAGATTTGACTCCATGCACGCCGTTGAACTCGCAGAAGGCGGCAAATGGGCATGGGCCTTATCTAACCGAGGCCGCGATAAGCAGGCATTGGTCAAGCTGGACTTGGCGACTGGCGACGAAGCCGTGGTGTACGAAGTACCCGAAGTCGATGTTGACCGCGCGATGATCAGCCGCAAAACGCAGCGGCCGCTGTTGGCTTATTCCATGCCCAATTACCCACGGCTAGAGGTGTATGACGCGGTCATGAAGCAGCAACTTCAGGCACTTGCAGGCGGCCAACCTGCCAGCATGACGTTAACAAGTATTGATGATTCTGAGAGTATCTACACCGTGTCCGTTGTCACCGATAAAGGCAGTAAAAGTTACTTGATTACAGGTACTGCCGAGCCGCAGCCACTGGGCGAAAACAGCCTAAGCCGCCTTGCCAGTGCGCTGTCCACCTCAAAACCCATCAGCTACACCAGCCGCGACGGTTTGCAAATTCATGGCTATTTGACGCTGCCTGCCGGTGTCGAGCCAAAGAATCTACCCATGGTGCTCTACGTTCACGGTGGCCCATGGGCGCGAGACCGCTGGGGCAACGATGGGCAGGGCAAAGTCTCGCAAATGATGGCCAACCGTGGCTATGCCGTGCTGCAGGTAAATTACCGAGGCTCATCCGGCTACGGACGCGCCTTTCAAGAGAAAGCGATTGGCGAATTTGCTGGAAAAATGCACGACGATTTGATAGATGGCGTGAATTGGGCCGTCAAAACCGGTGTAGCAGACCCTGCCAAGGTGGCTATTTACGGCGGTAGCTACGGCGGTTACGCAGCCATGCTGGGTGCGACTATCACGCCAGAGGTCTTCGCCTGCGCGGTCAATGTCGTCGGCGTCACGAGCCTAGCCCGTCTGTTAGAAACCGTACCGCCGTACTGGGAGCTGGGTTTGCCATGGTGGTATCGCTTTGTAGGCGACCCCGCCAAACCCGTAGACCGCACCATCATGGACGCCAAATCCCCCCTGTTTCATGCTGCAAAAGCGACCAAACCCATCCTCATCTTGCACGGTGTGAACGACCCACGGGTGAAGTTAGAGCAATCCGAGCTGATGGTAGCCGCCTTGCAAAAAGCCGGTAAACAAGTAGATTTCGTCACCGTCAAAGGCGACGGCCATGGCAATTTCAAGTGGAACAACAACATGACCCTGTTCCGCAAAACCGAAGACTTTTTAGCCAAATGCCTAGGTGGCCGCAGCAGCGGGTTTGACTATTACCAGCTTGGGGCGTGGGCGTTTTGAGATGCCTTTAGATGCTAGATTTACTATGATTTTAATAGCAACTTAAACAGCAAATACGCCGACTATACGCATATATAATAAAAATCAAAGCAAACAGACGCTGAAGTCACAGCGATTAAAGGCCTTTGCCCCGCGATATATCCATCACAACGCGTGCAGCAAGATACAGCCGCGCTTCTACGGTATCTAGTAAAACGTATTCATTGTCCGCCGTATGGCCCCCAAAACCTTGCAACCCAAAGCGCTCAACCACGGCCGCCTGGGTTTTTAAAGCAGCGAAAGCCGCGTCTGTGCCACCACCTTCGGGTTGGTCATCAACCACGAGTTGACGCCCCAATTCCGCGTAAATGGTCTGTGCATGGGCAGCGAGTTTGCGGTTGGCAGGTGTTGCTTCTAAAGGCGGACGTCTGCGCTCGAATTTAACGGTAACTTTGGCATCAGACAGCAACTGAGTTTTAGCTTTCTCACGCACGGTCGCTTCTATGCCGTCATAGTCAGCAACGCGTAGCACACGTACATCTGCTTGTGCTGTGGCATAGGCCGGAATAACATTACGGTTGGTGCCCGCTTGCGAGACTGTCCAATTGAGCTTCAAGCCCTTGTCGTTTTGCGATAAATCGCGCATTTGCAAAATTTGATGGGACAGTTCGTAAAGAGCATTGACGCCTCGCTCAGGTGCCGCTCCCGCATGAGATGCTCGTCCTTCCACTTTCAACTCTACGGAAGCAATGCCGCTGGTGGCCAGCGAGAGCTTATCGCTATTAGTACGGGTCGCTTCAAACGAGAGAACGGCATCGTGCTCGCCACCTGCTTTCGTCAATTCAGCCCGCGAACCTGGCGAGCTGATCTCCTCATCCGCGTTCACGAGAACGGTCAACGTGCCGAATTCGTTGAAATTCATCGCTTTTAGCATCGCCACCACATGCACCACCATGGCTACGCCTTGCTTATCATCAGAGATACCCAAGCCGTAAGCTTTGTCGCCATCAATGCGAAACGGCTGTTTTGCTGCCATACCTTTGGGGTAAACCGTATCAATATGTGCAATCAGCATGATGCGCTTCGTGCCTGTGCCCGTGAAAGTGGCTTTGACCATGCGGCCAATTTTCTCGGGTGTATCCATCATGCGGTAGGCGGTCGATTCTTGGGGTTCAATGAATTGCACCTGCCCACCGAGCGCGCGTAATTTGTTAGCCAGCAGTTCGGTGGCTTGCAAGATGCCTTCCATATCGCGGCTGCCGGTTTCTATATTGACGAATTCTTTGAGTGATTCCAAGAGTGGCTGCTTTTGTGCGCTAGCTGCCTTTTGTACTTCAACTTGTGCTGAGGGCGTTGATTGCGCGTAAACAGGAGTCGTGATCGCCATCGCGGCGAAAAGAGCAGCGGACCCGGCTGTACAAAAAAATGAACGTTGGTATGTTGTCATGAAAATATTGCTCGTATTTGATCTAAAAACCTTCAAGACAGCATGCAAATACTGTCAAAGAGCAACAAGCATATAGCAAAATAAGTAAGGGTAACCCCTGTAGGCTGTCAAGAATACATGACGTTAAAACTAAGGCTCTGGAAAGTTGCTAAGCTAGAAATTGAAATATGGTTAAACTGATATGGCATTAAAGTTGCTTATAAATGGATAAAAGATCGACATGATTTTTTTATCTAAGTAAGTTCCCTAGTGGATTTGTTTAGTTTTTGATGTATCGTTCTGTCCGTTGTGGCTAAATAAGCTTCTCAACTATTTAGGTTTGATTTTTTAACTTGGAGTAATTTATGAAAATGAAGATGAAACTCATCGCTGTAGCAGCATTGGCTACGATTGCTGGCGTGGTGTCTGCACAAGACATGGTCGTCAAAATCGGTCACGTTGCACCTATCTCTGGCTCACAAGCCTCATACGGTAAAGACAACGAAAATGGCGCACGCATGGCCATCGAAGATCTGAACGCCAAGGGCGTCACGATCGGCGGTAAAAAAGTCAAGTTCGAATTGGTTGCTGAAGATGATGGCGCTGATCCAAAGCAGGGCGCAGCTGTTGCACAAAAATTGTGCGATGCTAAAGTGGCTGGTATTGCTGGCCACCTGAATTCAGGTACCACCATTCCTGCTGCCAAAATTTACAGCGACTGCGGTATCCCTCACGTTACCCCATCAGCTACCAACCCTAACTTGACCAAGCCTGGTTACAAGACAACCTTCCGTTTGTTGGCTAACGACAATGCTTTGGGCGCTGGACTGGCGTTTTACGCTGCAGACGCTTTGAAATTGAAGCGCATCGCTATCATTGACGACCGTACAGCGTACGGCCAAGGCGTTGCTGAAGTGTTCAAGCGTACCGCTTTGACCAAAGGCATCACCATTGTTGATGACCAGTTCACAACCGACAAATCAGTAGACTTCATGTCCATCTTGACCGCTATCAAAGCGAAAAACCCAGATGGCGTGTTCTTCGGCGGTATGGACCCACAAGCTGGCCCCATGTTGCGCCAGATGGAACAACTCGGCATGGCTAACGTCAAGTACTTCGGTGGCGACGGCATCTGCACCATGGACCTGATCAAGCAATCTGGTGGCGCTAAGACTTTGGACAACGTTGTTTGTGCTGAAGGCGGTGCTTCACTTGAGAAAATGCCAGGCGGCGCTGAGTGGAAAAAGCGTTACGACGCTAAATACCCAGGCCAGTTCCAAGTTTACAGCCCGTACACTTACGACGCAGTGAACGTGTTAGTCGCTGCGATGGTTGCTGCTGGTTCTGCTGATCCAAAAGTTTACTTGCCAAAATTGGCTGCTACCAACTACAAAGGTATCACGACCAATGTACAGTTTGAAGCCAACGGTGAGTTGAAAAACCCAGCGATGACCTTGTACACGTACAAAGGCGACAAGAAGATTGCTTTGAACTAATCCGTTCTTAACTTCAGAAAAAAGCCACCTTCGGGTGGCTTTTTCATGGGATATACAGGCTGTAAATGAGGTAAAATCAAACCGACGGAGAGGTGGATGAGCGGTTTAAGTCACACGCCTGGAAAGCGTGCGAAGGGTAAAACTTTCCGCGGGTTCGAATCCCGCCTTCTCCGCCAATTTACAGCTGGCAGCGTCATAAAAAAAGCCCAAGTATGTTATTTACTTGGGCTTTTTCATTGTGATTCGCCCAAGAAGCGATTATTCAACGCTAACCGCTAAACTTACTTTGCAGGTACGATCACAATAGCGCCACCGCTGGTTGCACCACGGGCACCAGTGTCACCCGTTGCGCCGGTATTGCCGGTCGCGCCGGTGTAACCAGTCGCACCGGTCTGACCTGTTGCACCGGTATCTCCTGTTGCGCCCTGAGGTCCAGTCGATCCACCAAATGAAATACAACCACCAAGTGCCAAAGTCGTCATAGCTACGACCAAAAGTTTTGAAAATGTCATGAAAATTCTCCCTGTTAAATTACCAATTACTACTTACCAAGATGTGAGTAGGTTTTCAGCTTAGTCATAGAGTATTTTTTGCTCAGTGCGCAGTCACACATAGCGCGATTTTTTAGCTTCAGAGCTTGGTAATTTGCCCAGTGTGCGTTAGCGCACAGTGTTCGGCACTAATTGCTTTAGCATGTCCTTATCAGTCAAACTAGGAATACGTCATGAAACTAAATTACATCGCTCGAAATTTGTCTTTTTCATTGCTTGTAGCTGCATCGACCGCTTTGCCAGCATTTGCGCAAATCAATATCAACGTCAGAGTTGCCCCGCCGGCGCAAGTGGTCGAAGTGATGCCAGCCACGCCACGCGGCTACGTGTGGGTGCCGGGTCATTGGGCTTGGCATAACGATCGGTATGTGTGGATTCGTGGACGCAATGTCGTACAGCGCGTTGGTTATATGTGGGCGCCGGACCGTTGGGAGCAACGCGGAGAAACGTATTACCGAAACCCTGGTCGTTGGGAGCGCGATTTAAATTACAAACCGAAAAAAGAGAAAAAAGAGAAAAAAGAGAAAAAGGAAAAAAAGCAGAAAAAAGAGAAAAAAGACTAGCGCATGAGCCGTGCTAACAACGGCGAAGTACGCAATAAAGATTGAGATTACTTGCTGGTACTGACCGGACTTGGCTTGAAAGCATTCCGGTCATAACCCAGGCTCACCGCACGATCAAGCACCTTGTTCAACGTCGCTTCAACAAGTTTGTTTTCACGTGCAAGTACCCAGCCAAACTCTCGCTTCGGCTCGCCCACCAGCACCCATTTGTACTCTGGATCTAAGGCTAGCACCCAATAGTTGCCATAAAAAGGACGGAAGAAGCTGACGCGAAGTTTGGCGTTGTTGCTGCCCTCTACGATTTTAGCGATACCTTTAGCCTCTGTCGTTTTACCAGCGGCATCTTTGCATTGGTTTAGAACTCGCAAATCTGCACCATCCAAGCTGTAAGTGGCTTTGGTGTCAGCAACGCAATCACCTTGAAAGCTGTTGGGTATCCATGAAACTTGATGCCATACGCCTAGGTAGCGCGCGACATCGACTTTATCGACCACAGGCAGGGGTGCTAAATTTGTGTCTTTCGCTGTACTGCAAGCGGCTAGTGACGCTATGGTTGCGACGGCGGCTACAATGATGACCCCGAGTGCAAAAGTTGCTTTTTTAGGCCGAGTTAGTTTTTTCATGACGCTATCGTATATGAATTAGCCGAGAAAAAACAATATAAAACTAAGACGAGCAGTTGGCTGACACCGCTTGTAAGGTTTTGCCGGTTTTAGGGTCAAACACCACCAAATTGACTTGCCGTTCATGCCCTGGTGTCGCTGCTACGCCGCGTAAGGTGAGCTTTTGAGGTGCAGCCGCGCTGTAGTTACCCACAGGGGTGTATTGGCGCACCACAAAGTCGTGTAACAGCGTTTCGCCATTGTTTTCGCCAGCTTTGACTTTGGTAACGTGTCCATGTTCCGTGATCGTCCAATAAGCCGACCATGTCGTAGTTGGCATGTTGGCGCCTGAAATGGGGCTAATGACAGCCTCAAACTGATCAACTCCTGTTTGCTGCAGGTTAATACTGCTTTTGGCAACTTCTTGACTGACGAGGGAGGCTGTCACGTTGCGAGAGCTGCCGCCCCAGCCGCGCCAATCTCCCCCGTTCAGCACCATTTGCGGGGTATAAATGCCGTTTTGACGGTTCCAAGCCGATATTTGTCGCTGCCGATTCGTGTGTGCGGGCGTTGCAAAACGGTCTGTCCAGCCAATATAGTCCCAGTAATTCACGTGAAAAGCCTGAATAACTGCGGGGTTCGCTGCAGGGTTCGACGTTGAACTTGCTGTATTTTTAGACTTTAAAGTGCTCAGCCATTTGTCTGCTGGTGGGCAAGAACTGCAGCCCTCAGAGGTGTAAAGCTCGATCACGGGAGTGATATTTACCCCAGAAGCTATTTTACAGGCTGTAGAGGCATTAAATTCGGCTCTAGCCGGTGTATTTATTGCTTGAATAGCTATAAAAAATATAGTAAACTTTAGGTTCACGGCAAACTCCTTGTGTGGATATTGCCAGTTGGTCGTCGCGAAATAGAAAGTTCTTACAGCGCCACGCTCAGCTTTTTTCTTGATTTCACTAGATTTCACTAGATTTTCACCAAACGTCCGAGCGAATCAGTTGTTCCCACTTTCCTGCGACTAGGTGATAAACCGCAATCGCGCCGTAACGCTGGTCGCCTTTGCTGTCAAACTTCATCGAGCCGGTGACTGGGGCGTATGAGTCTAGTTTGCTGAGAGTTGCTGTGATGACTTTGGGGTCTGCAGACTCAGCACGTCGAATAGCCGCCGCTACAGCATGCATAGCGTCATAGGAGTAATGGCCAGCATAGGCAGGTTCGATTTTGTAGGCCGCTGTGTATTTGGTTAAAAACTCTTTGCCAGCTGCAAATTCGCGGGCTTCAAGAATGGGTGAGCTGGCATAAATGCCTGCAGCGCCCATGCTTGTGCCCTTGAGCATCAACGTTGTTTTTATCGTGTCGCCACCCATGATGGTGATGCTTTTGATGTAGTCAATCTTTTTTAACTCCTCTAACAGCGCTAAGACTTGAAAGTCATTCAAAGTGGTGACAAGCACGGTGACTTCGCTTTCTTTCAGTTTTTTGGCGAAATCTGCAAATGCTGTCGTTTTATCGTCAAAAGATTGATGAAGAACCACTGTTTTTTTGGCCAAAACAAGCTGAGCAGTAGCGCCAGCGGCTAAATCTTTTCCGTAGGCGGTGCCATCATCAGCTGTTGCAAATTTGATCGCGTTTAGTTGGTTTGCTGCAAAACTACCCATAGCCTTGGCTTGCAACGTGTCATTCGCCACCAAGCGAAAGGTGGTTGGCAAGCCGAGTTCTGTGTATTTAGGGTTAGTGGAAATCGCTAGCTGAGCAATGCTTGCAGACGCATAAATAGGTGCTGCAGCAATGCTCACACCAGAATTGAGGTGTCCAATCACGGCGACTACCCCTGCGTCAACGAGCTGCTTGGCCACTTCTTTGCCTGTATCTGCATTCGCACGGTCATCAACAGCGACTACTTCAAGCGTTACAACCTTGCCTTTGATTTTGAAACCCTGCTTGTTGATCTCATCAGCCGCGAGCTTTACCCCGTTGAGCATGTCTGTGCCAAGAGCGGCCAAATTACCCGTTAACGGCTGCGCAACGCCGATTTTGATGACATCTGGCACGTTGTTGCAAGCTGCTAGACATACAAAAAATAAAAGCCCTATAGCCAAATTTACTAACCGCCCAACTGGACACTTTGCCTTGATATCTTGCAATCCAGCACGTGTTAGAGGCTTAACAGAATGAGATGAGAGCATAGCGGTATCCTTTATATGTGTGCCAAACTGTAACCTTTAGGGACATGCTTGGGTAGAGGATGAAGGCTAGGCGCCAAGCTTTTATAGGTACTATTAGTAAAAGAAGAACGCTAAAAGCTAAGCTAATAACTGGAATGAGAGCTTTATTGCTTGGTTAGGTGATGACTTGCTGCAGTTTTTAGCGCTGCTGTCAAAGCATCCAGCACATCCGATTCCAAATTCCAACAATGCCAAAACAGCTGTATTGGCAACAGGTGTTTGGGTGCAATATTGACCAATCTGCCCGCTGCGATGTGTTCGCGAGCTATCAACTCTGGCACCACGCTGGCACCCCAACCAGCCAGGGCGGCGCGCACTTGGCCCTCAGAGCTAGGCACAAATAGCTGGTTCAGCGCCACGCGCTTGAGGCCAAACACATGGTTGACAAACTCGCCCTGCATATCGTCTTTGCGGTTAAAGGCGACAAAGGGCGTGGTACGAAAGTTATAGGCGGTCATGCCGTCGGGGTAGTGTTTGGCGGCATAGCTGGGCTCAGCCACGGCGATGTAGTTCATGGCACCCAGTGGCTCAACTTTGCAGCCGCGAAGAGCCAGCTTTAAGGTGGTGACGCAACCCAGCACTTGGCCGTTTCGCAGCCATTCTTGGGTGAAGTCTTGGTCATCAGTGATGATTTCTAGCGGCAAACCTTCGGTGGCGAGTTTGTTCAATGCCCCCAACGCCCAAGTAGCAATGCTGTCGGCGTTGATGGCGATGGATATGCGTTCTTCTTCGCGCGAACCACCTAATGAGCTGGGCGCCAATTCTTTCAAATCGCGCTCTAAATCTGCTCGTAGTAGACGCATCATCTTGGTATGTTTCAACAGCAATTGCCCCGCTTGGGTGGCTTTGAGGGGGCGGCTACGGACGATCAATACCGTGCCGACTTGCGCTTCTAGGGCGCGCAAGCGCTGCGACACAGCCGATTGGGTGATGGACAGGCGTTGCGCCGCACGCTCAAAACCGCCTTCTTCGACGATAGCGGCTAAGCATTCCAGCGCGTCGGAGTCAAATGTGTTCATGGTTGTGTCTCTTTTCTAAACTTTTTGGTTTAGTTTGTTGTTATGGTTTCTTGTATTAGCAATCTTGATATTTTTGCTGATAGTTTAATGAGGCTTCTAATTATTGGCAACTTGATTCACACTTCTAGCTATGTTCCATCAGTAAAAATAATGCGGTACAAAAGATGATGAAAGTGATTGAAATATGAAAGTTATTGTTCTGGGCGCAGGCATCATCGGCATCAGCACCGCTTGGCATTTGCTCGAGTTGGGGCATGAAGTGACAGTGGTTGACCGCCAGCCTGACGCCGCGTTAGAGACCAGCTTTGCCAATGCTGCGCAAATATCGGTGAGCTACTGCGAGCCATGGGCCAACAAAGACGCACCGCTCAAAGCCCTGAAATGGATGTTTAGCAAGGAAGCGCCCTTGCTTTTTCGCCCGCAGTTGCCCACTTTCGGCCCAACAGCCAAATTTGGCGGCGGCTGGCTGCAATGGCGCTGGGGTTTGCAGTTTTTGGGGCAATGCAATGACGCGGCTTTTGAGCGCAATGTGCAGCAAATTGTCGCGCTAGGTGCCTACAGCCACGCGGCACTGAAAGACGTGGTGGCTACAACCGGCATCACCTACAACCGCTTGGAATGCGGCATAGCCCACTATTTCACCGACCAGCACGCTTTAGATTCAGCCAGCGGTGCTGCAGAATTGATGCAAAAGTATGGCGTCAAAAGACAAATTCTGAGCCGTGATGCGTTGCTCAAAATTGAGCCAGCACTCAGCTCATTCGCTTCTCAGATTGTGGGCGGCACCTACACGGCAAGCGACGAAAGCGGAGACGCCCGCGTGTTCACCCAAGAGCTGGCGCGGCGTTGCTTTGCACGTGGTGCGCAGTTTAAGTTCGGTTACACCGTGGTGAAGTTAAATAAAGAAAAAAATACTATTAAATCTATAGCAATAGAGGCAATAAATACGCCGGCTACAGTGCTAAATGATGCCCCTAAAAAACAGACTTTAATGGCCGATGCTTATGTTGTCGCTTGCGGCTCGTACAGCGCGCCTTTGTTGCGCACTGTCGAAGTTGATGTGCCTATTTATCCAGGAAAAGGCTACAGCGCAACCTTCAAAATATTGGATCCCAAGCGGGCGCCCAAAGTCTCCATGATTGACGACCAAGTCAAATGCGCCATCAGCCGCTTGGGTGACCAGCTGCGGGTGGCAGGCACGATTGAAGTGGGCGGCTACGACACGTCGTTGAACACGGATTTGGCCAAAGCTCGTTGCAAGATGCTGGCGCGCCGCGTCGAACAAGTGTTGCCCGGTGTGTGCGACACGCGCTTAGAAGAAGAGGGCGGATCGCCCCATTTTTGGACCGGCTTGCGTCCCGCCACGCCGACCAACATCCCCTACATCGGCAAAACCAGCGTTAACAACCTGTGGATCAACGCCGGCCATGGCACGCTGGGCTGGACGCATGGTGCGGGCTCTGGCAAGGCTCTGGCAGAGCTGATGAGTGGCAAAACGCCAGAGATTGCAGGGGGCAAAGCTGTTAAATCAGGAGCATCTGGAACGGAATTTAAATTTTATGGGTTTTAATTGGCTTAGCAGCGCGATTGCATTGATAGAGGCAGACTACCAACGCAGTGCAGACACCCATCTGATACCGCTGCCGCTTCCTGCATTCGTGGAGCACGGCATTGATTTTTACTTCAAAGACGAATCTACCCATCCCACGGGCAGTTTGAAACACAGACTGGCGAGATCTCTTTTTTTGTATGCCTTGTGCAATGGTTGGATTCATGAAGGCAGTACTGTCGTTGAAGCCTCCAGCGGCTCAACAGCTGTGAGCGAAGCTTACTTTGCACGCCTGCTGGGTTTGCCATTTATCGCCGTCATGACGCGGGCAACGTCACCTGAAAAAATCGCACAAATTGAGTTTTACGGCGGGAAATGCCACTTTGTTGAGGCTGCTTCACAGGTGTATGAGCAGGCACAGAAGATAGCTATTCAAACTGGCGGCCATTATATGGATCAGTTTACCTTTGCTGAACGCGCAACTGACTGGCGGGGCAACAACAATATTGCGCAAAGTATATTCAGCCAGATGGAGCGTGAACGCCATCCTGTACCTCGCTGGATCGTTGTTGGTGCTGGTACGGGTGGAACAAGCGCCACCATTGGCCGCTTTGCGCGTTATCAGCGTTATGCCACCAAGGTGTGCGTACCAGACCCGATGGGATCTGTATTTAGCCAATACCACAGCACCGGTGATGCAAGCCTTGTGGGCACTGGCTCTCGCATTGAAGGCATTGGTCGCCCACGTGTTGAGGCTAGTTTTATCCGTACCTTGGTTGATCGAATATTAGTGGTTTCTAACGTTGATTCAGTAGCAGCCATGCGCGAGTTGTCAGCACTACTGGGGCGAAAAGTAGGACCTTCAACGGGTACTAATTTCGTTGGCATGCTACAGCTTGCGCAAGAAATGCGCGCAGCTGGCGAGCAAGGCTCTATTTTGTCTTTGCTTTGCGATTCTGGCGAGCGTTATTTGGCAACCTACCATAACAATGACTGGGTACAACAAAATTTTGGCGACTGTGGCGAAGCGCAGTATCGTGTTCGCTCCGCACTGCATGACTCAAAATACGCCTAATCGCGGGGCGTCACCATAACAATGAACACAATGAATACAATGAACCGTCAACAGTTCGCCAGTGACAACTACGCTGGTACCTGCCCCGAGGCTTTGCGCTGGTTTTTGGAAGCCAATGCCAGCGGTCATGAACCTGCTTACGGTGATGACCGCTGGACGCAGCGCTCCACCGACATGTTGCGTAAGCTGTTCGACATCGATTGCGATGTGTACTTTGTCTTCAACGGTACAGCCGCTAACTCGCTAGCGTTGGCGTCTTTGTGCCAGAGTTATCATTCGGTGATCTGCTCACCAGTGGCTCATATCGAGACTGATGAATGTGGTGGACCGGAGTTTTTCTCTAATGGCTCAAAACTGCTGGTTGCCGAAAACACGTCTGATGCCGCACACTTGGGTAAGCTCACGCCAGACGCGGTGCAATCGTTGGTTACCAAGCGTACAGATATCCATTACCCACGCCCCAAGGTGGTTTCAATCACCCAGGCCACTGAAATGGGTACGGTTTACAGTGTCGACGAGGTCAGTGCGATTTCTCAGATGGCTCAAAAACACCAGCTTAAAGTGCATATGGATGGCGCACGTTTTGCAAACGCAGTCGCGCATTTGGGGTGTAGTCCGGCAGATATCACGTGGCGTGCAGGCGTAGATGTGCTGTGTTTTGGTGGTACAAAGAATGGTCTGCCTATTGGCGAAGCTGTCGTGTTCTTTGATCGTAAACTTTCGGAAGACTTCGATTGGCGCGTGAAGCAGGCTGGGCAATTGGCATCTAAGATGCGTTTTATTTCTGCACCTTGGGTCGGTTTGCTTGAAAATGATGTGTGGTTACGTAATGCACTCCATGCCAATGCGATGGCTCAGCGTCTTTACCAAGGCTTGCATAAACTGCCTGGTGTGATGTGCATCCATGCCCCCGAGGCCAATGGTGTTTTTGCGCAACTGCCCGCAAAAACGGTTGATGCCATGCATGCACGTGGGTGGAAGTTTTACCAGTTCATTGCTGGGGGTGGTTGTCGTTTTATGTGCGCCTGGGATACAACGGAAACCTCTGTCGATGCTTTTCTTGCTGATCTACAAATCGAACTGGCACATTGAATTATGGCTATTTCAGTTTTTGATTTGTTCAAAATCGGTATCGGTCCGAGTAGCTCTCATACCGTGGGGCCCATGCTGGCTGCGCGCCAGTTCGTGTCGCATTTGCAGCAAATCGGACAACTGGAAAAAATCGTTACGGTGCGCTGCTGGCTCCATGGCTCTTTGGGCGCAACCGGCAAGGGTCACGCCAGTGATGTTGCCGTGATGCTAGGCTTGTGCGGTCATGAGCCTGACAAAGTGGAGGTGGATGCAATCGCAGGCCAATTGGCCGATATTCGTAGCCATCGTCATATAACGCTAATGGGGCAGCACGTCGTGGCGTTCAATGAAAAAGAAGACCTGTTGTTCATGCGGGCATCGTTGCCGTTTCATGCCAACGGGATGCGATTTTTGGCGCTGGACGCGGCAGCCAATGAGTTATCTAACCGGGTGTTTTATTCCGTCGGTGGCGGCTTCATCATCAGCGACGAAATGACCAACGATGGCAGTCGACAAAAAACCATTGTCCCCGATGCTACGGTGCTGTCGCTACCCTTTGCCAGTGCTGATGCACTGCTACAAGTGACCCGCCGCGAAGGGCTCAATATTGCGCAAGTGATGCGTCGCAACGAACGGTACTGGCGGACTGATGCTGAGATTGATGTGGGTCTGTTGCGTATCTGGCAGGTGATGCAAGATTGTGTGCAAAGAGGCTGCAGGACGGAAGGTGTGCTGCCTGGCGGTTTCAAAGTGAAGCGTCGTGCTGCGCCACTGTTTCAAGCTTTGAGCCAGAACACGGATGCATTACTGACAGATCCACTACAAGTACTTGACTGGGTCAATCTTTATGCCTTGGCTGTGAACGAAGAAAACGCAGCGGGTAGTCGTGTCGTAACTGCACCCACCAACGGGGCAGCTGGCATTATTCCTGCCGTACTGCACTACTACATGCGTTTCATTTCAGGAGCGACAGACGAAGGAGTGGTAGATTTTTTACTTACAGCCGCCGCCATCGGCATTTTGTACAAAGAAAATGCATCCATCTCGGGTGCCGAGGTTGGGTGTCAGGGGGAGGTGGGTGTGGCCTGCTCGATGGCGGCCGGTGCGCTTTGCGCTGTCATGGGTGGCACGCCCGAGCAAGTAGAAAATGCGGCTGAGATCGGCATGGAGCATCACCTAGGTCTGACGTGTGACCCTGTAGGCGGATTGGTGCAGATTCCCTGCATTGAACGCAATGCTATTGCATCTGTTAAAGCCATAAATGCTGCACGAATGGCCTTGCATGGCGATGGTTCTCACCATGTGAGTTTAGATAAAGTTATCAAAACCATGCGTGAAACTGGTGCAGACATGAAAACAAAATATAAAGAAACTTCGCGTGGCGGGCTTGCTGTCAATATTATTGAATGTTAGCTTACGTCAACTCGAAGTACCGCTGCAACCACCCCAGCCCAGTCGACGTGCCCCCGGTTTGAAGGCCCAGCCGGGGTTTGTACTCGCAGCCAATCCAGCCGTCATAGCCTAGACTGTCGATCAAGTCAAACAGGTAGGGGTAGTTGATTTCACCGATATCGGGCTCATGACGTTCCGGCACACCGGCAATTTGAAAATGCCCGACTTTGCCCGTTGGCAGGTATTGACGGATTTTCATGGCAACGTCGCCTTCGACGATTTGGCAGTGGTACAAATCCATTTGTACTTTGACATTAGGCTGACCGATTTCTGAAATCAAAGCGTGCGCTTCGTCCTGGCGGTTCAAGAAGAA
>JANPLX010000096.1:0-5668 GCA_031422495.1 Polaromonas sp. | reverse complement strand
GCCTGCAGGTTTTCCATGCGGGTGACGTCGCTGGACAAGCGCCAAGCGGCGTCTATCGACAGCGCAGGGTCAAACCCCACCACCTTCATGCCCATGGCCAGCGCCATGTCGGCCACCATCGAGCCAATCGCGCCCAAGCCCACAATGCCCAGCGTCTTGCCTTTGATCTCGCCGCCGGCGAAGCGGGCTTTTTCTTTTTCCAAATGGGCGGACATTTCAGCTGCGTCTGTCATTGACGTCAAGGTGTTGACATAGGCCATGCCCGGCAAAATGCCGCGTGTCGCCAGCAGCATGCCGGCCATCACCAGTTCTTTCACCGCATTGGCGTTCGCGCCCGGGGTGTTGAAAACGATCACGCCCAGCTTGCTGTACTCGGCAATCGGCACGTTGTTAGTACCTGCGCCAGCGCGGGCGGCAGCTAACAGCGATTTGGGCACTTCGACGCCCTGCAGCTTTTGGCTGCGCAGCAAAAACGCATCGGGGTGGCCAATGTCGCTGCCCACTTCGTACGATTGACGTGGGAAGCGTTCCAACCCTTTGACAGAGATCGCGTTGTAGGTTCTGACTTTGTACATGGCTATCTCTTTCAATGGATGGGGCTGACGTAAAAACTAGGCAGTCACTTGCTGATAAGCCCAGGTCAGCCAAGGCATCAGCGCTTTCAAATCCGACACCTCCACCGTTGCGCCGCACCAAATTCGCAAACCGGCCGGTGCATCTTTGTACGCTCCAATGTCGTAGGCCACGCCCTCGGTGTCCAGCAGTTTGACCATCTTTTTGACTTGGTCTTCCGTCGCGGTCAAGGTCAAGCAGACGCTGGTGTTGGAGCGGGTGGCTTTGTCTTTGGCTAGGAAGGCGATCCAGTCATTTGCAGCCACAAAGTCTTCGATGACTTTCAGGTTTGCCTCGCTGCGAGCCATCGTTCCTTTCACGCCACCAATGGATTCCACCCAGTTCAAAGCATCCAAATAATCAGACACACACAGCATCGACGGCGTGTTGATGGTCTCACCCTTGAACAAGCCCTCAGTCAGCTTGCCGCCCGATTTCATGCGGAATACCTTGGGCATGGGCCACGGCGGGTTGTAGGCTTCAATGCGCTCGACCGCGCGCGGGCTCAAAATCAGCATGCCGTGCGCACCCTCACCACCCAGCACTTTTTGCCAAGAGTAGGTGATGACGTCCAGCTTCTCCCACGGCATCTCCATGGCAAATACGGCGGAGGTGGCGTCGCACAGGGTGAGGCCAGCGCGGTCAGCAGGAATCCAGTCACCATTCGGTACTTTCACGCCCGAGGTTGTGCCGTTCCAGACAAATACCACGTCGTTGTCAAAATTGACTTGGCCCATATCCGTCAAATCGCCATAGTCAGCAGTGATGACGTTGGTGTTGGGCAGCTTGAGCTGTTTGACGATATCCGTTGTCCAGCCCGCGCTGAAAGATTCCCACTCCAACACATCCACCCCGCGTGCGCCCAGCATGGACCACATCGCCATCTCAATAGCACCCGTGTCTGAGCCAGGGACAACAGCGACGCGGTAGCCTTCGGGCAAACCCAAAATGCGCGCTGTTTCCGAACATGCCAAACCCAGCGCCTTTTTACCCAAAGCCGAGCGGTGCGAGCGACCCAAGGTGTCGAGCAGCAGCTTGCTCACGTCATAGCCAGGGCGCTTGGCACAAGGGCCTGATGAGAAGTTGGGATTCTTGGGTTTGACGGTTGGTTGCATAGCGTTCTCGGTTAACTAAAAATTGACTAGAAAATCATTGTAGCAAGGCAATATTGCCCTTAAGCCAATCCTCTAAACCAGCCCCATCTCCATCATCGAAGCAGTCTGCCCTTGGCTCACGATGATGTGGTCCAGCACCCGCACATCGACCAAAGCCAGTGCGGCTTTCAGGGTTTTGGTGAGCGATTCATCTGCTTTGGACGGCTCAACGCCGCCGCTCGGGTGGTTGTGGGCGAGCACCACGCTGCTGGCGTTGTGGTGCAGGGCGCGCAGCACGATTTCACGTGGGTAGACGCTGGTCTGCGACACGCTACCGCGAAACAGTTCTTCCATTGCCAGCATGCGGTTTTGGATGTCCAAAAACAGCACGGCAAACACCTCGTAGGGCTTTTGCGCCAAATGCAGCTGCAAATAGTCTTTGAGGGCGTTGGGCGATTCAAAAACGGTGCGTTCTTTGAGCTGCTGCGCCAGTGCACGGCGGGCGAGCTCTAAAACGGCCACCAATTCCGCCCGCTTCGCAGGACCCAGGCCTTTGATGCGCTTCAAATCTTCCGCCGTGGTGTTCAACAGCCCCGAAATGCCGTCAAAACCGAGTTTGTCGTCCAGCAGCTCTTCTGCCATGTGCAGCACGCCTTTGCCCACAATGCCGGTGCGCAGCAAAATCGCCAGCAGTTCCGCGTCACTCAACGCTCCGGGGCCGCGGGCGAGGAGTTTTTCGCGGGGGCGGGAGTCTGCGGGGGTGTTTTTCATGGACATGGGGCTGTTTTTCTAATTTTTTTAAGTTTTAGGTGAAGTTCTTACAATAGAGGCAGTTTACCGAAGCTTTTATGAATACCTCACTCGCCACCGCTCCTACAGTCCAAGTCGATTCTTTCCTGACGCTGCACTACCGCCTCTCAGGCGCGTCCGGTGACGTCATCAACACCTTTGCCGGCAAACCCGCCACATTGTCCTTGGGAACGGGCGAACTCGCTCCCGCTGTCGAGGCTAAGTTGTTGGGGCTGGCAGAAGGCACGCACACTACATTTGAGCTACCCGCAGGCGCAGCCTTTGGCGAGCGCAACCCCGGCATGATCCAGTGGCTGGCGCGCAAAGAGCTGACCGCCATGGGCGACCCGCAAGAGTGCTACGCCATGGGCGATGTGGTGCATTTCCCCACGCCCGACGGCACGGGCCAGTTCGCCGGTGTGGTGCAAGATTTCAAAGGCGATGGCTTGAACGCCGCTGTGCAATTCGACTTCAACCACCCACTGGCTGGGCAGCCGGTGACGTTTGAAGTGAAAGTTATTGGGATACTATAAATACTATAGCTACTTAGGCAATAGATACGCCGGCTAGAGAAGAAAATACCTGTAAAACTGATAAAAAATGGTTAAAAATGACTAAAAACGAAATTTTGACGGGTGGCGAGATACTTTTAGCTGAGCCACGCGGCTTCTGCGCAGGCGTAGACAGAGCGATTGATATCGTCGAAATCGCTCTGCAAAAGTTCGGCGCACCGATCTACGTGCGCCACGAAATCGTCCACAACACCTACGTGGTGAACGATTTGAAGCAAAAAGGGGCGATTTTTATCGAAGAGCTGAGCGATGTACCACCCGGCTCAACGCTGGTTTTCTCCGCCCACGGCGTCAGCAAAGCCGTGCAAAACGAGGCGAAAGAGCGCGGTTTCAGCATTTTTGACGCGACTTGTCCACTGGTCACCAAGGTGCATGTTGAGGTGGCGAAGCTAAATTCCGAAGGCTACGAATTCATCATGATCGGCCACGCCGGCCATCCCGAAGTGGAGGGCACCATGGGGCAACTCAGCAGCGGCATCCACTTGGTTGACAGTGTGGCAGATGTGGCGAAAGTGCAGCCCTTGCAGACTGAAAAACTCGCCTTGGTAACGCAAACCACCCTGAGCGTGGACGATGCCGCCGAGATCACCAAAGCCGTCAAAGCGCGTTTTCCCAAACTGCGCGAGCCGAAAATGCAGGACATTTGCTACGCCACCCAAAACCGCCAAGACGCCGTCAAAATCATGAGCCCGCAGGTCGACATGGTCATCGTCGTCGGTAGCCCCACCAGCTCCAACAGCAACCGCTTGGCCGAGTTAGCCTCCCGCCTAGGCACCGAAAGCCACATGGTCGACAGCGCCGACGAGCTGCAAGATGCCTGGTTCGAAGGCAAAACCACCATCGGCCTGACCGCAGGCGCGTCTGCCCCAGAGATTTTGGTCAATCAAGTCATCAAACGCATCAAAGAGCTGGGCGCCGTGTCCGTGCGCAAGATGGACGGGATTCAGGAGACTATGAAGTTTCCGTTGCCGAAGGGGTTGAAGCTTTGAGGATGTTCAGCATTCAGAGCCTGAAAAACTTGAAGCCGCATCACTTTGCAGCAATCCAATATGCAGTACTAGCTATATTTTTGTGGGCTTGCTGGTTGTTACTTTTGACGCCAACTGAATTAGCGTTGGGTCAACTAAATTTCATGTTTGACTCAAACAATGAAAACCAGATGTATTTCGTAGTCTTTGCATCGGCACCTTTTTTTGCTACAGCCCTAAGCATTGCGTTTTGCTTTCGGCGTGCAAGCGCAGCGCCTTTGGCTAATGTGCTTGCAATTGTTGCTTTAGCGTGCTTTGGTGTAGCCTATTATTTGGGGAATCAACTTTTGGGCATTCAATTTCCTATAACTTTGGGTTTTGGGATGGGTGCCGGGTTTGCTGTCTATTCAGCTCTTTTCACAAACATACAAAATATCCGCAAAAATCGGGCTGCTACAAGGCTTTAAATCCCCCCTAGCCCCCCTTTTTCAAAGTGGGGAACAAGTCAGAAGAGGTGATGGTCGCGCTAGTCTTCCCACTTTGAAAAAGGGGGATTGAGGGGGATTTATCTCTGGCAAACATACAAAATATCCGCAAATATCGGGCTGCTGCAGGGCTCCGATCGGACTTTAAAGCCGTGTTCGGCGAACTTGGCTTCCCAGCCAGATTGGCTTTTGAAGCTCAGGTTTTCTTTGGCTTGGATGGTGTTGGACTGGGTAAAACCGGTCATCGTGGCCATTTTTTCGTACAGTTGGTTGAGTTTTGAGATCAAACCGCCTTGCTGGTTCACCTCTCGTGCCAGCAGCCAGCCGCCTGGCTGCAAGTTGGTAAACGCTTTGGCGATCATGGCGTCCTGTTGTTCAGGGCTGAAGTAGTGCAGGAAGTCGATCATCATGATGGCGTCGAATGTTCCGTCCGCTACGGGGCTGCCGGTGCTGACTTCGAATTTCAAGTTGGCGATTCCTTTGCCTGAATTCGCAGCTTGTTTAGCCAATTCAATCCGCGCCACATCATGATCTGTCGCTAAAACCGTGCGATTGGGTTCCGAAAGTGCCATTTCCATGGCTAAAAGCCCATGGCCGCAGCCGACATCCAGCACTTTGCCCGATTTAGGCACATACGCCGCCATGCGTTCGTAGGGCGTGAGCCACCAGCGCAGGTGCAGGAAAAGCTTGGTTCCTAGGCTGATGCCGGGAATGGCGTTGTATCGGCTGGCTAAGTTCATGGTTAGTAATTTGGCGCTAAATGAGCAAAACGCCAAGTTTATCAAGGATGGCTAGCCAGTCCTTTAAAATCACTTCTATGTTAGATATCAACAACCTCCGAAAAGACCTCGCCGGCGTGATCGCCCGCTTAGAGGCGCGCAAATCTCCGCAGGCGTTTTTGAACGTGGACGCGTTCACGGCCTTGGAAACTGAGCGCAAAACCATTCAAATCCGCACCGAAGAGCTGCAAGCCAAGCGCAATGCGCTGTCCAAGCAAATCGGGCAATTCAAAGCCAAAGGCGCTGCGGGTCAGGCCGAGGCAGACGCCGTGATGGCGCAGGTGGGTGATTACAAGGTTGAGCTGGAAAGCTCAGCCACTCGTTTGGACGTGATTCAAGCTGAGTTGCAAAATCTGCTGTCAGCGTTGC
>JANPLX010000095.1:0-3451 GCA_031422495.1 Polaromonas sp. | reverse complement strand
TGACCATCCGGCTTGAACATCAAAGCATCTAATTCTTCACTGCCATCGCCTTCAGCGTCAAAATGAATGCTCGCCTCTCGCGTTTGCACCCGTAGCACGTCAATCACTTTGTGTTTCAAAATGCCCACCAGCCAAGTTTTGAGCTGCGATTTGTTTTCAAAGGCATGTGGTTTGGCTAGGGCCGCCAAGAGTGTGTCAGATACCGCATCTTCCGCCCAGGCGTCGTTGCGAAGCTGTAAACGTGCAAAGCGAAGTAAATACGAGCGATGCTGATCTAGCACAAGTTCAATCGACATGCATTACCTTTGTTACTGAATGCCTGCGAATTTAGCAGAATTTGATTGGACTTCGAGAATTACTCGGGTATTAATGAATCCACTTAGCCTTATAGAGCGTAATTTATTCTGCAATCCAAACTTAAGTGTAAGGATTGCAGTTTTTCTTTGACCAATACGGAATCAGCAAACTAATTGAAACTTAAGGCGACTTCTTCGCTATATATTAGTCTTCTGATTGTTTCGCCTTATTTATTTACTACTAGGAGTTTTACATGAACCAACGTGCCCTTATCGCTGCAGCCGCAGCTACATTGTTATCTTCAGTCATGATCTCAACTGGTGTGAACGCAGCCAGCCATGCCGCCGCGCCATCCCCTACCAAAGAAAAATGCTACGGCATTGCAAAAGCTGGTCAAAACGACTGCGCCAACTTGGCAGGCACACACTCATGTGCTGGTCAGTCAAAAGTTGATGCTGACAAAGGCGAATGGAAATACGTTGCCTCTGGCACCTGCGCAAGCATGAAAGGCATGACTGCTGATGAAGCTAAAAAAGCCAGCATGAAAAGCTAATCTCGCTAAATGCAGCAAATGTGCTGGATGGCTAGAAATTTCATAGAATCTTTCCCACGAGCACATTTTTACTATTTTGGAGCTTAACTTGAACCCACGCTTGAACCAACGCGTCCTCATCGCCGCAGCCGCTACGTCTTTGCTATCAACATTGCTATTGGCAACTTCCACCACTGCATTTAGCCACATGGCACCTGAAATTCCCGGCAAAGAAAAATGCTACGGCATTGCCAAAGCTGGCGAAAATACCTGTGCCAATTTAAGTGGCACACGTTCTTGCGCGGGTCAATCCACCGTGGACAACGACAAAACTGAGTGGGTTTACGTTGCCAAAGGGACCTGTAAAAAACTCAATGGCCTCTCTGCTGCTCAAGCAAAAAAGGCAACTAAAACGGCAGGTAAGACGACTGAGAAAAAGGTGTGAAACCAAGCAACATCGGCATCGGTTGGCGGCATCCGCATTACAAAGAGCTGATGGCGCGTCATTCTCAATCTGGTTTAGCGGTTATTGATTTTCTAGAAGTTCACTCTGAAAACTTCTTTGGCGCTGGCGGAGCGGCGCTGGCGGTTTTGCGTGAAGGTCGAGCACATTTTCCCATCAGCCTGCATGGCGTGGGTTTAGCGCTGGGCTCCGCCGCAGGCGTTGACGATTGGCATTTAGAACAACTCTCCGCGCTGGTTGCGCAGATAGACCCCATCCGCGTCAGCGACCATGCCTGCTTTGCGCGGGGTGATTTCAATGGCAAAACGATTCATGCCGCTGATTTATTGCCGATTCCCTTCAGCACAGAAGCATTGAATGTGATGGCTGGCAACGTGCAACAGGTGCAAGACCGGCTCAAACGCAGCATCGCCGTTGAAAACTTGTCCGCTTATGTGACATGCGAGGGCAGCGAGATGCATGAATGCGACTTTTTGAACGCCTTAGCCCAGCGCACAGGTTGCCAGCTGCTGGTTGATGTGAACAATATTTACGTGAATGCCTTGAATGATAAAATCACTGCCAATCGCAATGGACTCAGCGCAGATCCTTTGCAACAGTGCATCCGCTGGATTGACGCCATCAACCCCGCGCATGTCGCAGAAATTCACCTTGCCGGTCATATCGACTGCGGCGATATCGTGATCGACGACCACGGCAGTCGTATCAAGCCAGACGTTTGGGAACTTTACAAACACGCAATCAAGCGCTTTGGCAATACCCCGACTTTGATCGAGTGGGATACCGACATTCCCGCGTTAGATGTGCTTTTGGCGGAAGCTAATACTGCGAGGTCATTCGCCGTATGATGGTAGCCTCCACCTTAGCTAAGCTGCAAAGTAATTTATTAGACTCTATTTTTAATATAAATAATATAGCAACAGAGGCAATAAATACAAATCCTATAGCCGTAATTAGCACCTCAAACAGAGGGATACTCGCTTACCAAGCCAATGTCACCGCTTCTGCGACCCGCAGCTTGCAGTCTGCCTATCCGGTTGTCGCTCAACTGATTGGCGAAGACACTTTTGCCCACATGGCGCGAGATTTTTGGCAGCAGCACCCGCCCACACGCGGAGATTTAGCCCAGTGGGGTGGCGAGCTGACTGTTTTTATAGCCAGTATTTCTGCGCTGCAAACCGAGCCCTATTTAAGCGATGTGGCCAAAGCTGAATGGGCGCTGCACACCGCTGCCACGGCGCCTGACAAAGCGGTTGACTGGGTTTCGTTTTCTCTATTGACCACGCAAGAACCAGACGCACTGATCCTACAGCTTGCCCCAGGCACGGCCTTGATCCGCAGCGAATACCCCGTCGCCAGCATCCTCACAGCACATCTTTACGACAGCCCCAGCTTTGACGATGTGGGGCAAAAGCTGCGTCAAAACTCACCTGAAATCACCTTGGTTTGGCGGCAAGATTTGCGCCCTATGGTAGGTGTGATTGGCCCTGCGGAAGCTGTGTTTATCACACGTTTGCTGGCAGGTGAGTCGCTGTCAGCTTCTTTGAATTCGGCATTAAGCGCCAGCTTGACTACCGATGCCTCTACACCATTTGATTTCGCGACTTGGCTGTCGCAAGCCGTGACTAAGGGCTTGGTTTTGGGCGCGAAATTTATAAATTACCCTCTGGAGAACCCATGAAACCCATCTTTAACCGACAGCTAGTCATCCTGTTTTTCTGCAGCTTATTCGCGCATAATAGTTTTGCCCAAGCAGCCAAGAGTGCAGTCTCTCCTGCGCCAAAACCCAGTACTTTGATGGTCGAAGGGGAAACCTTAGATAAAAAACCATTTCAACTCAGCGCCTTGAAAGGCAAAGTCGCTTTGGTGATGTTTTGGTCTACCGATTGCCCGGTTTGCCGCGACCAAATGCCCGAATTACGCGAAAACGTGCAAGGTTGGGCGGACAAACCGTTTGAACTCGTGCTCGTGAGCGTGGATAAAAAAATGAAAGATGTGGACGACTACTACAGCTTACTCAGCCAAGTGGTGCCTAGCAAACTGCGCTTTACGCAGCTTTGGGCGGGCAGCAGCAACTACAAAGACAGCATCAGCGCCAAGCAAATCCCCGTTAAACAGCTGCCAGCAACTTTTCTGTTGGATAAAACCGGCAAAGTTGT
>JANPLX010000094.1:0-16379 GCA_031422495.1 Polaromonas sp. | reverse complement strand
CGCGATAGCGATTTAGAGCAATCTTTCGGTCAATTTGGTGCTGTTACCAGCGCTAAAGTGATGATGGAGCGCGACACAGGTCGTTCAAAAGGTTTTGGCTTTGTGGAAATGGGCAGCGATGCCGAAGCACAAGCAGCTATTGCTGGCATGAATGGTCAATCTTTGGGTGGTCGTAGCTGCGTCGTGAACGAAGCTCGTCCAATGGAGGCACGACCTCCACGCACTGGTGGCGGTGGCTACGGCGGTGGTGGTGGTGGTGGTGGTGGTGGTTACGGCGGCGGTGGCGGCGGTGGCCGTAGCGGCGGTGGTGGTTACGGCGGCGGTGGCGGCGGTGGTCGCGACGGCGGCGGTGGCGGCTACGGCGGCGGTGGTCGCAGCAGCTACTAAGCACTCGCTTAGTAAAAGTTTTAGCTTGAACTCGATTTAGTTGAGTTCAGCAAACTAAAAAGGCTCCCTTCGCGGAGCCTTTTGACGTTGTGAGACTTGCTTCTTCTAATTGCTTATCCTGTCGTGTCTGCACGTGATTTGCGTTGCCGCCCAGCAAGCGCTTTGTCTAGCAACACGTTGGGCATGAGTCGCAGCAATTTAGCAATCACCCCCATTTGCCATGGAATCACGCTGTAGCTGCTGCCTTTTTCGATTTTGCTAAAGCTTTGTTCCGCAAAATTATTCACCGCCATCAAAAATGGCATGGGATAGCGGTTTTTTTCAGTCATGGGTGTTTTGATGAAGCCCGGGCAAATGGTGACTACCTGTACGCCACTGCCAAGCAATTCTCCTCGCAAGCTTTCGCAGTAGCTAATGACTGCAGCTTTACTACCGCAATAGGCACCGTGACCAGGCAGACCACGGATACCAGCAACGCTGCCAATGCCAACCAGTTTGCCACTTTTGCGCTGCAACATTCCCTCAATAAATGGGTGAAAAGTAGCGGCTAAACCAATATTGTTGGTCGCATAGGTTTGCGCCATGTGGTCTAAGTCCCTACGAATAGCGGTGTCCACACCAACACTGATTCCTGCATTGGCAATCACGACATCTGGCAGCCCGAATTCTGCAATACAAGCTTTGCCAGCAGCGACAATGCTGTCGATATTGCTCACATCAGCGCTATATATTTTATAGCTATCAAGGCTTATATTATGTCGGCTGATCCAAGATTCTATCTCTGAAGTACGGCGCGCAACGAGCGCTAATTTGTAACCTGCTTGATAATAAGTCAACGCCAAAGCTTGACCAATGCCGCTGGAAGCGCCGGTGATGAATACAAGCTTTGGCATGCTCATCAATTATTTGGTTGGCTGCAAAACAGCTTTAACGCGGCCTTGCAAATTGATGACTCTGTCCAGATTGCTGTAATCTAAAGTTTCGGCAGTGAATTCGCTGTTTCCGCGCCGAATCACAATGGGTAAATGTGATTTCAAGCGTTCTTCATTAACGAAGGTATGCAAAAATTCACCTCTGAATTCCATTTTGGGTTGCATCACGCCGTTAGCGTCTAAAGCCGCTTCGCGTACCGAGATAGCTTTGCCGTAAAGCTGCACTTCCGAGTTGTCACCGTTGCTGATTGCGCGGTTGGCACTGGTGACCGTGGTTAAACGCCCCAGTTCGTTGTAATTGTGAATGCGCACATTGTCAACTTCTATCGTGTCAGTATCAGCAAAATGCTTGGCTTGCCCACCAAACAGCTCATTTTTAAGCTTGCCTTGCGGTGTAAAAGTTTTGATTGAAAATTTCCGTAAAAAATAATCTGCTTCGTGATTCACGGGTCTGTCCGTCGCAGTTGCTTGCGTTACAGGCGCGTTTCTAACCAACCAATAGCTTCCCAGAGCCAAAGCGCCCATCAACAAAATGGGTAAATAAATCGCAAATTGATCAGCCAATCTGCGAAGGAGCAGCCATGTAGAGGTCATGTGTGACTGTGTTCCGTAGCTTTGGGTTGAAACATACTCAGCAACTTAGCGTATTGTCCTGAAGCGGTGATCAACAAATCGCAAAACTCGCGTACAGCACCCGCGCCAGCGGGTAACTGGGTAATGTAGTGCGCGATTGTCTTGACTTCAGCATGCGCATGTGTAGGTGCGCAAGCAAACGCGCTGGCATGCATCACAGGCAAATCTGGCCAGTCGTCGCCCATACAAGCAGATTGTTGCCAAGTAAGCCCCAAATCTGAAAGCGTTTTCTGGGCAGCTGGATACTTGTCTTCAGTGTTCAGATGTACCAACGTTATTCCCAAAGCTTTTAAACGCATACGCAATGGCGTCGAGTCGCGTCCTGAAATTACCACAGGTGTGATGCCCGCCTTTTGTAAAAGTTTAATGCCAAGACCATCTAAAGTGTTGAATCGTTTGATGGTTTCACCAGATTCTGTGAATAACAAGCCGCCATCCGTCATCACACCGTCAATGTCGAAAAATACGACTTTCACGTTTTGTGCTTTAAGCAGCAGTTCAGGCGAGAAGCGGGTTTTCGGCATGGTTTTAAGGGATTGCTGCATCAAATCACCTTGGCGCGCATCAAATCGCCAATATGGACAATCCCGCACAGTTTGCTATCAGCATCCGTTACTAATACAGAGGTTATGCTGTGCAACTCCATCAGTTCAGCGGCGGCGACAGCCAATTCGTTGATTTTGACGGTACGTGGTGCACCGTGCATCACGTCGTTAGCCAAGAGATTGCGTAAGTCAGTGCCTTTTTCAATAAGACGCCTCAAATCTCCATCCGTAAAAATGCCAATTACTTGGTCTTGAGCATCAACAATGGCAGAAGCACCCACTGATTTAGCGCTCATTTGACGCATCAAATCGTTGAAAGATGCATTCGCCAGAACTTTAGGAATGTCATTTCCACAGCGCATCACGTCGCTGACGTGGGTTAACAATTTACGACCTAAAGAACCACCAGGGTGTGATCGGGCAAAGTCTTCGGCTTTGAAGCCGCGTGCGTCTAACAGTGAAACGGCCAAAGCATCGCCCAAGGCAAGTTGTGCTGTTGTGCTGGCTGTTGGCGCCAAATTAAGAGGGCAAGCTTCTTTCGCTACGCTGCTATCAAGGGTGATATCAGCGTGCTGGGCTAAAGTTGAAGTCAAACCACCAGTAACGGCTATTAACGGTACGCCTTGGCGTTTGAGCATCGGTAATATGGCATTGAGCTCGTCCGACTCACCACTGTTAGAAATGGCAATCACCAAATCCACAGACTTGACCATGCCCAAATCGCCGTGGCTCGCTTCCGCTGGGTGAACGAACATGGCTGGTGTACCTGTGGAAGCCAAAGTAGCGGCAATTTTTCGACCGACATGACCACTTTTACCCATGCCCATCACCACCACGCGGCCGCGCACAGCCAAAATAGCTTGTACTGCTGCTACAAATTGGTGGTCGATACGTGATTTGAGCCCAAGTATGGCAGCGGCTTCAATATCTAACGTTTCTAACGCTAGGCGTATGGTTTTTTGAGCTTCAAATGTCATCAGCTAATTTTATCGACTTATAAACAAACATTGGTATAGGGGTAACAATTCAAAGCCAATGGTTTGTCGTCGAATCTTGGTTGTCTAGGTTATCGCAAGTCTACGCTAATATAGACCCATGACCTCCTTAGAACTCACGCTGCTATACCTCTTTGCTGCTGTCCTGAGTGTGATCGTGTGCCGCACCTTCAAATTGCCACCTATGCTGGGTTATTTGGCGGTTGGTGTTGTTATTGGCCCCAACATGCTAGCACTTGCAAAAAATACACAAGGCATACAGCATTTGGCTGAATTTGGCGTCGTTTTCTTGATGTTTTCCATAGGGCTAGAGTTCAATTTACCCAAACTTCGATCGATGCGGCGACATGTGTTTGGATTGGGTTTGCTGCAGGTGGTTTGCACTATGTTAGCTGCTACTGCAGCTACACTGGTTTTGATGAAGTATTTGCCAATAACTTGGCGAATGTCGTGGCAAGCTGCTTTGGCACTGTCGGGTGCTTTGGCAATGAGCAGCACCGCGATCTTAGTGAAACTCATGACTGAGCGCTTGGAGATGGACTCTGAGCATGGCAAGCGTGTCATGGGTGTTTTGTTGTTTCAAGACCTAGCAGTCATTCCCTTATTGGTGTTGATTCCAGCTTTGGGCGCCTCTGACGAAAATTTATTTCTAGCATTGGCTTTAGCTGGACTCAAAGCCGCCGTCTTAATCACCGTTTTACTTGTTGGTGGGCAGCGTTTGATGCGGTTTTGGTTGACACTGGTTGCTAGACGAAAAAGCGATGAACTGTTCATTTTAAATTTGCTGCTCATCACATTGGGGCTGGCTTGGCTCACCGAGTTAGCTGGTTTGTCACTGGCGCTTGGCGCTTTTATTGCCGGCATGCTGATTTCTGAAACCGAGTTCAAACACCAAGTTGAAGCTGATATTAGACCCTTTCACGATGTATTGTTAGGTTTGTTTTTCATCACCATTGGCATGTTGTTGAATTGGCGTTTGGTGTGGGATAGATGGCCTTTGGTGTTGTTACTTGTTGTGGTTCCAGTTTTGTTTAAATTAGTATTGGTAACTTTTTTGGCACGAGGCTTGGGTGCAACAACTGGTGTTTCATTGCGGACCGGTATTTACCTAGCTCAAGCAGGTGAGTTTGGTTTCGTTTTGCTGACGTTGGCACAAAAAAACGAGCTGGTACCACGTGCATTGCTCAATCCTATTTTGGCAAGTATGGTCATTTCAATGCTGCTCACACCGTTTTTGGTGATGTACAGCAACAAGATTGTGATGAAGCTGGTCAGTAGCGATTGGATGCAGCAATCGCTGCAAATGACCGGCATAGCACGGACAGCTATGGGCGCTAACAAACATGTGATTATTTGTGGTTATGGTCGTTGCGGTCAAAATTTAGCCCGATTATTGACTGCAGAAAAAATTCCCTACATTGCGCTTGATTTAGATCCGGACCGTGTGCACCAAGCTGCAGCCGCTGGCGATAAAGTTGTCTATGGCGACGCTGTACGATTGCAGGCATTGATGGCTGCTGGTTTGGCGCGAGCAAGTGCAGTAGTCGTTACGTATTTGGACACACCAAGTGCGATGAAAGTGTTAGCCAATATTCGTAGCCATGCACCTAAAGTACCAGTCATTGTGCGCACAGTGGATGACCATGATTTGGAAAAGCTACAGCTTGCTGGTGCCACAGAAGTTGTTCCCGAAGCCATTGAAGGCAGTTTGATGCTGGCCAGTCACGCGTTGGCTTTGGTGGGCGTGCCGATACGACGCGTTATTCGTGTCGTGCAAGACCAGCGTGATGCACGTTATAACTTACTGCGCGGTTACTTTCACGGCAACGACGACGACACGACAGATGAACAGGAAAATGCACGATTAAGCACGTTCACGTTGTCGCAAAGCGATCACGCGGTTTCCATGTCATTCGTAGCATTAGCCGCAGCATTTAAAGAGGTACAAATCATTAGTTTAAAACGTAAAAACGGCCAGCAAATCACTTTTGAAGAAGCGCAAAAAGTAAATGCCATTGACATACATTTAGAAGCTGGCGATACATTGGTGCTATCGGGTAAACCTGAGTTTTTGGATTTAGCTGAAAAGCAATTGGTAAATGGATAGGCTAGCGGCTAATGACTAAACAACAAACATTGCAAACTCCTATGCCTAAAGTTTTATGGGCATTGTTGTTTGGTAATTTCGTGATTGGCACTGGTGTCATGATCGTGCCCGGCACACTCAGCGTCATCAGTCAATCATTGCATGTGCCTGTTGCAACAGCGGGGCAGCTTATCTCTGCTGGTGCTTTGTTGATGTGCATAGGTGCACCTTTGTTTGCAACTGTGGCTGCGGGTTGGGATAGACGCAAACTGCTGGCTTTGTCCATGCTTTGGTACGCTGCACTGCATGCACTGTGCGCCGCCATGCCAGATTTTGCTAGCTTGCTAGTAGTCCGGGTGTTGACCATGATTTCACCCGCCATTTTCACGCCACAAGCAGCGGCCTGTGTAGGGTTGTTAGTGCCTGAAAACCAACGCGGGCGTGCTATCACGTTTGTGTTTTTAGGCTGGTCGGTGGCATCAGTTGTCGGTATGCCCTTGGGCGCTTATTTGGGTGGTGCTTTGGGCTGGCAAAGTGCATTTTTGCTAGTGGCTGCTTTAGGTTTGATAAGCTCTGCCTGGGTTTGGCAAGCCATGTCCAATGGCGTGAAGCCGCCTGCATTGTCTCGCGCGGCTTGGGCATTAACTTTAAAATCACCAGCATTGATGACTTGTATTTTGGTGACCACCTTGTACGCCGCTGGCCAATTTGTCTTGTTCGCATATTTGTCCCCGTACTACAAAGCCAAATTTAATATTTCACCTTTAGAACTCAGCACCTTGTTTATGTGGATGGGCGCTTTAGGTTTGTTGGGCAATATTTGGATGTCACGCCATGTCGATCGCTTAGGTGCTCAGCGGATGGTGTGGATGGGCATTTGTGGCATGAGTTTGAGCTTATTGATTTGGCCATTCGGTACAACACTATTGTTGGCGGCGCTAGTTATTACGCCGTGGGCGATTTGTATTTTTGCAACAAATTCAGCGCAGCAAGCAAGATTGGTGGCCTTTTCGCCTGCGCTGGCAAGTGCCTCCGTCGCATTAAACACGTCTGCCATGTACGCAGGCCAAGCTATTGGTACGGCGCTCGGTGGCATACTTATCAGCACAGAGCGTATGGACGATTTGAATTGGTACGGCTTGGTCGTACTTTTGTTGGCTTTGGTTGCCAGTCTTTGGGCAACGTCTTTGTCTAAACGCCATAAACCAATCACGGGAGAAAAAACATGACAACTAAAACATTTAACATGGACAACCAATGGTTGCCCTTCACACCAAACCGCACTTTCAAAAACGACCCGCGCGTTTTTACGGCTGCGAGTGGTATGCATTTCACCACCCACGACGACCGTCAGGTGATAGATGGCATATCAAGTTTGTGGTGTGTGAGTGCAGGGCACAACGTCAAACCCATTAATGAGGCGATTAAAAAACAGCTTGATACGCTAGATTACGCCACTGCCTTTCAAGCCAGCAACCCGCAAGCGTTCAAAGCCGCTGAAATGATTGCAGCCATGGCGCCTGGCGATTTGAACAAAGTCTTGTTTTGCAACTCTGGCTCAGAGGCGGCAGATACCTCGCTCAAGGTCGCTTTGGCGTACCACCGCGCGCGTGGTGAAGGACATCGCAATGTGTTTATAGGCCGCGAGCGTGGCTACCACGGCGTCGGTTTTGGTGGCATGAGTGTGGGAGGCATTCCTGCGAACCGCAAAGCTTTTGGTACAGCTTTGTTGCCACGTGTTGATCATTTGCGCTTTATTCATGATCCAGTAAACCATGCCTATATTCATGATGCAGAGCCCGTCTGGCAAGAAGACATTTTGCTAGAGTTAGAAAATCGCATTTTGCCATTGCATGATCCCAGCAATATCGCAGCAGTGATGGTTGAACCTGTCGCCGGCTCGGCAGGTTGGTACTTGCCGCCGCAGGGCTATTTGAAGCGCTTGCGTGAAATTTGCGACAAGCACGGCATCTTGTTGATTTTTGACGAAGTGATCACTGGTTTCGGCCGCATGGGTGTTAACTTTGCGGCGGATTATTACGGTGTCGTGCCCGATATGCTCAATTTCGCCAAAGCGGTGACGAATGGCGTGATTCCATTGGGTGGCGTGATATGCCGCGACCATTTGTACAGCACCATCATGCAAGCCAACGAGAAATCACCTGAGCACGCGATTGAGTTTTTCCACGGGTACACCTATTCGGGCCATCCCGTTGCTTGTGCGGCTGCGATAGCAACTTTGACGCACTTTAAGGAAGAGGATTTGTTTGCCCGTGCGGGCAGCATGGGCAAAGTGCTGGGTGATGCGATGCACAGCGCCTTCAAAGGATTGCCAAATGTGATCGGCATTCGCACATTGGGCTTAGCTGGTGCTGTTGAGCTCAGCAGCATTGCTGGGTTGCCTGGCAAACGCGCTTATGACATTTTTATGGAATGCTTCCACAAAGGCGTTTTGATTCGCCCAGCGGGTGAAAACTTGGTACTGGCGCCAGCTTTCATAGTGGACAAGGCGCAAATTGAGGTGATGGTGGGCGTTTTGGCCGACGCCATTAAAAAGCACGCTTAAAAACGAAAAAGCACGTCGAAACGTGCTTTGTCTTTATGAGTTAGGTTGAGGTTGAGTTTAATTTTTAATGCATCAAAACAGGGTTATGCGCCAATTCAGCATAGCCATCCAAGGTGTCTTCAACTTCTTCTTGCGTTGGCGTATTCACTTGCCAGGCTGTGATTTGTTGTTGAAATAACTCTGCCCACGAACCATCTAGATACACTTCTTTGCCAGAACGCTTGTCGACGATCTCGAAACCATGGCGTGCAAGAGTCGGTTTTTTGACCTCGGCGGTGTCGTTACCCAGTGTTTCCAATTGCATGTGGACGACCACGAACGACTCAGAGTCATACAACATCTGCATGGACGGATTTTTGAGCAATTCTGAAAAAGCTGTTTGGATCAACATATAACTCCTATTGTCACCTTAAGTAGCAACGTTAGTAGCACTTTCAAGGCTGACACAAGATAAAAAAACAGATAAAAATACCCAAAATGCCACAAAATGCCGTGTAAAGCTGAAAAATCGACTTTACAAATCAACGCGACACGGTATTTGGCAAGTAGTCGACACTTTGCCAAATCACATCCACGTAGTCGCCGTTGGTTTCTGTGAACCTAAATCGGGCTGGCAGGTAATTCAGAGCTGGTACAAACCAAAGTTCAATTTTTTGATCAAATTCGCGCCTTGGGTTGCGGGTCAGGCGCACTGCAACTTGAGGACCTTTCTCTGAATTCAGCGTTTCAGATTCGTTGACAGTAAAAAGCCATGGCTCAGCGTCGGTCGAGCTGACGGTTTGCAAGCTAAACGTGTTACCAGGCGGGTATCGCTTCGGGTCAGCAGACAGCATGCCCGCAATTTGCCAAATGACGCTGATACGGTCCTGTGCGCCCGCGAGCAATGCGGCTTCAGGGGTATTGGCACTGAAGATGATTTTCCCTTGAACTCTGTCGAAGTGAGCAGCCACTTCGCTTTTGCGATAGCGTTTATCGGAGAATCGTTCGGGTTGCAAGCCTATCGCTGACATTAAGCCTGTGCTGCCCCAGGTGAAAACATCGATGAATAACATCGATGCCGTCATAGCCAGCGTGTATTTTTCGCCATCTTGCTGCCATTTCACAAGTGCTTTACCTTGGTTGGAATTGCCACTTTTGGTAAATATCACTTTGTAGAGATGCGCGCCAGAATTCATCGCAGTGAAGGCGGGAGGCGGTGACCCTGCATCGCTGGATGTGGGTGCTGATGTCGTTGGAGTGGGCTCAGTACTGGGTAATCCTGTATCAGACCCATCTGGCGCTGCTGCGGTAGGAGCTGCGGGGGCTGCTTGGGTTGGTGCGGCAGCTGAGATGGGTTGCTCAGGCGGCGCTGCTGTCGGTTCTACAGGTAAAAGTATTGCAGCAGGAGCAGCTTTTGGCGCAGCCACGGCTGCCAGCTTGGGTTTCACGGGCTTTGGTGGTGGTGCAACATCCGGCGTTTTTTCAACCACGGGCGTGGGTTTGGGTAATTCAATCGTACGCGTCGTGAAAGTTGTTGTTAGAACTGATTTTTTGATGTTAAATTGGCCACTAGCCGACGTGATAATTGCCAGGTGCGCTATCAAAACCATAACAAAAAGCGTCACTAACAGCGTTAGCCAATGTTTGGTTCGTAGAGGATGTACATTCGCCATAACTAGAGGATATTACAATTCCCACATGAAACTCGCAACTTACAAAGATGGCTCGCGCGATGGCCAGCTCATCGTCGTCTCGCGTGACCTCAGCCACGCCCAATACGCCACTGGCATTGCCAGCCGCATGCAACAGGTACTGGACGATTGGAACTTCATCAGCCCGCAGCTGCAAGACGTGTATGACGCGCTGAACAGTGGTCAAACCAGTCGCATGCGTAACGCCTTCCCCTTCGACCCCAAGCTTTGCATGGCACCGCTGCCTCGCGCTTACCAATGGGCGGACGGCTCGGCGTATTTGAACCATGTTGAATTGGTTAGACAAGCAAGAAATTCAGAAGTTCCCGCCAGCTTCTACCAAGACCCGCTGATGTACCAAGGCGGTAGCGACGACTTTATCGGCCCGTGCGACGACATTGTTTGCGTGTCTGAAGCATTTGGCATCGATTTCGAGACCGAAGTCGCCGTCATCACTGGCGACGTCAAAATGGGTAGCACGCCCGAGCAGGCGTTGGACGGTATTCGTTTGGTGATGTTGGCCAACGACGTGAGCTTGCGCAACTTGATTCCAGACGAGCTTGCGAAAGGTTTCGGCTTCGTGCAAAGCAAGCCCGCCACCGCGTTCAGCCCCGTTGCGGTCACCTTAGACGAGTTAAGCGATACATGGGACAAAGGCCGCCTGAACATGACGGTGCAAAGCACCTGGAATGGCCGCAAAGTTGGCATGTGCGAGGCGGGTCCTGAAATGACTTTTCATTTCGGCCAACTCATCGCCCATCTATGCAAAACCCGTAATGTGCGCGCTGGCAGTGTCATCGGTTCAGGCACGGTGAGCAACAAAGGCGTCGAATCCAAACCCGACAAAGACGGCAAAACCCGCACAGATTGGCCCAAAGGCTACAGCTGTATCGCTGAAAAGCGTTGCATTGAAACCATCCAAGACGGCAAAGCGACGACCGAGTTCATGAAGTTTGGTGACACGATACGTATCGAAGCCAAAGGCAAAGACGGCATCAGTGTATTTGGCGCGATCGAGCAGGGCGTTGTGCAGGCAGGTGCAAAAGCAAATTAAGCTGTGTTTATCTGCTGCGCTACAGCCTTAAACCCGCGTAGCAGCATCTCGACCGACACCGCCACCAAAATCAGACCCATCAGCCGCTCGACGGCGACGACCACGCGCTCCCCCAAAACACGCTGAATCCGCTCCGCCAGTACCAGCACCACCGCGCACACCGCCATGGTGATGCACAGCGCGGCAATCCATTCCATTTTGCGCTCAGGCGCTTGGCTGACCAGCAGCATCACAGTGGCCAATGCTGAGGGCCCTGCGAGTGCGGGAATCGCCAACGGCACGATCAAAGGTTCACCCTCTAATTCCTCTTCAGCGTGCGCGGCAGAGGGGAAAATCATCTTCAGCGCGATCAAAAACAAAATCACACCACCCGCGATTTGCAGCGACACATCGCTCAAATTCATCAGCGTTAAAAAATCCTTTCCTACAAACATAAACGTAAGCAGCAGCAAAAAGGCAATCAACACTTCGCGCATGATCACCAAGGTGCGTCGCTCGGGGGAAACATGGCGCAAAGATTTGACAAAAATCGGGATATTACCCACCGGGTCAGTGATCAAAATCAACAAAATCGTGGCGGATGCAAGCGTGTAATTCATGCTGCATTATGGTCAAAAAGAGGTTTTTCGTGGCTAAAACATGCCAAAACAACTGCTTCTGGGATAATTTAGCCATGCTTAGTTCCTCAATACTTCAAAAACTGCACTTCTCAAGGCCCGTAAGCTTGATAGTTAGACGCTTTAACGATATTAAATTAATAGCTACTGAGGTAATAAATACGCCGACTAGATTCATTTCTACCTTGTTTTTAACGGTTTTAATGGGTTCGGTGAGCCTAAATGTTGCCGCTAAAGACAATCTGGCCGATGTAGCCGTTCAAAACGCGTGGGTGCGCACCGCCGTGCCGGGTCAAAAGGCATCTGGGGCTTTCATGACGCTCACTGCAAAAGCAGATTTGCAGCTGGTGGGCGTATCGTCACCCGTGGCCGGTGTTAGCGAGGTGCATGAGATGAAGATGACAGGCGACATCATGCAAATGCGGGCTGTACCAAGCTTGGCTTTGCCTGCTGGCAAGGCTGTGTCGCTGCGTCCGGGCGGATATCACATCATGCTTTTGGACTTGAAAACTGCGTTACCTAAAGACACAACAGTCCCACTGACGCTGCTGTTCAAAGACGCCAAAGGTGGCCAAAGCAAAATTGAGCTGATGGTGCCTGTGTCTGTTGCACCACCCGCTGCAAAAGCAGATAGCGGGACAGCCGCACCGACGAATCAGCATAAACACTGATAATTTCGGCTGGGCTAGCGTCGCTTTTGCGGGAACATTGGAGTAAGCTCTCATTTGATTACCCAATTTCAATCCTAATGTGGAGCACACAATGAGCAACACCCCAGACATGAGTAGTTTCGGCAAATTTGTCCCCGGTTTTGATTTTCTGCAAAACTTAGCCAAACAAGCGGCTGGCGGCGCGGCGCAGAGTATCCCGCAGCTGCCGAACTTGGGCAATTGGGTTGCGCCCACGCTGAACGTGGAAGAGCTGGACAAACGCATTGAAGAACTCAAAGCCGTGCAGTTTTGGTTAGACCAAAATGCTACCGCTTTGAAGGCGACGATTCAAGCGCTTGAAGTGCAAAAAATGACCTTGGCCACGCTCAAAGGCATGAACTTCAACTTTGGCGACGTGGCGAATGCTTTCAAACTCAAAGCCGCAGATTCGGTGATGAGTGGCGTGCATAAATTCACCGAACGCGCGACCGACGCCGCTGCCACGGTTGGGTCACTTGCTGGCTCTGTCAGTGGCGCAGCGTCAGGTTCGGGTAGCGCTAAAAAAACAGCAAAAAAATCAACAACTTCAAAATCAAGCAGCAAAACTGCTGTGCCAGACATGGCTGCAGGCATGGCAGCTGGCATGGTGGACCCGATGCAATGGTGGGGTGCGCTGACGCAGCAATTCGGCCAAATCGCCAATACCGCTATGAAAGATGCCGCCAAGCAAACGGCGATTGATGTGACCAAGGGTGTGGCGACAGACTTGGCCAAAGGCGCGTTCAAAAAAGCCACTGGTATGGCTGGCAATATGGCCAACACCATGACGGGCGGCATGGCGGGAGCGGTGGGCAAAGCGTTGACTACACCAAAGTCCATAGCTAAGACGCCTGTCAAAAAAGCCGCCGCAAAAAAACGCTCTCGATAATTACCCAAAAACAAACACCCCATAGGTCGTTGCATGAAACTTTTCCCCTACGGCCACGCCACACACCCACAGTGGCAATTTGCAGCAGCTTTGGTGCTTGCGCAACTTCGCGCACAAATGGTGCAGCCCAATTATGCCAGCGCACCGACTTTGGCGATTTTGTACATCACCGACCATTACGCCAACCAAGCGCAAGCTATTTTGGATTTCTTAAGCACCGAGTTGCCCGAAGTCACCGACTGGTCCGGCACGGTCGGCGTGGGTATTGCGTCTAACAATGTCGAGTATTTCGACGAACCCGCGCTGTGCGTCATGCTGTGCGACGTGCCAGCGGATCAATACCGCGTGTTCTCTGGCGTCGCACCCTTGGCAGCGCTAGAAGACGAAACAGATGAGTTGCTCAAAGAATTGCCACCACCCGCTTTCCAAGCGCACACCGCTTTGATTCATGCCGACGGCAACATGCCCGACGCTTCCGAGATGATTGCCGAGCTGAGCGCCCGCACCCGCACTGGCTACCTGTTTGGTGGTTTTGCCGCCAGCCGCAGCAAAACGGTGCAGTTTTCAGTCTCTAGCGATGGCAATGTCAAAGGCCAAGGCGCGGCCAGTGGCGTGTTTGCCGGCGGGCTGAGCGGGGTTGCCTTCAGCGACGAGGTTTTATTACTCTCCCGCGTCACTCAAGGTTGCCAGCCGCTAACGGCAAATGGCTCCAAAACCCGCAAAATTACCTCATGCGATGGCAATTTGGTCATCGAATTGGACGGCGAAGCGGCTTTGGACGTGCTGTTGCGCGATTTAAACGTCAGCCTAGAGCAACCCCAAGCCGCCCTAGAAGCTGTGCGCGCAACCTTGGTGGGTTTGAGTCAAGACAGCCAAGTCACCAGCCATCCCGGAATTTTCGGTAGCGACGTCCGGGTGCGCCACATCATCGGCCTTGACCCCGCCAAGCGCGGCGTGGCTATTGCCGAAGCCGTGCAAGTCGGTATGAATCTAGCTTTTTGCCAGCGCAACGTGGCTGCTGCAAGGTCAGACTTGGTACGTATTTGCGCTGAAATCCGCGAAGAGTTAGAGTCGCAAACGCAGCCCGAAGAGGTATTAGGTGAAGCATGGGGAGACAACGCCGGTTTGGCCGAATTAGCTGACCGCTCTTTCCAATACGGCCAAGCCGAGCACGGCGGCCTACCGCCCAAACGCATCGCCGGTGCTATTTACGTCAGCTGCTCAGGCCGTGGCGGCCCGCATTTCGGCGGCCCCAGCGCAGAGCTACAAATCGTCCGTAAAGCCTTGGGCGACGTGCCCTTGGTAGGCTTTTTCGCCGGCGGCGAGATCGCGCGGCACCATGTGTATGGCTACACGGGAGTGTTGACGGTATTTATGGCGGATTAGTTCGAAAATAGGGGTATTTCTGGCTGTGGCCGGCGTATTTATTGTATAGGGCGCTATTTATTTGATAGTGCTATGTGTGTGAGTGCATTGATTGGGTGTCGCCTTTGCATCACTGCTAGGGTATAACCGAATGCACAAAGTGCGGATTGCACACTAGAATTCGTTAACTTTTGATTGCAACCATTTTTGGGATACCTCATTTTTGGATCAAGCAACAAAAAAACAAAGATACATCTTCTGTTGAGATTGAAGCTTTAGTTTTCTGGAGAACCATTTGTCAGTTGATGCCATTCTTGAGACACGCGGTCTGACTAAGGAGTTCAAAGGGTTTGTCGCCGTCAACCAGGTTGACCTTCAAGTCCAACGCGGCCATATTCACGCGCTGATTGGCCCCAATGGGGCGGGAAAAACGACGTTTTTTAACCTGCTGACCAAATTCTTAACGCCGACCCAAGGCAGCATCGTGTTCAACGGCGTTGATATCACCCATGAAAAACCAGCGCAAACTGCACGGCGAGGCATTGTTAGGTCGTTTCAGATCTCGGCTGTTTTTCCGCATATGACGGTGCTTGAGAATGTGCGCGCCGCGTTGCAGCGCAACTTGGGAACCTCGTTTCACTTCTGGAAAGCTGAAGACACGCTCTTTCATCTGCATGAGCGCGCGCAGCAGCTGCTGGCAGAAGTCGATTTGGGGCAATTTGCCAACGAGCTGACGGTCAATCTGCCCTATGGCCGCAAGCGCGCGCTGGAGCTGGCCACCACACTGGCTCTGGAGCCCGAGCTGATGCTACTCGACGAGCCCACCCAAGGCATGGGACATGAAGATGTGGGGCGTGTGACGGAGTTGATCAAAAAAGTATCCGCCGGCCGCACCATTTTGATGGTTGAGCACAATATGAATGTGGTGTCTTCGATTGCCGACCGCATCACGGTGCTGCAGCGCGGTGCCATCATTGCCGATGGCCCGTATGACCAAGTATCCAAAAACCCCTTGGTGATGGAGGCCTACATGGGCACTACCAGTGCTGAATTGCAGGGAGCGCACTGATGACCAAGGAACTCCTGCGTATTGAGGATTTGCATGCCTGGTATGGCGAATCGCACATTCTGCACGGCGTGAACTTCAGCGTGAACGAGGGTGAGGTGGTGACGCTGCTGGGGCGCAACGGTGCCGGCCGCACCACCACCATGCGTGCCATTCTGGGTCTGACGGGTTCGCGCAAGGGATCGATTCAGGTCAAAGGCGAAGAAACCATCAAGCTGGCACCGCACAAGATTGCGCGTTTAGGTATTGGTTATTGCCCGGAAGAGCGTGGTATTTTTGCCAGCCTCAGTGCTGAAGAAAACCTGCTCCTGCCCCCCGTCATCGCGCCGGGTGGCATGGGTATTGATGAGATCTATGCGATGTTCCCCAACCTCAAGGAGCGCGCCAGTAGCCCCGGTACAAGATTGTCAGGCGGCGAGCAACAAATGCTGGCCGTCGCCCGCATTCTGCGCACCGGCGCGCGCTTGCTGCTGCTGGATGAAATCTCGGAGGGGTTGGCACCGGTCATCGTGCAAAAGCTGGCCGAGATGATCCTGGCCCTGAAAGCCAAGGGCTACACCATTGTGCTGGTCGAGCAAAACTTCCGATTCGCCGCGCCGCTGGCCGACCGTTTTTATGTCATGGAGCATGGCCGCATCGTCAAACAGTTTGCGCAGGCCGAGCTGGTGGACAACACCGACATGCTGCACGAATACCTTGGCGTGTGAATCCAACGCTGCTTCTTTTTCAACCCTTCACCTTTATCCAACCCAGTTAGGAGATACCTATGAAATTCAAAAAACTCATTGCCGCAATGGCTCTCGGCTTTGGTGCCGTCGCTTCGGCACCAGCATTCGCCCAGGGCACCGGCCCGGTCAAAATCGGTTTCATCACCGACATGTCTGG
>JANPLX010000093.1:0-3879 GCA_031422495.1 Polaromonas sp. | reverse complement strand
CACAAATACTTCTTCGCGAATTGCAAAAGCATCCGCACCCAATGTTTGTATGTCACCCGTTTTGACAGTCGTCATGGTTTCACCTGCTTCAAATGCAGTCAGCGAGTTTCTAAATCCGTCAGGCACAGGTTTTGATTTTTGGGTGGATGGATCGGCAAAAACATAGATAAGCTCACAAGTGACTAGGAGTTCGTCAGCTCTGAATATCGCACCTTCAAAAATCACTGAGGAATTGCCAACTTTCGCGCATTTCAGCATCACATCCAGCTGGTCTTCATAGTGAGCGCTAGCGAAGTACTCAACGCTGGCTTTTTTGACATACAAATCACCGCCCCATTGGTGCATGGTTTCTTCGTAAGGCATCGCCAAGTCGCGCCAATAATCGGCAACGGCAGTGTCAAAGTACATCAAATAGTGTGCGTTGAACACTATTTTTTGCAAATCAACCTCACTCCAGCGAACCCGAAGTCGTGTGTTTGCGCGAAAGTCTTGGCGAGTTGGTTTCTTATTCATGTGCACGATATTAGCAAATACGCAATTTAAACCAGGCAATCACCATGCATTTGACTTAGAACAGCCCAGACTTCTGCTAGGCTAGGCAGCATGCCATCCAAGCCCGCCATGCCCCAAGCTACTGTCGTTTTACTCCTAGCCCTCTTATTGGGTATTCAACCCATCACCACTGACTTGTATTTACCCGCCCTGCCCGCGCTGACCGAGGGGTTTGGCGCAACTATGGCGCAGGGGCAGATGACCTTGTCAGCATTGCTGTTGGCATTTGGGTTATCGCAGTTGGTGTGGGGGCCATTGTCTGATCGCTTTGGGCGCAAGCCAATTTTGCTGATCGGTTTGGTTTTGTACTCACTAGCGGCTATTGGGTGTGCTTTCGCAGACTCGATGGACTTGCTGATCACTTGGCGGATCATGCAAGGCTTGGCGATGGGTGCGGTGGTGATGTGTGGGCGCGCGCTGGTGAGAGATTTATACACACCCAACGTGGGCGTTACTGTGATGTCAAAAGGTTTGACTGGACTTGGCGTTTTCGCTTGCCTCAGCGCCCCGCTGGGTGGCTATCTAGCTGGGCACTGGGGTGCAAAAGCAGCTTTGTTGGCTTTGGCAGTATTTGGCATTGCCACGCTTTGTATGGTTTTTTCACGATTTCAAGAAACACTGTCACAAAAAAATTTAAGCGCTTTGCAGCCAAGTTCATTGGTTAAAACTTGGTGGCTTATCTTGAAAAACCCCGTTTTTTTGACCTACTCTGCATTGTCTTTTGCCTCATACGGGATACTGTTCACTTTTTTGGCATCGTCATCGTTCGTATTCATCAAAATCCATGGTTTCACACCACCGCAATATGGTTTCATCATGTTTGGTATGTCCGCTTTTTACTTATGCGGCACGGTGTGGTGTCGATGGCAAATCAGGCGCAGCGGCATTGCGCGCAGCGTCGCTATTGCTGCTGGGTTGTCACTGACTGGCGGCACCTTGTTGGCGGTGCTCGCATTCACTGGCAACCACAGCCCTTGGGCGTTGATACTGCCTTATTACTTGATCGCCATTGGGCATGGTGTGCATCAACCCTGTGGTCAAACCGGCGCGATTGGCCCGTTTGGCAAAGCGGCAGGCACGGCGGCAGCTTTGAACGGCTTTTTGATGATGCTGACTGCCTTTGCCACAGGTGCTTGGCTGAGCTTTGCCAACGATGGCAGCGCCATGCCGATGATTTTGGCGGTCTGGTTTTGGTCAATATTCATCAGCATCATCGCGTGGACAGCGGTTCAGCAGCATGCTAATGCCTAATGGCATGGCAAATGCCAGAAAATCAGATGCTATGAACCTTGACTTGCCACCTTATATCGCTCTAGCTGGACCCACGGCTTCTGGCAAAACGGCGGCTGCATTAGCGATTGCACACCATTTGCAGGGCAAAATACCAGTGGAAATCATCAGTGTTGATTCAGCCTTGGTTTACAAAGGCATGGACATTGGTACGGCCAAACCCAGTGCAGCAGAATTAGCCGCAGTACCGCACCATTTGATTGATATTCGCGACCCGATTCAGCCTTACTCGGCCGCTGAATTTGTAAAAGACGCCACACGTTTAATCACTGAAATCACCGCGCGCGGGAACTTGCCACTGCTGGTGGGCGGCACCATGTTGTACTTCAAAGCGCTACTTGAAGGATTGGACGACATGCCCACAGCTAGTCCTGCCGTTCGCGCTCAGTTGGAGCTTGAAGCTGCGCAGATTGGCTGGCCTGCAATGCATCAAAAACTCGCTGAATTTGACCCCACCACCGCTGCCCGATTGCAGCCGAATGATGCACAGCGGATTCAACGCGCTTTGGAGGTCTATCGCATCTCTGGGCAACCCATGTCGTCATTCCACAAACGATTATATGCATCAAGTATTGCTATTAATAATATAGCTGTAGAGGCAATAAATACGCCGGCCAATGGCCAATTTAAACACCTAAAAACACTGTTTATTTCACTCGAACCGCACAACCGCGCATGGTTGCATGAACGCATTGCGCAGCGGTTTGATACGATGTTGTCCAGTGGTTTTGAAGCAGAAGTTCGCAGTCTTCGAAAACGTGGTGATTTGAACTTAAACACACCTTCGATTCGATGTGTCGGCTACCGCCAAATGTGGGAAGCATTAGATGCTGCGAATGATGAACAGCTGGATAAAAAAACAGCTTTTGAGTTGCGCGAAAAAGGCATCGCCGCGACTCGCCAGCTGTGCAAACGGCAGCTGACGTGGCTGCGGTCTATGCCTCATCGGCAAGTGGTGGTTTGCGATGCGCCTGATACGATGGCGCAAGTTATTCGCATGGTTGATATTTGGTTGCTGAAACCAAATTAACATTTTCTGCGTATCATCTTGTAAGTTTACTAAAAAGGTCAGTGTCATGTTTTACAAAATCGCGCAAAAATACAAACAAAATACTATTAAATTAATAGCGTTACAGGCAGTAATTATGCCGGCTAGCATCCTATTTAGCCATGCAGGCAGCTTGTCGGTCAGTGTTGTTGATAAAGACGGCAAGCCCACTGCGGATGCAGTGGTCATGGTCAACCCGACTGCAGGAGGAGCGGTCAGCTCTACACTACCTAGCGCACTGACCTTGTCACAAGCCAATATGCAATTCAGCCCAGCCGTAGCTTTGGTACAAAAGGGTGCCAAAGTCACTTTTATCAACAATGACCCGTGGGACCACCACGTGCGCGGCTCAGCGGCTGGCGCTAAAGAGTTTTCAATTGGCGCAGCTGATGGTTTTTCGTTTCGTTTAACGGGGAAAACCAGTACAGCAGCCAATAAAATCAACAGCAGTGCTGTCACCTTTGACAAAGCTGGCGTCACACTCCTTGCTTGCTATTTGCATGGCTCAATGACAGGACATGTGGTAGTGAGCGATAGCCCTTATGCCGCCAAAACAGACGCCAATGGCGTGGCGACATTCACTGATTTGCCAGACGGGGCGGCAGAAGTCAAAGTGTGGCATGCGGCACAATTTGTGGATATTGCTCCCACAAATAGCACGCTCAAACCAGGTGCAAACCAAGTCAAAATGCAGTTGACCGTCACACCTAAACCGCAACGACGCGTAATTATTAATAACCGTGATTATTAATAATTTTCCGATTTAAATCGAGGTTATCAGTTACTTAGCCATTCGCGTCATTCGCAAATGGGATAATGACTCCATGACGATTACATACAAAGACGACCAAGGCATCGCTGGCATGCGCGTAGCGGGCAAATTAGCCTCTGAGGTGCTGGATTATTTGACCCCGTTTGTGAAGCCTGGCGTGACGACGAATGCGCTGGACAAACTGGCGCACGACTACATCACCCAAGTGCAAGGCGGC
>JANPLX010000092.1:0-32455 GCA_031422495.1 Polaromonas sp. | reverse complement strand
CGAAATTGAATTTGACAAAGCGGGTAAGAAAGACTGTATGAAAGAGGGAAGTCTGCTAGTTATCAACAGGCTGCTCAATGGTGATTGCCCCAAATAACAATGATATGTAACTTAGGAACTTATGATGCAAAAAATCAATAAACTTTCAAATCAAGCAGTGACAACGGCGACGATGATCCTGTTCAGCATGTGTAGCTTTTCGCTTGCACATGCTCAAGCGGCTGCACCAACTGTGACGCCCGCAGCTGAAAATCCCTACGGTTTAGCCGCTGTTTGGGGGCAAGGCGATTGGGTGGCGAAAACAACGATCTTGCTTTTGATCATCATGTCATTGGCTAGCTGGTATGTACTCATCAGTAAATTGCTTGAGCAAAAGCGCCTGCAGACTATGGCAAATGAAGCTGAAACTGCTTTCGCAAAAGCGAGTAGCTTGCAACAAGGTGCTAAGGCGCTGACAGCAGAAAGCCCTTACCGGTTTATGGTGGAATCGTCACTGGAGGCCGTGCAGCAACACCCTAGCGTGGCGGGTCAGGTTGATTTAAACACTTGGGCTGCACAAAGTATTGAACGATCGGTTGCCATTGTGCAGGGCAATTCACAGCAAGGGCTTGCCGTGTTGGCAACGGTTGGCTCTACTGCGCCGTTCGTTGGCTTGTTTGGTACTGTTTGGGGAATTTATAACGCACTGGTCAAGATCGGCGCCTCAGGTCAAGCTTCTATAGATAAAGTCGCTGGCCCAGTTGGTGAAGCACTGATCATGACAGCGATTGGCTTGGCCGTTGCTGTGCCCGCCGTGTTGGGCTACAACTGGCTGGTACGTCGCAACAAAGTAGGCATGGATGGCGTGCGTGCTTTCGGCTCAAACTTACACACCAATTTGCTGCAACAAGCAGACAAACCAAAGATTAAATAAGCGCACGAATAATAAATCGCACGAATAATATGGCAATCACATTCAATAAAAGCCGGAACGACGACGACGCGTTGATGGCAGAGATCAACACCACGCCCTTGGTGGATGTGATGTTGGTACTGTTGATTATTTTCCTGATCACGATACCAGCGGTGACAACATCAATTCAGGTGAAGCTGCCAAAAGAAATCAATCAAATCAGAGAAACTCAAACAGAAAATATCATCATTTCCGTCAATGATGTGGGCAATGCCTATTGGTTCGACACCAAGCTGAGTTCTTTTCAAGAGTTAAAAGGCAAACTCGTCGCGCTGAATAAACCAATCAATAGTTTAGAAGTGCATATTCGTGGTGATGCCAATGCCAACTACGAAACGATTGGTCAAGTGGTTTATGCGCTACAAGAAGCGGGTGTAACGCGTATCGGCTTCATCACGCAGCCGCCTGCGAAAAATTAAGCACCGTACGAACAAGGTATTTTTATGGCAATGAATATTGGCTCCTCAGAATCCAGTCACGGCGATCTTGAAGTGATGATTGAAATGAACACCACGCCGTTGATCGATGTGATGTTGGTGCTTTTGGTGATGCTTATCATCACTATCCCAATTCAATTGCATTCTGTGAATGTCGATATGCCCACGGCGAGTGCAGCCAATCAAACAGAGCCGCCAAAAGCGATCACCATTGAAGTCAACGCCAACAGCCAAGTGGTGTGGGATGGTCAGGTTGTGCCAGATCGAACCACTTTAGAAGCCAAAATGCAAGTGGAAGCAATCAAGGGTGATGCTCAGTCAGAAATTCATTTCATGCCCAATCGCGCTGCTAAGTACGAGGTGGTGGCCGGCGTCATGGCGTCTGCACAGCGGCTGGGTTTGCAAAAAATTGGCTTGGCCAATATTCCAGATTTCGCGCCGCAGCCCAAAACCCCATAATATTTTTAAGCGCTCGTAGCGCAAATAATCCCGCCGCCCAAGCATACCTCACCGTCATACAGCACAGCCGACTGCCCCGGCGTCACCGCCCATTGCGGTTGTGGGAAAGTCAAGTCAAACGTGTTTGCGTTCACATCGCAAGAGACCAGTTCGCATGGCGCATCCGCCTGTCGATAGCGTGTTTTTGAATTCAAAGAGGTGTCAGTGGGCGCATGCCCCGCCACCCAACTCAAGTTGTCTGCTGTCAACGCATGTGACTGTAACCACGGGTGGTCGTGCCCCTGTACCACCCACAGCGTGTTTTTCTCCATGTCCTTACGCGCCACAAACCACGGCGTATGTTCACCCACACCGCGTTGCCCGAGCGCTTGAATCGCTTTGAGTTCTGCGCCCTTGGCTTTAACGCCGCCAATGCCCAGCCCTTGGCGCTGCCCCAGCGTGTAAAAGCTCAAGCCTTGGTGCGTACCCAACACACGCCCTACTGCGTTTTTGATCGGTCCGGGTTCTTTGGCGATGTAGCGGTTTAAAAAATCACGGAAAGGGCGTTCGCCAATGAAGCAAATGCCGGTCGAATCCTTCTTTTTCGCGTTGGGCAAGCCAATCTCGTCGGCAATGCGGCGTACCTCTGTTTTTTGCAGTTCACCGACTGGGAACAGCGTTTTTGATAGCTGGTCTTGGTTCAGGCGGTGCAAAAAATAGCTTTGGTCTTTGCTCGCGTCCAAGCCCTTGAGAAGTTCGTATTTTCGTGAAGTGTCGTTCAAGCGCACCCGCGCGTAGTGGCCGGTGGCGATTTTGTCTGCCCCCAGCCGCATAGCGTGGTCTAAAAAGGCTTTGAACTTGATTTCGGCGTTGCACAACACATCGGGGTTCGGGGTGCGCCCCGCTTGGTATTCGCGTAAAAACTCAGCAAAGACGCGGTCTTTGTACTCGCTGGCAAAATTGACGTGTTCAATCTCGATGCCGATGACATCCGCCACAGCGGCGGCGTCTATGAAGTCTTGGTTGGACGAACAAAACTCCGAATCATCGTCGTCTTCCCAGTTTTTCATAAAGATGCCGACCACGTCATAACCCTGCTTTTTCAGCAAATAAGCGGTCACAGCCGAGTCTACGCCGCCGCTCAAACCGACCACGACGCGGTGGTTTGTGATGACTGGGGTCAATTTACTTGAAAAAAGGGCATTTTCTGCTGTCATATAGGTGATTATCTCAGGCTCAGCAACGCATGCTTTCATCTATAGTTGTCCTAATCGCTAAGCTATTCAAGAAATCAGCAACTTATTGCGCATAGTATTCAGTAAAGTGTCCAGCTAAAAATGATAGATGTTCTAGTCATCGGTGGTGGCAATGCTGCTCTGTGCGCTGCTTTGATGGCGCGGGAAGCGGGCGCTAGTGTTCTCGTGCTCGAAGCCGCCCCAAAACTCTGGCGCGGTGGCAATTCAGCCCACACCCGCAACCTGCGCTGCATGCACGATACACCGCAAGACGTGTTGACCGAAGCCTACCCAGAAGAAGAGTTTTGGCAAGACCTGCTCAAAGTCACAGGCGGACTAACGAACGAAGCGATGGCGCGATTGGCGATTCGTGAGTCCAGCACCTGCCGCGATTGGATGCGTAAGCACGGTGTGCATTTTCAACCCTCGCTGTCCGGAACGCTGCATTTGTCCCGCACCAACGCCTTTTTCATGGGAGGCGGCAAGGCGCTGATGAACGCGTATTATCGAAGTGCCGAGAAGCTGGGAGTGCAAATTCGCTACGAGTCGCCTGTGGATCGCTTGGAGTTGAAAGACGGTCAATTTGTCGCCGCACATATAGGCAAAGAACGAATTACCGCCAAAACCTGCGTCGTCGCCAGCGGCGGCTTCGAGTCCAACCGCGAATGGTTGCGCGAAGCTTGGGGGCAAAACGATGCGGGCGAGTGGCCAGCAGATAATTTTGCGATTCGCGGCACGCGGTTCAACATGGGTGTGATGCTAAAAGACTTGATTGCACAGGGTGCAGACACGATTGGTGACCCCACACAAAGCCACTGTGTAGCTATCGATGCGAGAGCGCCACTGTACGACGGCGGCATTTGTACGCGGGTGGATTGTGTGTCTTTGGGCGTGGTCGTCAACAAACATGCCCAGCGCTTTTACGACGAAGGCGAAGACTTTTGGCCCAAGCGCTACGCCATTTGGGGTCGTTTGGTGGCGCAGCAGCCTGGTCAAACCGCGTATTCCGTCATCGATGCAAAAGCCGTAGGTCGCTTTATGCCGCCTGTTTTCACAGGTGTGAAGGCCGATTCTTTGCCTGAATTGGCGCAAAAACTCGGTTTAGATGAGGTGGCATTCGTGCAAACCATGACTGAATTCAACCAAAGTTGCCGAGTTGGTACGTTTGACCATGCGGTTCTGGACGATTGCCATACTGACAGCCTGATGCCTGCCAAAACCCACTGGGCGCTGCCTATCGATACCGCGCCGTTTTACGCCTATGCGCTGAAACCCGGTATCACCTTCACCTACTTGGGCATGAAAGTCGGCGAGAGCACGGCGGTGCGCTTTGGGGGCGTCGAATCTAGCAACCTGTTTGCCGCTGGCGAGTTGATGGCGGGGAATGTGCTGGGTAAGGGCTATACGGCTGGTGTGGGTATGACAATTGGAACAGCATTTGGGTGTCTAGCCGGCGTAAATGCTGCCTCAGTAGCTATGAAAAATATAGTAAAAATAGCATAAAAATGAGCACTATTGTCTTAAATCAACTTATTACTGAGGCTAAAACGCAAGCTGAAGCGGAAGTCGCCCGCCAAATGCAAATCTGCAACGCATGCCGTTACTGCGAAGGCTATTGCGCCGTTTTCCCCGCCATGACGCGGCGCTTGGAATTCAACAAAGCCGATATTCATTACTTAGCCAATCTGTGCCACAACTGTGGTGCCTGCTACCACGCCTGCCAATACGCGCCGCCGCATGAGTTTGCGGTGAATGTGCCGCAAAGCATGGCGCAGGTGAGGGCGCAAACTTATGCTGATTACGCCTGGCCGAGTGCGTTTGGAGCGCTGTACAAACGCAACGGTTTGACCGTCGCTGTGGCGCTGGCAGGAGGTTTAGCTCTGTTTTTGGTGCTCGCTGTGATGATGCAAGGTTCATTGTTGCACACACCCCTTGCGGGAAACTTCTACGCCATCTTCCCTCACAACCTACTCGTGGGCATGTTTTTACCGATTTTTGCTTTTGTCGTTTTGGCGCTGGCACTAGGCGTGCGGCAGTTTTGGAAAAACGTCACCACGCAAGGTGTGGCCAATGAGTCAACTGGTCAAATATCCAGTGTTGCGGCATCGGAAGCGACATCTGATGTGTTGAAGCTCAAGTATTTGAGCGGCGGCCACGGCGAAGGCTGCAACAACGAAGACGACGCTTGGACATTGTGGCGCAAGCGGTTTCACCATACCACTTTTTACGGTTTCATGCTGTGTTTTGCCTCGACCAGCGTGGCCACGTTGTACCACTACTTCTTCAAATGGCAAGCGCCTTATGCGTTGACCAGTTTGCCCGTTTTACTTGGCACAGTGGGCGGCATTGGCTTGTTGATCGGCCCAGCTGGGCTGCTGTGGCTGAACCTGCGGCGCGACCCAAATACGGCCGATTTAAGCCAAAAACCGATGGATATCGGCTTTATCGCGCTGCTGTTTTTAACCAGTTTGACGGGTTTGGCGCTGATGGTCTGGCGCGATACATCGTTTCTAGCGTTGCTGTTGGCAGTCCATCTGGGAGTGGTGATGGCACTGTTTGTGACCCTGCCGTATGGCAAGTTTGCGCATGGCATCTTTCGCAGTGCGGCGCTGCTGAAGTGGGCGATTGAGAAGCGCATGCCGAGTCGGTTGAAATTAGGGTCAGATTGAGTAAAAGTGGCAAAAACGTGCCGAAAAAATGCCAAAACCGCCTAAAAATGCCTAAAATAATATAAATCGGCCTGTAACCGGCGTATTTATTAACTAAGTAGCTATTAAAAATGTAGCAAAATTAATTATTCTTGAATTCAACTACGAAGTGCGCGAATCAGTAGATTAAGAGAGGCACAGATGTGTAAACATAAGAGCCTCCTTGAACTACCAATTCTGAGAAGCACTCATGAGATATACACACCTGAGCCAAACCGAACGTTACCAGATTTACACCATGCTAAATCTAAACTGCCGCATTATTGAAATAGCGCAGCATTTAGAACGCCACGAATCCACTATTCGACGCGAGATACTGCGAAATAGCGGCCAGAGTGGCTACCGAGCCTTCCAAGCCCACGTCATGAGCAGCGTACGCAGCATTGGCAGCCGTAATGCGACACGCGTCCCTCACATACTGTGGCCACGCGTTGAAGCGTTCTTAAGCGTACAGCACAGCCCTGAGCAAATCTCCGCCTACCTGCCCATCAGCCATGAGAGTATTTATCAACATATTTACCGTGATCACAGCCGCAGGCTGCGATCCTTTCTGCGCTGCCAGAAAAGAAAGCGCAGATGCTACGCAGGCAATCGAAGCCTCTCATCAGCCCCAATAGCCAACCGCCGTGGCATTGAGCTGCGTCCTGCCAGTGTCGAACTACGAGCTCGCATTGGTCACTGGGAGGTCGACACCATCATTGGCAAAGGGCATAAAGGCGTGATTGTGACTTTGGTAGAGCGTAAATCAGGCTTCACGCTGCTCAAGCTGCTGCCTAACAAGACAGCCGAGGTCGTCAGCGCCGCCATGATTGAGCTCTTAATGCCGTTCAAACACATGGTCAAAACCATCACCAGTGACAACGGCTGTGAGTTTGCGATGCATGAGGCGGTTGATGCGGCTTTGGGCTGCACTTCTTACTTTGCCAGGCCGTATGCCAGTTGGCAGCGTGGAACGAATGAAAATACCAATGGTTTGGTTCGTCAATATGTCCCCAAGAGCAGAAAGTTTAATACGGTGAGCCACACAGAAATTGAAATGATTCAAAATCGGCTCAATCACAGACCGCGTAAAAGATTAGGCTTTAATACCCCTGATAAAGTCTTTTATACTTCCTTCAACCGCCGCGCACTTCGTGTTTGAATTCAAGTAAATGAAATCGTAGAAAGAGGATGGGGGCCTGAGCAGTGGGCATTTGCTAATGAATGGTTAAAAAAACATCCAGTTGAATCAGCAGTCGATGTTAATTATCACTGCTTGCTTCCTAATCTTTCATATATTGGCAATCAAGATACTAGAACATGGAGTGGGTTTATTTATTCGACTTTTTTTTGGGGAATATTTCTTATTCTTGGTATTGTTAGTATGTTTACTGGTTTATATTTGGTCAGTAAAAGGTTATTTAGATTTTAATTTAAGCGGTATGGGAAAGGTCTTGCCTTTTACCCATTGAATGTACAAAACCACTCAATTTAACGTCAAATATGACTCTAGCCGGCGTATTTATTGCCTAAGTTGCTAGATTATTCATAGCAAAATGGCAAAGTCGACTTTGATGGTTTTTTAGGGATAAAATTCGGCACTAGCCGGCGTATTCATTGCCTAAGTTGCTATCATATTTGAGTCAAAATGGCTTGCCCGTGTCAGCACACCTAAACTGACTTGATTCAGCGATAACCCATCAGAACCGTCATTCCCGCGAAGGCGGGAATCCATAAGCGCCACGATAGATTCCCGCCTTCGCGGGAATGACAGTATTTTGGCTAATGAACAATCGCGGTTGATTCCTAAAAATTGAAGTTCTAGTATTTCTTGGAATCTCTGCTCACATCTGCCAGCGGTCTAGCTGCTCCGCTGGAGATGCCGCGCTGAATATCTGCTCGAAGCGTTTCTAGCTTCGTCGCTGCTAGCAAGTCTTCCCAATCACCCGGCGGATTGCCGCTTTGCAGCATGCGGGCAAAGACTTGGTAGGCGTCTGTTTTGCTGTCGTAGGCACGCAGCGTGGTTTCGTCGTTCACCCAGGCGTAAACAATGATTTTGCTGGCTTGGTGGTAGCGAAAAAACAATCTGTATTGCTGAAAGAATTTGGCACGAAACCAGTGCTTGTGCTGCGCGCCTAGCGTTGCGCCTTGAAGATATTCTGGACGGGCGGGGTCTTGCGGGATGATGTCGAAGACCAGCGACTCAATCGCGGCTAGGCGCTTGGTGTCGTTTTTGGTTTTGTAGTTGTCTGGGTACTTTGTTTTCAGCGCTTCTACTTTGCCAATCAAGGCGTTGAGCTGCAACTCAAACAGCGGGTGCATCAGCAGCGTCCAGCCGTGCGCTGTGGCCAGCTTGGATGGGCTGGTCATTTACGCTTCTTCTGACTCATCTTCTGGGGAAAGCGTATCGGTCAAATTAACATGGACACCTGCTGTTAATTGCTGAATCTGCCCACGCAGTGCGCTGGTCATCGGCTGCAAATGCTGTGGGTGCGCGGTCATGTCGTTTGCCAAAAAATTTAAAAACCCGCTGATGGCTGGGTCGTCAATCTCGCTGGCGTCTAGCCGTGAAAGCTGCACCACACCGTCTGCCAGCACGGTGTAGCGCAAACGGTCGCGCTTGTCCAAGTGCAAGGCTTTTCTGACGGCATCGGGCACAGTGGTTTGGTAGCGGTCGGTTAAGGTGGATTCGGCGCTCAAAATGGCAGGCATAGTTTTTTGCTTTTGGATAAAACTCAATGGTAATGCAAATGCATTGTTTGTGCAAGTACTCAATCCATCCTTACGTAAATCTGTTACTCAAACCCACCCAAACGCCGCAATTCTGCCGCCTCAGCGCTAATTAGCAATTTAATCAACACTGCTGCCGCTTGTGGTTGCGCAGCCTTGGTGCACACGGCGGCGGTGTAAACGGTGGCCAGTTCAAACTCTTTGGGCAAGACATCCACCAGTTGCACACCGCTGGTGTAGAGGATTTCTGTGACTTGGGTGCAGCCGACCAAGCCGACTTCGGTAGATGCCGCCATTTCGCCCATGGCTGTTGCACCGTTGGGAAAGACGCGCAAAAGCGGGGCTAATTCTTTGTCGATACCAAGCTCTTGCAGCACTTTCATGAAGTGGATGCCAGCGGTGGCTTTGGCGGGGTCTGGAAAATAGATACCCGTTGCGGCTAACAAAGCTGCTTTTAAGGCTGCTGACGTATTAACTTTGGGCTGTGGCTCACCCGTTTTCACGGCGACACCGGTTTTGACCAAGCCTAAGGCATGTGCGCTGCCGGCGACGACATAGCCACTGGCGGTGAGCTGGTCGATCAAAGCTTGCGTCAAGATCAACACATCGCAGGGCGCGCCGGCGAGGAGCTGGTCTTTCATCAAACCGACTGCGCCGTAGGTGCCGCTCACGCTACCATTTGTTTGCGCCAGAAATTGGGCTTCTAGCTGCCCGACCAAGCCTTTGGCTGCGCCGCCGCTCAGAATATGTAGTTGTGTCATATCGATTTTTAAAATGCTTGTTCGGCTTGGTTACTCAGCTTTGATACCGGCTGTCTTGATCACTTTCGCCCATTTAGCGATGTCATCACGGGCGTATTTTTCGAAGGCTTCGGGGGACATCACCATGGGCACAGCGCCTTGCTTGGCCCAGGTTTGTTTGACATCAGGCTGCGATGAAATTTTAGACACGGCTTCGTTCAGCTTGTCTACCACGGCTTTGGGTGTGCCTTTGGGTGCCATGATGCCCAGCCAGATGGTGGCTTCGTAGCCTGGCACGCCTGATTCGCTGATGGTGGGCACATCGGGCAACACGTCTGAGCGGGTTTTGCCGGTAGTGGCAATGGCTTTGACTTTGCCAGCGCGCACTTGCTCGACCATGGTGGTCACGGCGTCAAACATCATGTCGACTTGACCACCGATCACGTCCGTACGCGCACCTGTGCTGCCTTTGTAGGGGATGTGCACGAGGTAAGTGCCCGACATGCTTTTGAACAACTCGCCTGCCATGTGGTACGGCGTGCCTGGGCCGGAGGAGGCGTAATTGAGTTTGCCCGGCTTGTCTAACGCCAACTTGAGTAGGTCTTTGGTGTTTGAAGCGGCCAGGGATGGGTTGGCGACCAACACCAAGTCTGAATAATTGATAGGTGCAATCGGCACAAAATCGCGCAGCAACTGGTAGGGCTTGGTGGTGATCAGCGTTTCGTTCACCGTTTGGGTGTTTGACATCAACAACAAAGTGTAGCCATCGGGCGCGGCTTTGGCTACGGCGTCGGTGCCAATGATCGTACCTGCGCCAGGGCGATTTTCAACCACGAAGGATTGACCCAAGCTTTCTTGCAAACGCAGTGCCATGAATCGACCGTAGTTGTCTGCAGGGCCACCTGCGGCGAAAGGCACGATAATTTTGACGGTTTTGTTGGGGTAGCTTTGTGCAAAAGCAGGCGCTGAGCACAGAATTGCGTTTGATGAAACTATCGCTGCTTGTAAAAAATGATGTCGCATGTGATCCCTTTTTTTATTTCTATCAGTCGAATCAGTCAAGCTTGCCGATGCGCTTCACCACATCCGCCATGCGCTTGGCATCAGCCTGCACATACTTTTCAAACTCAGGCGAGTCTTGGTAAACAATCGGGCTGCCAGCGTTTCTGATCACGTCGTTGACTTTAGCGTCAAGCGCAGCGGCTTTGGCGGCGGCACGTAACCGCTGGGCGATGGGCTCTGGCGTTGCGCTAGGAATAAACAAACCTGACCACTGCGCGTATTCGACATTGAAGCCACTGTCTTTGATGCTAGGCACTTCGGGCATAGATGCTTATTTTTCATTGCCCCAATGCGCCAGCACGCGCAGCTTGCCCGCTTTAATGTGCTGCAACACGGTGGCAGGGCCAGACGATACGGCATCTATCTGCCCGCCCAACAAAGCAACGACGGCTGGGCCAGCGCCTGTGAACGGCACGTGCGTCATCTTCACGCCCGCCACTTGCGAGAGGATTTCCATCGGCACATGCATGGTGCCGTAGTTGCCGGAAGAACCGAAGTTGATGGCGCTGGGGCGCTTTTTGGCATCATCAACGAAATCCTTCAGGGTCTTCCACGGTGCGTCGGCACGCACGGCGAGCACAGTTGGGTCTGCGGTGTAGCGGGCAATCGGGCGCAAATCGTTCAGGGCGAACATGGGTGCACGGCCTAAAACGACATCAGCCTCAGGAATGATGGTGAGTGACGACAGCGCCAGCACCACGGTATGACCATCTGGCTTGGCTTTGGCGACAAAACTCATGCCAATGCCACCGCCTGCACCGGCTTTGTTTTCAATTACCACGGGTTGCCCCAGCTCGCGCGACATGGCTTCAGCCACAGGGCGAGCCACCAAATCAGCTAAGCCACCGGGCGGAAATGGCACAACCATGGTGATGCTGCGTGTGGGCCAAGCGCCTTGCGCCATAGACAAGCTGGCAGCAGTTAACAACAAGCTGGCGATGAGAGATGATCTTAGATTCATGTGTGACCTTTATGCGACTAGAAATGACTTCAAGCTGTTTAGTAAGCATGCTACCATGTTGGTTTTGCACGCACAGTGGGTAAATCCCTTAGTATTTCGCCTAAGTTTTTCCCTGTATTTATCCTCCAACACACCTCAAAATTCCAATGAAATTAGTCACCTACCGCAAAAATGGCCACGCAGGCGTTGGCACCGTCTCGGCAGACCTGCAAACCGTCACGCCTTTTGACTTACCGCTTGATAAGCGCGAATTAGGCGCATTGCCGATCATTGAAGCCATGGCTGCTGGTGCTGGCTTACCAAAAACCTTGTCTGCGATTGCCTTGAGCGAGGTGCAAATCATCGCCCCCATGCCCAAACCACGCCGCAACATTTTTTGCGTCGGTAAAAACTACTTTGCCCACGCCAAAGAGTTTGCCGGTAGCGGCTTTGACAGCAGCGCAGCGGCGGGTGATATTCCGAAAGTGCCCATTTACTTTTCAAAAGTGCCTGAATCCGTCATCGGGGCTGATGCTGCGATTGAAATGCCAGTCGGCGTGTCAGAAGCGATTGACTACGAAGTTGAGCTCGCCGTCATCATCGGCACGGGTGGCAAAGGCATCACCCAAGCCGACGCGATGAAGCACGTCTGGGGCTATACCATCATCAACGACGTGACGGCACGCGACTGGCAAAGCCGCCACTCGCAGTGGCTGCTGGGCAAGTCATTCGACACCTTCTGCCCCATGGGCCCGTGGTTGGTCAGCGCTGACGAAATGGACGGCACGAACACCAACGTCCGCTGCTTTGTGAATAACGAAATTCGCCAAAACGCGAATACCACCGATTTGATTTTCGACATCCCAACATTAATCGAAACACTGTCCGCAGGTATTACTTTGTACCCTGGCGACATCATTGCCACCGGAACGCCAGTCGGCGTAGGCATTGGTTTCAAACCGCCGAAATACTTGGTCGCAGGCGACGTGGTGCGGGTGGAGATTGACGGGATTGGAGCGATTAGCAATCCAGTTCGGTAATCTGCTAGCAGTTTCTAAAACGCTCAGTACATTATCTCAACACTAAAACTGGGACATGTGAATGCGTCAGCACATCAAGCGTTTCGCTGCCTAGCAAAATGCGCTTAATACCTTTGCGTCCATGCGAAGCCATCACAATCAGGCCACATTTGTATTTTTTTGCCGCGCTGATGATGCTTTCTGACGGTTCCCCACGGCCCACCACAGCAGTGGCTTTGACATCGCGTTCATGCGCATCTTGCTGAACGGCGTCAACCACCGCTTGACCTAGCTGAGTCCATTCTTTTTCTATGCGTGCTATTTCGGCAGGCGCCAAGACAACAGCACCTTCAAAATATAAATGCGGATTGCGTGGAACAGCTGTAAATGCAACAACTTCTGCATCCAAACTACGCGCCAAGGCGATACCTTCTTTTACGGCTTTTTTTGACAAGGCGTGTCCGTCTGTAGCAATCAAAATACGTTCATACATGATAAGTCTCCTTGGGTAGGAGACTCCAGCATAGGTGAGCTAAAAATTAAAGTTTTGATCTAAATCAAACAAATTACAAGTAAAGATGCTTCTGCCAAACCGAACCTAACTATCAAGCATGTGCTTTCAGCAAAGCTTGCCGGCAGTTTGGCTGTTCTTGGTGTTCAGCGATGTTGTGAAGCAAACGTGGCTGTAAAATTTTAACACTGCGATGGTCCACAGAGATGATGCCTTTTTTTGCCAACGCTGAGAAAGTGCGACTGACTGTTTCCAGTGTTAGCCCCAAATAGCTACCAATTTCCTCACGCGTCATTCGCAATATCAATTCGTCACTCGCCTGTCCACGGGTAGTCATTCGGCTCAGTGAATTAATCAAAAAAGTGGCGACCCTCGCATCTGACTTCATGCTGCCAAGTAAAAGAAGATGCTCTTTGTCGTTCACGATTTCGTGACTCATGATGCGCTGGATGTGCTGCTGAAAAATATGCACGTCTATGGCTAAATCATTAAATTGCTGGACATGCAGCACGCAAACTTCAGAATCCTCTAAGGCGTAGGCATTGCATGTGTACTGGTTTGTAGCGATACCATCTAGGCCCAAAAGTTCGCCAGAAACATAAAAATTTGATACTTGCTCAACGCCATCAGATCGACTCAAAGTGGTTTTAAAGAACCCAGTTCTTATGGCATAGAGTGACTTAAATTTTTGCCATGATTGGTACAGCAATTCACCGCGCTGGATTTTCAGTCGTGTACTGACCATCTGATCTATCAGCTTCATTTGCTCTGAAGACAAACCTATCGGCATGCATAAATCACGCATTCGACAAGCAGAACATGTCGTTTCAGATCGTTTGACTTCTATCATGTTGTTCACCGCCTTGTGATATCAGTCTAAGCTAATCTTTCCAATGTCACAAGTTATTCGCTGATTAGATTTTTGTTCCTATTGCGGTATTTACACCACCAAAGGTTCTTCCTCCATCGCCTCAATCTGCTCTTCCAGTGTGTGGATTTGCGATTTCCAGTAATCGCTCGTGCCAAACCACGGGAAATTAATCGGGAAAGTCGGGTCATGCCAGCGGCGAGCTAGCCAAGCGCTGTAGTGGATGAGGCGCAGAGTACGCAGTGGCTCTATCAGGGCGAGTTCGCGGCGGTCGAAGGGGCGGAATTGTTCGTAGCCGTCGATCAAAGCGCTCAATTGCGTAGTGCGTTGGCGGCGGTCGCCACTCAAGAGCATCCACAAATCTTGCACGGCCGGGCCGCTGCGGGCGTCGTCTAGATCCACAAAATGGGGGCCACCGTGGTGGGCGTCGGTCGGTGTCCACAAGATGTTGCCAGGGTGGCAGTCGCCGTGCAGGCGAATGATGGCTATGTTTGAGCCATTTTGATCGTTGCTATCATTTTTAGCGCCTTTTTTAGGATCTTTTTTGCCTATAGCCGGCGTATTAATTGATTGTGCAGCTATCAAATCAATAGCGTTTTTGCACATTTTTTGCCATGCTGTTTGCACATCTAAGGGTACCATGTCGTGGCTGAGTAGCCAGTCCATAGACTCGTAGCCAAAGCTTTGCACGTCCAAAGCGGGTCTGTGGACGAAGGGTTTGGCTGCGCCTACGGTATGGATGCGGGCTAAAAAACGGCCCACCCATTCCAGCACCTCAAAATCGTCCAATTCTGGGTGCCTGCCACCGCGCTGCGGGCAGACACTGAAGGCAAAACCAGCGAAATGGTGTAAATTTTGTCCATTTAGCACCAGTGGACCGACCACGGGGATTTCAGCGCGCATCAGCTCGAAACTGAAATCGTGCTCTTCTTGGATTTGCGCGTCCGTCCACCGCTCAGGGCGGTAAAACTTGACGACGACTGAGCTGGGGGCTGCCGCATCGCGTGCCAAGCCATGCTCTAAATGCACTTGGTAGACGCGGTTTTCGTAGGAGCTGAGCGCGGTTAACCTGCCGTCGCCGTACAAACCCACGCTGGCGAGGGCGTCTAGCACCACATCTGGCGTGAGAGATTCAAAGGCGTGGCGTGGCGTTAATAGACTGGTAATCATGGGGTGATTGTCATTGAATTGACACAGTCTTGCAGCATTATTCAGATTTTTAAAACTTTATAGAAGTAACCATATTCATGAACAACGTTAATAAGCGCCCTTCCGATATTTTCAACAATGAAGACTCAAATACTTCTGCTAATACAGACTTTGAATCAGTGCTGAGCTTACGCTTAAGCCGTCGCAACATGCTGCGCGGCGGCGTGGGTGCTGCGGGCTCTGTGTTGCTGGGCGGTGCAGGCTTGGCAGGTTGTGCGTCCGTGGGGCAATCTGCGGGCCAATCTGCCATGTCCACATTTGGCGGCATGAGCGCACCTCTCAATTCTCTGGGTTTTGCACCTGTGGCAAAGAGCTTAGCTGACATGGTTAGCGTACCAGCGGGCTACAAAGTAGACGTGATTTACGCTGTCGGCGACCCATTGGTTACTGGGCTGTCTGCTTTCAAAAACGACGGTACTGACACTGACTTGGACAAACGCGCAGGCGATCACCATGACGGCATGGACTGGTTTGGCTTGGATGCCAATGGCAAACCATCGAACAGCTACAGTGGGCGTGGCCTGATTGCGATGAACCATGAAGCGACGACGGATGAAAAGCTGACGGCTTTCTTTTTCCACACCGACGGCGGATCGGCAAGCTTGCCGCGCAAAGCGGCAGAAGCGGACAAGGAGATCATGATTCACGGCATCTCTGTGGTGGAAGTAAAAAATACCTCAGGCAAATGGAACTACATGCAAAGCTCGGCATTTAACCGCCGCATCACGCCCATGACGGTAGCCGCTATCCATGGCTCGGCAAAAGGCAGCGAGTTTATGGCCACCAAGTACAGCCCAGCGGGCACACAATGCCGTGGAACAATTAACAACTGCGGTACGAGTAAAACGCCGTGGGGCACATTGACATCGGGTGAAGAAAACTGGTTTGGTTATTTTTCACGCGATGCCAAAGACGATGCTGCCCGTGGCGCCAAAGACAAGGCCGTCGGCGCACTGAACCGTTATGGTCGTAGAGCCGGCGTTGCCAGCCGACACGGCTGGGAAACAGCGGGCAGCAGCGACCAATATGTGCGCTGGAACAACAGCGCCATAGCTGCTAGCGCGAAAGAAGACTATCGCAACGAAATGAACACCTTTGGCTACATCGTTGAGCTTGACCCGTACAACCCAACACAAGCTTTGCGCAAGCGTACAACGCTGGGGCGTTTTGCACATGAAACATGCAACTTTGCAACACCCGTAGCAGGCCAGCCTATCGTTGCCTATATGGGTGATGATGCTCGGAGCGAATACATGTACAAATTTGTATCAACCGCTTTGTGGGCTGCCGCTGACGCAAACGCGAACGACAAACTCGCTGTGGGCGACAAATACTTGGACCAAGGCACTTTGTTTGTTGCCAAATTCAAGGCAGACGGCATGGGCGAATGGGTAGAGTTGTCGATGAAAAACCCCATCATCGCCTACAACCCTGATTTTGAGTTCAAATCGGACGCAGATATTGCCATCTTCACCCGTTTGGCAGCCGATGCCGTGGGTGCAACAAAAATGGACAGGCCTGAATGGGGCGGTGTCAATCCGCGCAATGGTGAGGTTTATTTCACGCTGACCAACAACGCAAACCGTACGGTTGACGGTGAATTTGGCGTTGATGCCGCCAACCCGCGCATGTACAAAGACATGAAGGCTGAAGCAAAAGGCCCCAAGGAAACCAACGGCAATGTGAACGGTCACATCATCCGCTTGGCACAGGGCAAACCAACAGATTTGGCTTTCAAGTGGGATGTTTATGTGTTCGGTGCAGAAGCTGGTGCAGACAAAGGGCTTGTTAATTTGTCAAACTTAACCGACGTTAACGACATGTCATCGCCTGATGGCTTGGTTTTTAGCGACGTTAGCGGTATTTGCTGGATTCAGACAGACGACGGCTCTTACACTGATGTGACCAATTGCATGATGCTTGCCGCGATTCCTGGCAAAGTTGGTGATGGCGCTATGAAGACATTGTCATACAAACGCAGCGACGGCAGTACAAAAGCCGTTGATACTTATATGGGCAAAGCGCCAACAGAGAGCAACCTCAAACGCTTTTTGGTAGGACCAAAGGGTTGTGAAATCACGGGTCTGTGCGAAACGCCAGACGGCAAAGCTATGTTCATCAATATTCAGCACCCAGGCGAAAACACCAAAATGGCAGACGTTAACAATCCTGCCAAATTTGAAAGCCAATGGCCCGCAAATGCAGGTTATGGCTCTGGCAAGCGTCCGCGTTCGGCAACCATTGTTATCACCAAGTTGGATGGTGGACAAATCGGTAGTTGATAAGCTTGTTAGCGGTTTAGGGCAGGAGTGATGCGTTCATAATGTTGTGATTGTCACTTTCACAGTATTTTATGACCGCATCATCGCTTCCAACGCCAGCTTTGCAGCATGTATTAGACCTGACCGTTTACGTCGCCGAACCGATTGAGGCTGGTACCGTGACGGGATTGAACAGCCGAGGCAAGCGCCGAATCATCCCCATCACAGGCGGCGTGGTAACTGGTCAGGTTAACGGCAAAGTATTGCCAGGCGGCGCAGACTTTCAAATCGTGGTGTCTGAAACAACAGCTGATTTAGACGCCCGCTACATGATTGAATTGGACAACGGCGAACACATTTTTGTGCAAAACCGAGCTTTGCGACGCGGCTCTGCGACTGATATTGCCAAGCTGGTGCGCGGTGAACACGTGGCACCTGACGCCATTTACTTTCGTTGTGTGCCGACGTTTGAAGTCTCGTCGCCTGCGCTCGAATGGCTCGCACAGAGCATTTTTGTAGGCACGGGGGCGCGGTTTCCAGATCGCGTACAGATCAGTATTTTCCGGCTGGCTTAGCGTCTATCTGCGTCAAATTCGACCAACAGGTCGGGAATATTCGGGTAATTCCTATTTAGATTTCCAGTTAATTAACGTACATTGGCGGTTATCTGATTACTCAATGAAAGTTACTCCATGAAGTTGAAATTTCTAGTACTGGCTATGTTCGGCTTGGCGTCTGGCGTGGTGTCTGCCCAGACCGTATTGACTGTGTCTACTTGGCTGCCGCCCACCCATACCGCCAGCAAGGCACAAAAAGAATGGTGTGATTTGCTGGAAAAAAACACCACCGGCAAAATGAAATGCAATATCTTGCCGCGCGGCGTCTCGCCTGCGCCTGGCACTTACGATGCTGTGAAAAATGGCTTGGCAGACATTTCATACACCGTGCATGGCTACACGCCGGGTCGGTTTGTGCTGACGCAGATGGGCGAATTCCCATTCTTGGGCAATTCAGCCGAATCTATCTCAGTCGCCTTCAGCAAAGTCACTTCTAAATACCCACAGTTTGAAGCTGAAAACGCTGGCGTAAAGGTACTGGCTTTATTCACCCACGGCCCTGGCATTGTGTTCAACACCAAGCGCCCGATTGCTAAAGTTGACGATTTAAGCGGTTTGAAATTCCGTATTGGCGGCGGTATGGTCAATGAGATCTCCAAAACATTGAACATGAATGTGACGCTGAAACCTGCGCCTGATTCGTATGAGTTGCTCTCTGGCGGCGTGATGGACGGTACGCTGTTTCCTGCAGAATCAACCGAGTCTTTCCGTATCGACAAAATCATCAAACATGCCACGACCTTTCCAGGCGGTTTGTACAACACCAGCTTCGTGTTTGCGATGAACCAAGGCAAATACGACAAATTGACTGCGGAAGAAAAGAAAGCGGTTGATGCGATTTCAGGCGAAACTGCTGCCCGCATTTTTGGCCGTGGTTGGGACAAGGTTGACACCCGCGCTTTTGCATTGATGCAGGCCAATGGCGTGTTGGTGACAAAAGCAGATGCGAAATTTGTGGCTGACGTGAAATTAAAAACCTCAGCCCTAGAAACCAAGTGGGTGAAAGATGCGGAAGCCAAAGGCTTGGCCAACGCAGCTAAAGTGTTGGCCGAGTTCCGCGCTGAAATTGCTAAGCAAGAGAAGTAAACTCCTCCTATCGGCTAGTCCGCCAAAAAAGCGGCCTCGTATCGAACGAGAGCCGCTTTTTTAGTGCCTCGATTTTGAACCTGTCTACTTACTTAGGATGACTTTTGAAGAAATTACTTGAAACCACCTGCGGCTTGGTCTCTGGTGCTGCGTTGTTTGCCATCATGGCTCTGACGTTTTTTGATGTCGCAGGACGCAAGCTGGTAAGTCAATCGATTCCGGGGTCGCTGGAATTGACGGAGCTGTTGATGGTAGTCGTCATTTTCGGCGCCTTGCCTTTGGTGTCTCAGCGCGGTGAGCATGTCGTTTTTGACTCGCTTGACAGCTACTTGCCAGCATCGGTGCGGCGTTTTCAAAACTTCGTGGTGCACGTCTTGATTGGTATCGCGTTGCTGGGGTTGGGTTATTTGATGTTCAAAACGGGTCAACAATTTGCCATCAACGGTGACAACACGGCGCAACTCAAAATCGAAAAAGCCCCCTTTTTATACGGTATGGGCGTTTTGTGTGCGCTTACAGGGTTGGTTCATTTTGGCTTGATTCTTAGCCCAGCGACTGGCCAAGCCGAATCTCAAAAAGAGCATACAGGGACAGCATTGTGATTGAAGCACTGTTGGGCTTTATTGCCATTTTCGCGCTGGCTTTGTTACGCATGCCCCTGGCCTTCAGCATGGGCTTGGTCGGCATTGTGGGGATTGGTTTGACGCGTGGCTGGGCGCCCGCATTAGCCAGCACAGCACAAGTTGTCCACGAGACGGGTTTTGCTTATACGCTGAGCGTGATTCCCTTGTTTATTTTGATGGGCAATTTTGTCGCGCGTGCGGGCTTGGCGCATGAATTGTTTGCTGCAGCCTACGCGTTTATTGGGCACTTTAGGGGTGGATTGGCGCATGCCACTGTGGCAGCTTGCGCCGGTTTTGGTGCGATTTGCGGCTCATCCATCGCCACCGCTGCGACCATGAGCAAGGTTGCCTACCCTAGCATGAAAAAAATGGGCTACAGCGACTCGCTGGCGACGGGCGTGATGGCGGCTGGAGGCACGTTGGGTATCATGATTCCGCCCTCCACCATCATGGTGATTTACGGCATCATTACTGAGACAAACATTGGCAAATTGTTTGCAGCTGGCGTGATTCCGGGTATTTTGACGGCACTGTTGATGATGGCAGCCATTGTCTACATCACCAGCAAAGACCCTGAACATGCTCCCGCTGGCAAGCGCAGCACCTGGCCAGAGCGCTGGGCAGCTTTGCGTGGTATTTGGGGTGTGGTTTTACTCGTCATTGTGGTACTAGGCGGCATTTATGGTGGGCTGTTCACTGCAACGGAAGGCGCTGGCTTTGGCGCTGCCGGCGCGTTTTTGTTTGCGCTGGCACGCAGGCGCTTGACTTGGGCTATTTTGGCTCAAGTCCTTGTGGAATCTGCCCGCACCACAGCCATGCTCTTCACGCTCTTGATTGCCGCCACGATATTTGCTAATTTCGTCAACTTCACCAGCATGCCCAACGATTTGAAAGAGTGGATCACACATTTGGGTTTATCACCCGTGATGATCATCACCGCCATGATGTTTATCTATATCGTACTTGGCACAGTCATGGAAGAGCTCACCATGGTGTTGCTCACCATTCCGCTGTTTTTCCCTATCGTTACAGCGCTGGGGTTTGACCCGGTTTGGTTTGGCGTCTTGATCGTGATGATTGTGCAAATCGGCTTGATTTCACCACCTGTAGGCATGAACTTGTTTGTGATCAACACGCTGTTGCCCAAAGTTGGTTTGAGCAATATCTTTAAAGGCTGTTGGCCGTTTGTTGCCGTGATGATCTTTGTGTTGGGGCTGCTGATTGCGTTTCCGCAAATCAGCTTGTGGTTACCATCGTTGATGAAGTAAATTCGCAGCGGTAGCCAAAGCTTCAACTTTGACAACAGGTACAACTAGAGCGACAGCATATGCCCGATACGCGGGTCTCCGCGTCCAGCCAATACTTGAGCATACGCTTGCGCCACAGCATCGGCGCCGACATGGTGTTCCGTTTTTAACCACGGCGTTTTAGAGTTTGTCACCGTGTTAGTGAAGCTTTGCCAAGCTTGCACCATGCGCTTGCCGAACTCAGCGCTACCCCACTCTTCAACGCGTTTTTTAATTTGAGCTGGTGCGAAAAACAAAATCGCACGAGGGCCGGCTAATCCTTTGGAGCCACCCAAGTTTTCTACATGTGTGCCACCGATTGAGCAGCTGTATTTCAAGTTTGTAAATCGCGTGTGGATATTGCTTCGTAAAGTAGCATTACCTGCAAAATCAATGTAAACGCAGCCTGCATCAGCTTTAACTTGGTCTAGTTGATCATACGTTAACACGCGGTGGTAGCAGCCCAAGCTTTCGCAAAAAGCCACATTGCTGGGCGACGTTAAACCTATCACCTCAATGTCTTCGCGTTGCTTCATTTGAAACGCCGTACCATACGCTGTTTTGCTAGATGCGCTAGATAATATGGCTGTATTTGCGCCAAAGAACTTGTTGTCATCAAAAAAATCATCGATCAACCACGAGGTGACGAAGAGGGGTCGTAACAAAGCTTGAACGGCTTGTGTGTCGGGCGAGTAGAACGGGTCACTCGCCGTGCGCATGTACTGGTTATAAACAGGATGCAGCTCTTTGCGGTGCGCTGCACCATCTACAAAACTTTTATCGCTGAGCTTTATTGGCTCAAGTACCACGCTGCTGGCCATAGGATAGTAACCGTATAGTTTTTCACCCAGTGCAACATCTGCATGCTTAGTCTGCATGACTGTCGCAAACCCCCACACGGGAATAATGCCCCAGCCCTCAACGCCACTTGGATAAAATTTCCAATAGTTCATGGCATCGCCAAATGCAGCATAAGTGATGTTGTTTGACGTCAGTGCAAAGTGATCGACCCGCAGCCGAATTTGGCCGTCTGCCAGTGGCGCGTCTTCCACGGTACGAAGCTGGGTTCGCTTCAGTTGGTCTTTGGGGTCTTGGCTGATTAAGAATTGATGTGTGTTCATGACACTACTTTAAACGAAACAACCCGCCGCGACAATCGGGGCGGGTTGTGCGGCCAGCAGTTATGCCAAAGTCACACTCACTTCAATGTTGCCACGTGTGGCATTTGAGTATGGGCAGACTTGGTGCGCTGTGTCGATCAAGTCTTGCGCGACTGCGCGATCCATGCCCGGCAAACTCACCACCAGCTGCGCTTCGATACCGAAACCAGCAGGAATTTGACCAATTCCGACGGTCGCGTTGACATTCGTATCCGCTGGAATCGTTATTTTTTTCATACCAGCCACGTGCTTCATGGCGCCCATGAAACACGCGCCGTAACCGGCTGCAAACAATTGTTCAGGATTCGTTGCACCACCCATGCCACCGAGTTCTTTCGGCGGCGCGAGCTTAACGTTCAACAAACCATCAGAACTAACAGCTGTGCCGTCACGACCACCTGTGGCTGTAGCGTTGGCTTTATACAAAACTTTTTCGATTTTGCTTGTCATAATTTTCTTTACTTTCAGGTTATGCCTCAGCAAGAGGCGGGTTTAAATTTGTTCTCAGCATCTGCACTTGCTGCGTTAAAGCCATGATGTCTGGCAAGCTGCACTGGCTGGCTTTTAAAACGCAATTTGGAATATGGGCGGCCTGGATTTTGAGATCTTGACCAGCGGCAGTCAAGTTGATGTGCACGCGGCGCTCATCTTGGACGTCGCGAATACGGGAAATCAAATGGGCAGATTCCAAGCGCTTGAGCAGCGGCGTCAACGTTCCTGAATCTAAAAACAAGCGCTCGCCTAGCTCAGACACCATCAAACCATCGCGTTCCCATAAGACCAACATCACCAAATACTGCGGATAAGTCAAGCCCAGGGGCTCCAGCAATGGCTTGTATAACTTCGTCATGGCTAACGAAGTGGAATACAAAGCGAAGCACAGCTGGTTGTCTAACAACAAAGCGGGGTTATTGCTCGATGTTTCTGACTTTTCGATGGGGTTAGCTGCATTCATGGATGAATTATAGCACGCAATTAAATCGTGTACAATTTAATTTGATAGACTTTGACAACTGCTTCAATTTTTCCTTTTCCCATCAGGGTAAATCGGGGCGTTCATTGGTATGAACTCCTTAGATATTTACTCTACAGTCATATATATTGCTACACAGTACAGTTTTAGGCAAATTATTCATGTTCGACTACATCATCATTGGCGGCGGCTCTGCAGGCTGCGTGTTGGCATCCCGACTCTCAGAAAACCCTGCTATCAAAGTGGCTTTACTCGAAGCTGGCCCTGTTGACAGCAACGTGCTGATTCATTGCCCCGCTGGCTTAGCGTTGTTGGCGCAGACAGGCGCAGCAGGCTGGGGATTTGAAACCACGCCGCAAGCGGGACTAAACGGCCGCAAAGGCTACCAGCCGCGCGGCAAGGTGCTGGGTGGCTCTAGCTCTATCAACGCCATGGTCTACATGCGCGGACACAAATCGGACTACGACCACTGGGCCGAGCAAGGCAACCCTGGCTGGAGCTACGCTGACGTGTTGCCCTACTTTAAAAAAGCCGAAAACAACGAGCGCACTTTTGATGCGAAAGATGCCTCATTCCACGGTACAGGCGGTCCTTTGAATGTGATGGACTTGCGCAGCCCCAGCAAATACGGCCCTATCTTCATCGAAGCAGGCAAGCAAGCTGGTCACCCCGAAAGCAAAGACTTCAACGGCGCAGAGCAACACGGCCTAGGCATGCACCAAGTGACCCACAAAAATGGCGAACGCTGGAGTGCCGCCAAAGGTTATTTGACGCCAAATTTAGCCCGTCCCAATTTAACCGTCATCACCAGCGCCCACACCACCCGCATTTTGCTAGAGGGCAAGCGTGCCGTGGGCGTGGAATACCGGCATGGCAATGAAACCAAGCAAATCAAGGCGTCCAAAGAAGTCTTGCTCTGCGCGGGCGCTTTGCAATCACCGCAAATTTTGATGCTCTCTGGCATTGGCCCAGCGGCAGAATTGCAAAAGCACGGTATCGCTCTGCTGCACGATTTGCCTGGCGTAGGCGAAAACTTGCACGACCATATTGACGTGGTTCAGGTGGTCAACGCGCCGCATTTGAAAGATCTGTTTGGCGTCTCGTTCAGCGGTTTGGTTCAAGCCATCAAAGGCATTTTTGAGTGGCGCAAGCACCGCACCGGCATGTTGACGACGAATTTTGCCGAAGCAGGTGGCTTCATCAAAACCAGCCCCGACGAGTCCACACCTGACCTGCAATTTCACTTCGTCGTTGGTAAATTGATTGACCATGGTCGCAAGCCCACGTTTGGGCATGGCTACTCGTGCCACGTTTGCCTGATGCGGCCAAAAAGCCGTGGTCGCCTTACTTTGGCGAGCAAAGATCCCCTTGCTGCGCCTTTGATTGACCCGAACTTCTTGGCTGAGCCAGACGACATGCGCCGAATGGTGCAAGGTTTCAAGCAAATGCGCACCATTTTGATCCAACCCGCCCTCGCCGGCTACCGTGGCCATGAGCTGGCCACAACGGCCCATGCTAAAACCGACGCAGAAATTGAAACCGTCATCCGCAACTACGGTGACACCATTTACCACCCCGTTGGCACCTGCAGAATGGGGCCGCTGGAAGGCCCGCAAGCCAACCCGTTGAACGTGGTGGACAGCGAATTGCGCGTACACGGCTTGAGCGGCCTGCGCGTTGTCGATGCCTCGATCATGCCGCGCATCGTGGCGGGCAATACCAACGCACCCGTCATCATGGTGGCTGAAAAAGCGGCAGATATGATCAAAGCCGTTCAAAACTCTTAAAACTAAGGCAAATACGCCTCTAGTCGGCGTATTTATAGCTTAATTTGCTATTTTTTTAATAGCAAAAAATCACGTGTAAATAGCCAAAAAAATCACCTTTAAGCATTTACAGCGATCTTTAGGCCGCGTCCTACAAACTTTGGCGCAAAACCCTGATTGCTGGGTTTTGTCTTATTTCTTACAGTTGCTACACCGAACCTTGCACTTGCGCGCGGGTCATACGACCAACGGCAACTTTATAAGGACAAACCATGCGATACAAACTTAAAGCACTGTGTTTATTGTCAGCTGCTTTCGCAACCGTACCGTTGGTCGCTTCGGCACAACAGCTGGCTTACACCTCGAAAGAGGTCAGCCTCAGAGCCGGGCCGTCTCGCGACTATCCGGTGGTTGCCCATTTAGGAGCGGGTACAACCATGACTATTTATGGTTGCCTGCAAGACTACCGATGGTGCGACGTCGTTGTTGGCGGCTCTCGTGGCTGGGTTTATTCAGGCAACATTGTTTATCCTTATCTAGGCCGAAATGTTCCCGTTTTAAACTATGGACCTACCATTGGCTTGGGAATCGTCTCATTCAGCATTGGCAACTATTGGGACAATTACTACACCGATTACCCGTGGTACCAGCAGCGCCAAAATTGGGACAGCCGACCTTGGGCGGGCTATGGCTCAGGCTATGGCACAGGTTATGGTTGGCGTGCCCCCGAGGCTCGCACAGGTGCAGTTACCCTCGTGCCACGCGCGCCGCCAGTTCAGGTACGGCCCGTGACACCGCCGCAACTACGCCCTGTACCACCCCAACGAATTGGACAGCCGGGCGCTCCCGCAGCGCGAGTTGAAGGCGTGGGGCAACCACAATCACAAGGACAACCGCGTCAAACACCCAGAAACGTACCACGCCAAGCGCAGCCAGACTACCTGCGTTGACAACTTGAATCAAGGCAAACCCTGATAGTTTTTACTTGGCATCGCTACATAATAAGCATGCTAACTAGTTCCTATAACTTTGCTTTGGAGAAGTCTCATGTTGCCTCGTTTCACACAATCAATCACGCTTTGTACTGCATTACTGCTCAGCGTTTCGATGACAAGCTGCGCACAAATCAGTACTGCGGCACCTGCAGTCACGGGTAAAACCGAGCTGCAGTGGCTGGGTCAAGCAGGGTTCCGCATCAAAACACCGGGCGGCAAAACCATCGTGGTTGACCCATGGATCACGGGTGGCCCCAAGGCTCCTGCGACATACAAAGCTGATTTGGGCGCCTTAGGGAAAATTGATCTGCTGTTAGTGACACACGCACACGTTGACCATTTAGGAGACGCTCCTGCACTGGCGAAGCTCAATAACACAATGCTTTATGGTCCCGCTGACATGGTGACACCTCTGATCACATTAGGCATCATCCCGGCCAATTTGGGTTATCGCTTCAACAAATCCGGCACTGTACAGCCATTGCCTGGCATCAAAGTCACGCCAGTGAAGGCCGAGCATTCATCACTCTTAGTGTGGAATAACCCTGCTACTGGCAAAAATGAAGCTCACCCTGCTGGCGAAGCTGTGGGTTACATCATCGAGTTGGAAAATGGCTTCAAAATTTGGCATATGGGAGATACCGGCCTGTTCGGTGACATGAAATTTATCACCGACTACTACAAGCCTGACTTGGTATTGATGCCGATAGGTGGCAACTTCACCATGGGTAGCGCTGATGCGGCTTTTGCTGCACGTGGTTGGATTTCACCAAAAAGTGTGATCCCCATGCACTACAACTCCAACCCGCTCACACGCGGTACTTTGGCCGAGTTTCAAGCAGCCATGCAAGGCAGTACCGTCAAAGTCGTACCTATGACAGAAGGTCAATCCGTCGAGTTTTAAGACTAGCGCTTAAATTTGCGCCATTTACAGTAAAAATTTAGCTGTAGCCAGCGTATTTATTGCCTAAACTGCTATATTTATTGTAGTATGTGGAGCATTTTCAAGCCTTAAATCGCCTGCGCGTTAACGCCAAAGCCAACCAAAAACCCAACACGGCATAGGCAGTTAAGACGGCGACATGCAACCAAGGATTCGCAGGCCATTGATCCATGAACAAAGGACGTACCAGCTCGACGGCATTTGTTAGCGGCAGCCAGTCTGAGATGACTTTGACGACGTGTGGCAACTGGTCACGGGGGAAGAAGATGCCGCTGAGGAACATCATCGGCGTCAAAAACAGGGTGAAATAGTAGGTGAAAAAGTCGTACCCGTTGGCCAGCGCGTTAAATATCAGCGCGATGCAGCTGAAGGTGATGCCGACACCCAGCAAAATCGGCCAGGCGACCAGTAATTTCGGGCTGTGGCTGATGCCTAAAACGAGCATCACGCCCAGAATCGCCGTCACGGTGAAGAGCGATTTGAACGCCGCCCAGAGCATTTCCGCCATGACGACGTTGTCTAAGCTGACCGGCGCATTCATGATGCCGTCCCACGTTTTTTGCACGTGCATACGTGAAAATGCGGAATACAGCGCTTCAAACGACGCGGCCTGCATGGCGCTCATGCAAATGCTGCCACTGGCTAGAAACAGGATGTACGGGATTTTGGCATCACCAGTTACGGGCGCGACCTCGCCCACCAGCGCGCCCATGCCATAACCAAACGCGACCAGCCACATCAACGGCTCGGCGATATTGCCCACCAAGCTGGGAATCGCCAGCTTACGCCAGACCAGCAGATTGCGTAAAAATACCGGCCACCAGCGGCTGGAGAGATTCGGCAAACGCCAAATGCTTAAATTTTGTGACTTTGTTTGTGACTGTGTGATGGCTTGCGTGTTCATGCGTCTTCCCTGATTTGTCGGCCCGTGAGTTTGAGGAATAGGTCTTCCAGATTCGCTGGTCGGTGCAGCGTACGCAACTGCGGGTAGGCTTGCAGGGCTTCCAAGAGTGGTTTAGCGTCTTGGGTATAGAAAAACAGCGTTTCGCCGCTCACCTCTACCCGAGCCGCCAGTTTGGCGAGTGGCAAATCTTGTAAAGCCAGTGCGCCAGTCCCATAAACTTCGACCACATCGGGCTCTAAATGCTGGGCAATCAGGTCGCGTGGTTTGCCTTCGGCGATTTTTTTGCCATGATCTAGCACTAAAAGGCGGGAGCACAGACGCTCGGCTTCGTCCATGAAATGGGTGGTGAGCAAGATGGATTTGCCTTGCTGCAAGAGCATTTGCAGCCGCTCCCACATCAAATGACGGGCTTGCGGGTCTAGGCCCGTGGTGGGTTCGTCCAGCAACAACAACTTGGGATCGTTCACCAAAGCCCGCGCCAAGCTCAATCGGCGCTTCATGCCACCCGAGAGTTCGCCCGGTTTGCTGCCAGCTTTGCTGGTGAGCGACGCAAATTCGAGCAACTGTGGCACCCGGACGCGAATATCAGCCGTTTTCATACCGAAATAGCGGCCATAGACCAGCAGGTTCTCGGCGCAGCTGAAGTCTGGGTCTAGCGTGTCGTTTTGGCTCACCACACCCATCAGCGCTTTGATGGCGAGCGCTTCTTTCGGCATCGGCATGTCGAAGGCGGTGATGGAACCCGCATCCGGCGCCGTCAGCCCCAAACACATGCGGATGGTGGTAGTTTTACCTGCGCCGTTGGGGCCAATCACGCCTAGGCATTCGCCGGGTGCAATATCGAAGGACAAATCGTTAACGACGGTGCTGCTGCCGTAGCGTTTAACGAGGCCTTGGGCTGAAAAAAGAGGCGCGTTTTTATTCGATTGCATCCATTGATTATGGCGAAGGTTTTTAGGGCTTGAAATTTAACCCCTAAGACACAGGGCATTGGCTGAACGTGGCATTATCTTGGTATGACTTTGACGACGCTACCACTGTTTCCACTGACCACCATCTTATTCCCGGATGGTTTGTTGCCGTTGCAGATTTTTGAGCTTCGCTACCTCACCATGATCAAGCAGTGCATTGCTGACGGTACTGAGTTTGGCGTGGTGGCGCAAACGGTAAGAAGTGGCACGTCAAATGTAAGTGCTAGCGATATTGTTGCTGAACCCATGAGTCAAGAAACCTTTGTATCGGTAGGCACTTGCGCCAAAATAGTGGCGCATTCAGCGCCACAACCGGGTTTGCTGCGCATAGACTGCGTAGGCGGTAAGCGCTTTACCATTGTGAGCTGCCAACAGCAAAAACTGGGCTTGTGGGTGGCACAGGTCAAGCTGATGGAGGCTGATCATGTGATTCCTGTGCCTCAAGAGCTGATGGATACTGTGACGGCGATGCGCCATGTGATCGCGACTTTGGCGAGTCAAGCTACAGATGCCAACAGCCTGCCGATTGCTAAACCCTATCTTTTTGACGATTCCGGCTGGGTTGCAAACCGCTGGTGCGAGCTGATTCCGATGCAACCTGTCCAGCGACATAGGTTGCTGGTTCTTGAAAATCCGCTGATTCGGCTAGAACTGGTACAAGATTTACTAGAAGCAGGTGGATTTTTACGATAAGTTGCATGATGTTACCGACAAGTAATAATAAATACCATATAGTTTATATGGATACTATTTAGTATATGATTCTCTCACGTCAAAGATTTTGGCGGGTTGTTAATCAGATTGTTTAACTATTTACTAATTGGAGTTCATCATGAAAAAAACCGTTATCGCTTCTATGTTGGCCATCGCTGCATTTTCCGTTCAAGCCAAAGACATTGTTGACACCGCTGTTGGTGCTGGCAACTTCAAAACATTGGCTGCCGCTTTAACAGCTGCTGGCTTGATCGACACGCTCAAAGGCCCAGGTCCGTTCACCGTGTTTGCACCAACCGACGCTGCGTTTGCCAAAATCCCGAAAGCTGACTTGGATGCCTTGTTGAAAGACAAAGCTAAATTGACTGCAGTTTTGACTTACCACGTTGTTCCAGGCAAAGTGATGGCTAAAGACGTGAAAGCTGGCAAAGTTAAAACCGTTCAAGGCACTGAGCTCACCGTGTCAACTACAGGTGGCGTGATGGTAGACGCTGCCAAAGTGACATCTACCGACATCGTTGCTGACAATGGCGTGATCCACGTCATCGACAGCGTGATCATGCCGAAGTAATTTTTTACCTAAGTCATAAAAAGCAGCCCTAGCGGCTGCTTTTTTTATAGCTGCTCGTTTATAGTTGCTGACAACCACCATTTCTGGAAGCTATTACATGAAATCACGCGCAGCCGTCGCCTTTGCCAAAGGCGAACCTCTACACATCGTTGAGATCGACGTGGCACCGCCACAAGCAGGCGAGGTGATGGTAAAAATCACCCACACTGCCGTGTGCCACACCGACGCCTACACATTGAGTGGTGATGACCCCGAAGGCGTCTTCCCTGCCGTTCTGGGGCATGAGGGCGGGGGTATTGTGGTGAAAGTCGGTGAAGGCGTAACCAGCGTGGCGGAGGGTGACCACGTGATTCCTCTGTACACGCCTGAGTGTAGGTTGTGCAAGTTTTGCCTGTCTGGTAAAACCAATTTGTGCCAAAAAATTCGCGCCACCCAAGGCAAAGGGCTGATGCCCGATGGCACGACGCGCTTTTCATACCAAGGTAAACCGCTGTACCATTACATGGGCACCAGCACTTTCAGTGAGTACACAGTCGTTGCAGAAATTTCATTGGCCAAAATCAACCCCTTAGCACCGCTGGGCGTGATGTGTTTGCTGGGCTGCGGGGTGACGACGGGTATTGGTGCGGTGCACAACACGGCCAAAGTCAAAGAAGGCGATACGGTGGCCGTGTTTGGACTAGGCGCTATTGGTTTGGCCGTGATTCAAGGCGCTCGACAAGCAAAAGCAGGCCGCATCATCGCTATTGATACCAATTCAGTAAAGTTCGACTTGGCCAAAACAATGGGTGCAACAGATTGCATCAACCCTAAGGATTTTGACAAGCCAATTCAAGACGTCATCGTTGGCATGACCGATGGCGGCGTGGAATTTAGCTTTGAATGTATTGGCAACGTGAACGTGATGCGCGCCGCTTTAGAATGCTGCCACAAAGGTTGGGGCGAATCCATCATCATAGGTGTGGCAGGTGCAGGTCAGGAAATTGCCACCCGCCCATTCCAGCTGGTCACGGGACGCGTCTGGCGCGGCAGCGCGTTTGGTGGCGTTAAAGGCCGCACGCAATTACCCAGCATGGTGGAAGAAGCCATGCGCGGCGACATTGATTTAGACCCATTCATCACCCACAACATGCCGCTTGAGCAGATCAACGACGCCTTCGACTTGATGCATGAGGGCAAGTCGATTCGCACAGTGATTCACTTCTAGGTCGTAAGAAGACTATAAAGTTCATATTTAGTGTGAAAATCTAGGCCATGCCTGCAACCCCTAGCCCACAACTCCTCTCTGACTGGCTCTCCCATCTGGGGATGCAGGTTTACGAACCTCTTTTTGTCAGCAATGACATTGGGTATGAATTGCTGCCCGACACCACTTCAGATGACTTGCGGGATATAGGTATCAGCTCGGTCGGTCACCGCAGAGTTTTGCTGCAAGCGATTGCAAAACTTCAGCCGACAACAACAGCATCAACGTCGTCATCATCCGAAACTGCAGTAGTTGTAGCGACTGATCGCGCAACCGATGCTTCGACATCTCAGCCGATAAGTCCTAGTATCAAACCAGCGACCCATCAGCACAAACTTTTAACCGTGATGTTTTGTGATTTGGTGGGTTCAACCGAGCTTTCAACGCAACTTGATACCGAAGATTTGCAGCAATTGCTGCAGGCATATCGCATTTGTTTGCGCGAAGTGATTCAAAAGCACAAAGGCTATATTGCGCAATATCTAGGCGACGGCGTGTTGGTTTACTTCGGCTACCCGAATACCAGTGAGTCAGACAGTGAGCGCGCCCTACGAGCCGCTTTAGACACCCTTAAGGCCGTACAAGATTTGCCCTTAGTAGCAGGTATCAAGTTGCAAGTTCGTTTGGGTTTGGCAACCGGCATGGTGGTGATTGGTCAGCTGGTCGGCGTAGACAATACTGAAGAAGTGGGCGCTGTGGGCGAAACCCCAAATTTAGCAGCTCGCATGCAAAGCTTGGCTCCTGCGGGTGGCATTGTGGCCGCAGAATCAACCCGCGCCATGGTCGGTGATTTGTTTGAATTTCGCAGTCTGGGGGTCGTTCAGCTAAAAGGATTTTCACAATCGCATGCCGCTTGGGAAGTACTATCCGAGCAAAAAAACTTAAGTCGCTTCCGCGCTAAACGGCTCAAAGGCCAAGCGCCGCCTATGGTCGGGCGTGATGTAGAAATTGGGTTTTTACGGCAACAATTTGAGCGCTCACGCACGGGGCGTGGTTCCGTCATTTTACTCAGCGGCGATGCAGGCACAGGTAAATCGCACTTGGTAAGCCGTTTGCAAGACGACATACGGGCGGGCTTACCGCAAGCACCGCTACTGCAATGCTCGCCTGACCACATTGAAGCGCCTTTGTACCCGTTGATAAACTTCATCCTTGCAAAGGCCAAGTTTCATTACACTGACGACCCTGAAATACAACGACAAAAACTGGCTGCTTTTACGCTGGAATATGGGATTGAAAGCGACAGCGATTTTTACGCACTAGCGGATCTACTTGGCTTTAAAAGCCTCAGCGCCGTGCATATGCTAGGGCGAAGCCCTGATGATGTCCGAGGACGCATACAAACGGCTCTACTAAGGTGGTTGCACTGTTTGGTGCGTGACAATATGCTGGTAGTGGTTGAAGACTTGCATTGGGCAGACCCCAGCACGATGTATTTGTTGCGTAAGTTTGTAAGCGAATTACCCAGACAGCACGCCATGCTGATTGCGACGACGCGGCCCACCACACAC
>JANPLX010000091.1:0-15086 GCA_031422495.1 Polaromonas sp. | reverse complement strand
TGGGTCTGCGTAAGTAATTTTCGCACAATGAAAAATTTGCCTGAGTCAGTTCTGCTAACTCAGGCATTTTCGTTTCAGAGAAGAAGGTAGAGAATACGAGCTGTGTCATTCCAAAAAATCACTTATTAATCAATCTAAGTCGTTGATTTTTAAGTGCTTTTCTGGGATGGCATTGTGTTCATGGTTTCTGCTCTGAATAATCGCAATTCGTATTGAATTGCATTTTCGGTAGCTTGCTGGTTGGTGAAAATCAAATACAACACCACTTTCAAGCACCATACTTAGGAGCTACAAAATGACAATGTTCAAAAAAGTATCGAAAACATTCCAATGGGGTGCAAACACAGTCACCATGGAAACCGGAGAAATCGCTCGCCAATCTAGCGGCGCTGTGCTGTTGGACATGGATGGCACCGTCGTGCTGGCCACCGTCGTTGGCAAAACCGAAGGCAAAGCAGGGCAAGATTTCTTCCCTTTGACTGTTGATTACCTTGAAAAATCATACGCTGCTGGCAAAATTCCAGGTAGCTTTTTCAAGCGCGAAGGCCGTCCTAGCGAGTTTGAAACACTTACCAGCCGTCTGATTGACCGCCCGATTCGCCCATTGTTCCCAGAAGGTTTCTTCAACGAAGTACACGTTGTTGTTCACACCGTGTCATTGAATCCAGAAGTTGATGCAGACATCGCAGCCTTGATCGCTGTTAGCGCAGCACTGTCAGTCAGCGGCATCCCATTCAGCGGCCCGATTGGTGCAGCCCGCGTGGGTTATGTCAATGGCGAATACGTCTTGAACCCGGGTAAAACAGCGCGTTTAGGCTCCATCATGGACTTGGTCGTTGCAGGTACCGAATCTGCCGTGTTGATGGTGGAATCAGAAGCGCAACAGCTCAGCGAAGAAATCATGCTAGGCGCGATCGTTTTCGGACACGATCAAGGCAATATCGCCATCAGTGCGATTCACGACTTGGTGCGTGATGCTGGCAAGCCGGTTTGGGACTGGAAAGCACCGGCTAAAGACGAGCCATTAATCGCAAAAATCGACGTTTTGGCGAAAGACAAACTCGTTGCTGCTTACCAAATCCGCAACAAGCAAGCCCGCACACAAGCTTGTCGCACAGCTTACTCTGAAGTCATGTCTGCCTTGAAAGCTGAAGGCGCCGAGTTTGACAAAGTCGCCATTGAAGGCTTGTTGTTTGAAATCGAAGCCAAAATCGTTCGCAGCCAAATTTTGGCAGGCGAGCCGCGTATTGATGGTCGCGACACGCGCACCGTTCGCGCGATTGAAATACGCAATGGCGTGTTGCCACGCACCCACGGTTCCGCGCTGTTCACCCGTGGTGAAACACAGGCTTTGGTTGTGACAACGCTCGGTACAGAGCGTGATGCGCAGCGTATTGATGCGCTGTCTGGCGACTTTGAAGACAACTTCATGCTGCACTACAACATGCCTCCGTTCGCGACTGGCGAAACAGGCCGCGTTGGTACACCAAAGCGCCGCGAAATCGGTCACGGCCGTTTGGCTAAGCGCGCTTTGATTGCTGTGTTGCCTTCTAAAGAAGAATTCCCATACACCATGCGTGTGGTGTCTGAAATCACAGAATCTAACGGTTCTTCATCCATGGCGTCTGTTTGCGGTGGCTGTTTGTCCCTGATGGACGCTGGCGTCCCTTTGAAAGCGCATGTCGCCGGTATCGCCATGGGTTTGATCAAAGACGGCAACCGTTTTGCGGTTCTGACCGATATTTTGGGCGACGAAGACCATTTGGGCGATATGGATTTCAAGGTTGCAGGTACGACTAACGGTATCACCGCGCTGCAAATGGACATCAAAATCCAAGGTATTACCAAAGAAATCATGCAAGTCGCTCTAGCACAAGCTAAAGAAGCGCGCATCCACATTTTGGGCAAAATGCAAGAAGCCATGGGCGAAGCCAAGACCGAAGTGTCTAGCTTTGCGCCCAAGCTGTACACCATGAAGATCAATCCTGAAAAAATCCGTGACGTGATTGGTAAGGGCGGCGCAGTGATTCGTGCTTTAACGGAAGAAACTGGTTGCCAAATCAACATCAACGAAGACGGCACGATCACCATCGCGGCGACGGACGGTGCGAAGGCTGAAGAGGCGAAACGCCGCATCGAGCAGATCACCGCTGAAGTCGAAATCGGCAAGATCTACGAAGGCCCTGTGACTAAGATTTTGGATTTCGGTGCTTTGATCAACTTGTTGCCAGGCAAAGACGGTTTGCTGCACATCAGCCAAATCGCCCACGAGCGCGTTGAAAAAGTGACGGATTACCTCAAAGAAGGCCAAATCGTCAAAGTCAAGGTTATGGAAACCGACGAAAAAGGTCGCGTGAAATTGTCCATGAAGGCTTTGATCGAACGTTCTGAGCAGGCTCAGTAATAGAGTAAATAGAATAAATAAGGAATTTAATATAGGTTTTAGCTATAATATTTATAGCTGTTAAGGCAATAAATACAACGGCTACAGACGAATTAAAACCATATTTACCTTTATTTTGATTGATTGAACATGAAAGTCTTTGAAATTACCACTTTCGGCGCGCCAGACGTGCTGCGCCCCGCAGAGCGTGCGATGCCAGTGGCTGGCGCGGGTGAGGTGCTGATTGAGGTTTCTGCAAGCGGTATCAACCGTCCCGACGTGCTGCAACGCACCGGAAATTACCCCGTACCGCCAGGCGCTTCGGATATTCCGGGCTTGGAAGTAGCTGGTGTCATCATCAGTGGCGATGCGGCTGCGATGGCTGCTAGTGGTTTGAAGGTGGGCGACCGCGTTTGTGCTTTGGTCGCCGGTGGCGGGTATGCGCAGTTTTGTGTCGCACCGGCTGTTCAATGTTTGCCGACGCCAAAAGGCTTGACAGACATTGAGGCTGCAACTCTGCCAGAGACGTTTTTCACCGTCTGGAGCAATGTGTTTGACCGCGCTCGCTTACAGGCAGGCGAAACATTTTTGGTGCAAGGCGGTACCAGCGGCATTGGTGTGACGGCGATCCAAATGGCAAAAGCCTTGGGCGCAACCGTCATTGCAACCGCTGGCAGCGACGAGAAGTGCGCTGCTTGCCTTAAATTAGGCGCAGACTTCGCCATCAACTACAAAACGCATGACTTTGCCGTCGAAGTGAAAAGAATCACCAACGGCGCTGGCGTAAACGTGTTTTTGGACATGGTGGCTGGTAGCTACATTTCGAAAGAAGTGGAGTGCATGGCGGAAGATGGCCGTTTGGTCATCATCGCGGTGCAGGGCGGGGTGAAAAGCGAGTTCAATGCCGGTATGGTGCTGCGTAAGCGTTTAACCATCACAGGTTCAACATTGCGTCCCCGCCCAATTGCTTTCAAAGCTGCTATCGCCCAAGCTTTGCTCAAAACGGTATGGCCACTGCTCGAAAATGGCACGATCAAGCCTGTGATTCATACTGTGTTTTCAACCAGTCAGGCCAATGCGGCTGAACAAGCGCATGGCTTGATGGAATCAAACCAGCATGTGGGCAAACTGGTTTTGGATTGGCAATCTTGATGCTGCGGGAGATGACATGACCATTAAAAAGACATTAATCGCTGGCAATTGGAAGATGAATGGTAGTTTGGCTGCCAATTCGGCCTTGGTTGCGGCTTTAGATGCTGGCTTGCATGCGCGGATTCCTGCTAAATGTGCGGTCGCCTTGTGTGTGCCGTCTGTCTATTTGGCGCAAATGCAGCAGCTGTGTATCAAAAGCGGCATCGAATTGGGTTCCCAAGACGTGTCTAGCCAAGAAGCGGGTGCTTTTACAGGTGAAATATCGGCAACGATGCTGAAAGATTTTGGCGTTCGCTATGCCATAGTCGGTCACTCTGAACGTCGCCAGTTTCATGGGGAAACAGACGAATTGGTGGCTAAAAAGGCGCAAGTTGCTTTGGCTGCAGGCATCACGCCGATTGTTTGCATTGGTGAAACCTTGGCTGAGCGTGAAGCGGGCAAAACCGAAGAGGTTGTGAAACGCCAGCTGGCAGCCGTGATTCACACCAATGGCCACTGCATCAGCGAAATCGTTTTGGCTTATGAGCCGGTTTGGGCGATTGGAACTGGCAAAACCGCCATGCCAGTGCAAGCACAGGCTGTGCATGCACTCTTGCGCGCGCAGTTGAATGCAGCTAGCAAACAGGCAGATCGTATTCAAATTGTGTATGGCGGTAGTATGAACGCAGCCAATGCAGCAACGCTGCTGGCGCAACCTGACATTGACGGCGGATTGATTGGCGGCGCGTCACTCAAAGCCGCAGATTTTTTATCAATTATTGCTGCAGCTGGTGTTTAAATTATCTAAGCTGCTATCAAATTAGGAGTAAATAAATGAGTATTGTTTTAAAAATTGTTTTGATCTTGCAAATGTTGTCGGCTGTTGTCATGATAGCTTTGATCTTGATTCAGCATGGCAAAGGTGCGGATATGGGCGCTGCATTTGGCGGTGGTAGTTCAGGCAGTTTATTCGGCGCGAGTGGCAGTGCCAACTTTATGTCACGTGCGACATCTGGCTTGGCAGCGGTGTTTTTTGTTTGCACAATGGCTTTGTCATATTTTGGTAATTTGCGTCCAACGTCGTCAGGCAGCGTGCTAGATGGTGCTGCGGTTGTGGCGCCAGTTCCAGCTGTTCCTACGGTACCAGCAGGCCCAGCAGGTCAAATTCCAGGTAACACGCCTGCTGCCGCTCTTTCGGCACCTGCAGCGCCGATTGATACCAGCAAACCAGCAACTCAAATCCCGACGAAGTAAATTTAGTTAGCTGCATATTTGCAAAAATAGTGTAAAAATAGCCCGAAAGCACCCTGAAAAACAGTGGTGTTTCAGGGTAAACTACTAGATAGTCCAGAGCGCAAATAAACTATGTCTTGAACGACGTGGTTACCTCTAGTTTTCTGGATAAATAAACAGCCGTCGTGGTGAAATTGGTAGACACGCTATCTTGAGGTGGTAGTGGCGAAAGCTTTGCGAGTTCGAGTCTCGCCGACGGCACCAAACAATGAGTCTTTTTAAGCTAAATACTTAAAGAATTACTTGAACCAAAATAAGAGCACAGGCCCTCAAGATGGATATTAGCCAATACCTTCCCGTTCTCTTGTTTATTTTGGTCGGTATCGCTGTTGGTATCGTGCCGCAGGTGCTGGGCTACCTCTTAGGCCCAAACAAACCCAACCAAGCTAAAAACTCACCCTACGAGTGTGGCTTTGAAGCCTTTGAAGACGCGCGTATGAAATTTGACGTACGCTACTACCTTGTCGCCATTCTCTTCATTTTGTTCGACCTTGAAATCGCTTTTCTCTTCCCATGGGCGGCGGCTTTGAAAGAAGTTGGTGTCGTCGGTTTTTGGGCTGTTATCGTGTTCTTGGGCATTCTGGTCGTGGGTTTTGTCTACGAGTGGAAAAAAGGTGCCTTGGACTGGGAATAAATTTAAGTCTATTGGAAAGTTAAGCATGGCAATTGAAGGCGTTTTCAAAGAAGGCTTCATGACCACCAGTTACGACTCGGTGGTCAATTGGGCAAAAACAGGCTCGCTTTGGCCGATGAGCTTTGGCTTGGCTTGCTGCGCTGTGGAGATGATGCATGCATCGGTGGCTCGCTATGATATCAGCCGCTTTGGAGCAGAGGTGTTTCGCGCCAGTCCGCGGCAGGCGGATTTGATGATTGTTGCAGGTACGCTGTGTAACAAAATGGCACCTGCATTACGTAAAGTTTACGATCAAATGAGCGAACCGCGCTGGGTTATTTCTATGGGCTCTTGTGCCAATGGCGGTGGCTATTACCACTACAGTTATTCCGTGGTTCGTGGCTGTGATCGCATCGTTCCTGTAGATGTTTATGTGCCTGGTTGCCCGCCAACGGCTGAGGCATTGCTATACGGCATCATCCAGTTACAACAAAAAATCCGTCGTACACAGACGATAGCTCGCGTTTAAACGTCAAAAATAAGAACTAAACACTGATGACTGCATTTGCTGTAAATCCGGAAACACTTAAGAGCACTTTGGCATCTGCGCTTGGCGACAAGGCTAAAAGCATAAATGTAGCTTTGGGAGAAGTTTGCATCGTTATCGATGCTGCTCATTACGTTGATACGGCCATGCAATTGCGAGATGCAGTTGGCTGTCAATTCGAGCAGTTGATTGACTTGTGTGGTGTTGATTATTCTGAATACAAAGAAGGCGCTTACGAAGGTCCACGCTACTGTGTGGTCTCTCAGTTGTTGTCAGTGACTTTGAACCAACGCGTGCGCCTCAAGGTGTATCCTAAAGATGATGACATGCCTATTATTGCGTCATTATCGGAGGTATGGAATTCTGCAAATTGGTTTGAACGAGAAGCGTTTGACTTGTATGGCATTGTCTTCGAAGGGCACAATGATTTGCGTCGTATTTTGACGGATTACGGTTTTATTGGCCACCCATTCCGTAAAGATTTCCCGGTCTCAGGTCACGTTGAAATGCGTTATGACGCTGAGCTCAAGCGTGTAATCTACCAACCGGTCACGATCGAACCGCGTGAAATCACGCCGCGCATCATTCGAGAAGCAAATTACGGAGGCCAGCACTGATCGCCCTTGGGTGATTTGGTCAGCATCTATGGCGGAAATAAAAAACTACACACTCAATTTTGGACCACAGCACCCAGCGGCGCACGGCGTGTTGCGCTTGGTTTTGGAGCTCGACGGTGAAGTGATTCAGCGTGCAGATCCGCATATCGGTTTACTGCACCGCGCGACCGAAAAGTTAGCGGAGAGCAAGACCTACATGCAGTCGCTGCCCTATATGGACAGACTTGATTACGTGTCCATGATGTGCAACGAGCATGCGTATTGCTTGGCCATTGAGAAAATGATGGACATAGATGTGCCCGTACGTGCGCAATACATCCGTGTGATGTATTCTGAGATTACGCGCTTGCTCAACCACTTGATGTGGATTGGTGCGCATGCCTTGGATTGTGGCGCTATGACTATGATCATGTACGCTTTCCGTGAACGTGAAGATTTGTTTGATATGTACGAAGCTGTCAGCGGTGCACGTATGCATGCCGCTTACTTTCGTCCAGGTGGCGTGTACCGCGATTTGCCGGACACCATGCCTAAGTACAAGGCCAATAAAATCCGCAATGCAAAAGCGATAGAGCAACTGAATCACAACAGAAATGGTTCTTTACTCGATTTTATTGATGACTTTACAAAGCGCTTCCCGGCAAATTTAGCGGAGTATCACTCATTACTCACTGAAAATAGAATTTGGAAGCAACGCACCATTGGTATTGGTATTGTGTCACCCGAGCGTGCTCTGAACTTGGGCTTTACCGGTCCGATGTTGCGTGGTTCGGGTGTGGCGTGGGATTTGCGTAAAAAGCAACCGTATGATGTCTACGATAAGTTGGATTTTGATGTCCCAGTCGGAGTCACTGGTGATTGCTACGACCGCTACTTGGTGCGTATGGAAGAGATGAAACAATCCAACAGCATCATCAAACAATGCGTGGATTGGCTGCGTGCCAACCCTGGTCCGGTGATCACAGACAACCACAAAGTAGCTTCACCAAGCCGTGAATCCATGAAATCAAACATGGAAGAGTTGATTCACCATTTCAAACTCTTTACAGAAGGTTTTTGTGTGCCAGAAGGCGAGGCTTATGCCGCTGTTGAGCATCCCAAAGGCGAGTTTGGTATTTACATGGTGAGCGATGGCGCGAATAAGCCTTATCGCTTGAAGATTCGTGCGCCGGGTTTTGCGCACTTAGCTGCGATGGATGAATTAGCGCGTGGTCACATGATTGCTGATGCTGTGGCCATCATTGGCACTATGGATATTGTGTTTGGGGAGATTGACCGGTAATGGCTTCTACAGTTTCTGCGTACGCAACGAGCACTACAGCTCAATCAAAGCAAATTTCTGCCGATGCAAAGCTACGTTTTGCCAAAGAAGTTGCCAAATTTCCTTCCAATCAAAAGCAATCAGCGGTGATGGCTTGTTTGGCTATTGTTCAGCAAGAATTAGGTTATGTGAGTGTTGAAAGCGAGCAGGTTGTTGCTGAATATTTAGACATGGCGCCTATGGCGGTGCATGAGGTGACCACGTTTTACAACATGTACAACCAGCATTCTTGCGGCAAATTCAAACTCAATGTTTGTACCAATCTGCCATGCCAGCTGCGTGACGGCAGTAAAGCATTGAAGCACCTTGAATCTAAGCTAGGCATCAAAATGGGCGAAACAACAGCTGATGGTTTGTTTACCTTGCAGCAAAGCGAATGTTTAGGTGCCTGTGCTGACTCTCCGGTGATTCTAGTGAATGACAGAACAATGTGCAGCTTCATGACCAATGACAAGTTAGACCTGTTGGTTGACGGTTTGCGCGCTTCCAAGGAGCAAGTATGAGTGTTACACAATTACTGGCACAGTTTGCAGCCTCGGGCTTGGAGTCTTCATTTCATGGTCAACATATTGATCCGCAAATCATGGCTGGTTTGGATGGTAAAAATTGGCGCGTAAAAGACTATGAAGCGCGCGGAGGCTACCAAGCATTGCGCAAGATTTTGGCATTGGATGGAGGCGAAGGTCTTACTCAAGATCAAGTCATTGCAACTGTCAAAGAGTCAGCTTTGCGTGGTCGTGGCGGCGCTGGTTTTCCAACAGGTTTGAAGTGGAGCTTTATGCCGCGTCAATTCCCGGGACAAAAGTACCTGGTTTGTAATTCTGACGAAGGCGAGCCAGGCACATGCAAAGACCGCGACATCATGCAATTCAATCCACATATCGTGATTGAAGGCATGATCATCGCTGCATACGCTATGGGCATCAGCGTAGGCTACAACTATATTCACGGTGAAATTTTTGCAACTTATGACCGTTTTGAGGAAGCTCTAGAAGAAGCACGAGCTGCGGGCTACCTGGGCGATAAAATTTTAGGCAGCAGCTTTAGCTTTCAGCTGCATGCAAGTCATGGTTTTGGTGCATATATCTGCGGTGAAGAAACGGCATTGTTGGAGTCGTTGGAGGGTAAAAAAGGTCAGCCACGTTTCAAGCCGCCTTTCCCGGCAAGCTTTGGTTTGTATGGCAAGCCAACAACTATCAACAACACTGAAACCTTTGCAGCCGTGCCTTGGATTATTCGTAACGGCGGTTCGGCGTATTTAGCATGTGGTAAACCAAACAATGGTGGCACCAAGCTTTATTCTGTCAGTGGTGATGTAGAGCGACCAGGTAATTACGAAATTCCGATGGGAACGCCATTTTCTACCTTATTAGAACTGGCTGGAGGTGTTCGTAAGGGGCGCAAACTCAAAGCTGTTATTCCTGGCGGCTCATCATCGCCTGTGTTGCCGGCATCCGTCATGATGGAATGCACGATGGACTATGACTCCATCGCTAAAGCTGGCTCTATGCTAGGTTCTGGTGCAGTCATCGTCTTGGACGACAGCCGTTGTATGGTGAAAAGTTTGCAGCGTTTGAGCTACTTTTACATGCACGAGTCATGCGGTCAATGCACGCCTTGCCGTGAAGGCACCGGGTGGTTGTCACGCATGGTTGACCGTATTGAAAATGGGCAAGGACGTCCAGCAGATATGGATTTGTTGAACTCTGTGGCGGATAATATTCAAGGCCGTACCATTTGTGCATTAGGTGATGCTGCAGCAATGCCAGTGCGCGCGATGATTAAGCATTTTCGGCATGAATTTGAACATCATGTCGAGCATAAGACGTGCATGGTTCCGGCTTACGTTTAAAGTCAAAGAATAGATTTAAAGAATAGAAGAACCATGGTAGAAATCGAACTCGACGGCAAAAAAGTAGAAGCGCTAGAAGGCAGCATGATCATGCACGCCGCTGAGCAAGCAGGAACGTACATCCCACATTTCTGCTACCACAAGAAACTCAGCATCGCAGCGAACTGCCGTATGTGCTTGGTCGATGTGGAAAAAATGCCGAAACCTATGCCTGCATGTGCCACACCAGTGTCTCAGGGCATGATTGTTCGAACCAAAAGCGAAAAAGCAATCAAAGCGCAGCAATCTGTCATGGAATTTTTGTTGATCAATCACCCATTGGATTGCCCGATTTGCGATCAAGGTGGTGAATGCCAATTGCAAGATTTGGCCGTGGGTTATGGTGGCTCAACGTCGCGTTACGAAGAAGAAAAGCGTGTTGTTTTCCACAAGGATGTCGGCCCACTCATCAGCATGGAAGAAATGAGTCGCTGCATCCATTGCACACGCTGCGTTCGTTTTGGCCAAGAAGTTGCTGGCGTCATGGAGTTGGGCATGTCCCACCGTGGCGAGCATGCTGAGATTGAGACATTCTTGGGACAAACTATTGACTCTGAGCTGTCAGGCAACATGATTGACATTTGCCCAGTTGGGGCTTTGACCAGCAAGCCGTTCCGCTATAGCGCCCGTACCTGGGAGTTGAGCCGCCGTAAATCTATCAGTCCGCATGATTCGACGGGTGCAAACCTGATCATTCAAGTCAAAAATAACAAAGTAATGCGTGTTGTGCCTCTTGAGAATGAGGAAGTCAATGAGTGCTGGATTTCTGACCGCGATCGGTTTTCTTATGAGGCTTTGAACTCAGATGAGCGTTTGACAAGCCCCATGATCAAGCATGGCGGCGAGTGGAAAACGGTTGATTGGCAGACGGCGCTTGAATACGTGGCCAATGGTTTGAAGCAAATCAAAGCAGACCATGGTGCTGCGAGTTTGGGTGCGTTGGTCAGTCCGCAATCAACACTTGAAGAGCTGTACCTTGCTGCTGGTTTGATGCGCGGCTTAGGCAGTGACAACATTGATTACCGTTTGCGAAACGCTGAGTTTCCTGCTGCCGGACAAGTCCGCTGGTTGGGAACGAGTATTGCTTCATTGTCAAACCTTGGCCGAGTATTGATTGTTGGTTCGAATATTCGCAAAGAGCATCCATTGTTTGCTCATCGTATTAGACAAGCAGTTCGCAAAGGCTGCGCTGTTAATGCTATAAATTCAGTAGCAATAGATTCAACATATACGCCGACTAATGCGTATTTAGTGGGTTCTGAGCATTGGTCTAAAGCACTGGCTGAAGTGGCTGCAGCAGTTGCTTTATCAAAGGGAATTGATGCACCAGCAGTTGCCGCTGTGACTGATGAAGTAAAAAACATAGCTGCCTCCATGCTGAGTGGTGAACATAAAGCAATATTGTTGGGTAATGCAGCTGCGCACCATCCTAAGGCCTCGAGCCTGCTAGCTCTTGCTAATTGGATTGGTTTGCATACAGGAGCGAGCGTAGGCTATTTAACTGAAGCTGGTAATACGGTTGGCGCGCAATGGGTAGGCGCGCAGCCTCAGAAAAGTGGCTTGAATGCGGGTCAGATGTTGGCTGGTGGCTTAAAAGCAGTTATTTTGTTGAATAACGAGCCTGAGTTTGACTCTGCAGCTCTTGCCCAAGCTAAAAACGTACTTGGCAAAGCACAAATGGTGGTTAGCATGAGCCCATTCAAAGCGAATATGGATTTTTGCGACGTGATATTGCCGATTTCTCCGTTTACGGAAACATCAGGTACTTTCGCGAATGCGGAAGGACGTTTACAAAGTTTCCACGCCGTCGTAAAGCCTTTGGGTGAAACGCGCCCAGCTTGGAAAGTACTTCGTGTTTTAGCAAATATGCTTGAGATACCAGATTTTGATTTTGATACCTCAACTGATGTGCTCAGTAAAGTTACCGGACAGTCGACGTTATTGAGTACTATTCCTGTTGAAAAATTGGGAAATACAAGCTCAATGGCTCTTGATCTTTCTGAACCAACTACGCAGCCAGTAACTGCTACTATTTATCAGATAGACGGTATCGTTCGCCGCGCTGGCTCATTGCAAATGACTGCAGATGCAAAATTGATATCGACGCCAGCACTTGAGGTGCATGCATGATTGATGCAATCTATAACTTTGGTTTTGGTTTGATTGGTGCAGCATGGTGGTCTACCTTGGTCTGGCCTGTGCTTTGGATTCTCATCAAAATAATGTGCGTGGTGCTGCCTTTATTGGGCGCCGTGGCGTATTTGACTCTGTGGGAGCGTAAGCTTATTGGATGGATTCAAATCCGTCTTGGTCCTAATCGCGTTGGTCCATTAGGACTGCTGCAACCCATTGCAGATGCGCTTAAGCTCTTAACCAAAGAAATTTTGGTGCCTGCGGCCGCAAACAAAGGTCTATTTCTGCTTGGTCCCATCATGACCATCATGCCGGCACTTGCGGCTTGGGCGGTTATTCCTTTCGGTCCAGAAGTAGCGTTATCAAACATCAACGCAGGCTTGCTTTTTGTTATGGCCATCACGTCGATGGAAGTCTATGGCGTGATCATTGCTGGTTGGGCATCCAATTCAAAATATGCGTTTTTAGGTGCGATGCGTGCTTCTGCACAAATGGTCAGCTATGAAATTGCTATGGGTTTTTGTTTGGTTGTCGTGTTGATGGTTTCAGCCAGTTTGAATATGACGGATATCGTCACCTCGCAGGCTAGGGGCATGTTTGTAAATGGTGACTACTCTTACTTAGGCTTGAAATTCCTTTCTTGGAATTGGTTACCTTTGCTGCCTATTTTTATGGTTTATTTTATTTCTGGGTTGGCTGAAACCAACAGACATCCATTTGACGTGGTTGAAGGCGAGTCTGAAATCGTTGCCGGACACATGGTTGAGTATTCAGGCATGTCTTATGCCATGTTCTACTTGGCTGAGTATGCCAACATGTGGTTGGTTGCTATTTTGGCTGTAATCATGTTCCTGGGTGGTTGGTTGTCGCCTATAGCCGTTTTGGATTGGATCCCCGGTTGGATATGGTTAGGTATCAAAACTGGTTTTTTAGTTACTATTTTCATTTGGGTTCGCGCAACATTTCCGCGTTACCGTTATGACCAAATTATGCGTTTGGGTTGGAAAATATTCATTCCAGTAACCTTGGTTTGGTTGATTGTGGTCGGCGCTTGGATGCAGACCTCTTGGAATATTTGGAAGTAAGGTGAAGTCAATATGTCAACTCTAACAACACCACTCGTAAATCGACTCACTACTGCGCCCTTTTCATTGAAGGATTTCCTATCGAGCTTCATGCTTGTAGAATTATTCAAAGGCATGGTTTTGACCGGGAAATACATGTTCCGTCGTAAAATTACGATCCAATTTCCAGAAGAAAAAACACCAGCTAGTCCACGTTTCCGTGGTCTACATGCCCTACGTCGTTACGAAAACGGCGAAGAGCGCTGTATTGCCTGCAAACTATGTGAAGCAGTTTGTCCCGCAATGGCTATCACCATCGAGTCTGATGTCCGTGAAGATGGAAGCCGTCGTACTAGCAGGTATGACATTGATTTGACTAAATGCATTTTTTGCGGTTTCTGCGAAGAAAGTTGCCCAGTGGACTCTATTGTGGAGACGCATATTTTTGAGTACCACGGCGAAAAACGTGGCGATTTGTATTTCACCAAAGAAATGCTATTGGCAGTGGGTGATCGATATGAAACAGAAATCGCTGCAAATCGTGCGGCTGATGCGAAATACCGCTGAATTAAATTTTGCTAAATTTTATTAAATTACAGACCCATATAAAAGTATAGATTCATGGACGTCAAGACTGGGCTTTTTTATTTATTCTCGGCACTCATGCTGTTTGCAGCATTCAGAGTTATCACAGCGCGTAACCCAGTGCACGCAGCACTGTATTTAGTGCTAGCATTTTTCCAAGCTGCAGGTATTTGGTTGTTGTTGCAAGCAGAGTTCTTGGCAATTGCGCTCGTATTGGTTTACGTTGGTGCAGTGATGGTTCTATTCTTGTTTGTTGTGATGATGTTGGATGTCAATATTGACAGCATCAGGGTTGGCTTTTGGAAGAATTTTCCTTTGATCGGTGTTTTTGGCGCCATCATTGCGCTTGAAATGTCTTGGGTGCTTATCGGCAACTACCGTGGAACCGAAGTTCCCAAAATGGTAAACGCTATCGCTCCTGCGGTTGGCAAGTTAGCACAAGTTTCAAACACCAAAGATTTAGGTGTGTTGCTTTACACACAATATTTATACCCACTTGAGATTGCTGCTGTCATATTGTTAGTTGCCATCATTGCGGCAATAGCTTTGACTTTACGTGAACGCAAAGACAGCAAATACACAAATCCTGCCGACCAAGTCAGAGTGAAGGCACGTGATCGCATGCAAGTCATCAAAATGAAAGCAACTCTAGAGGCGTTACCTGTATCTGTGTCTGAAGTTGCTAGCGATGCACCTGCATTTCAAGCGACGCCAGTAGGGGAGAAAAAAGCGTGATCTTATCTTTGTGGCATTTTTTGGTGCTAGGCGCGATGTTGTTCTCGCTATCTATCATTGGTATTTTTTTGAACCGTAAAAACCTGATTGTTTTGTTGATGGCTATTGAGTTGATGCTCTTGGCCGTGAATACCAATTTCGTGGCTTTCTCTCATTATTTAGGCGATATGCACGGTCAAATTTTCGTATTCTTTATTTTGACAGTTGCAGCAGCAGAATCTGCCATAGGTCTGGCAATTTTGGTGCTTTTATTTCGTAATAAATCTAGCATCAATGTGGATGAGCTAGATGCGCTCAAAGGCTAGTAGCACTTAAATTAAAACGACTTAAAGAAATTAAGACGAAGTAAAAAGAATCAAAGAGATCATAACGATGAGTGCAACGCTTTCAGCAACAACCCTTTTGGCAGTGCCTATGGCACCGCTATTGGGTGCCGTCTTGGCTGGTGTTTTTGGTACTACCTTAGGTGGTAATTGGATCGGCAAACGATTGAGTCATTCGCTAACTATATTGGGTGTGGCAGTGGCTTTTGTTTTATCAGCGATGACGCTTCAAAGTGTGATCTATGACGGAGCACGCTTTAACGAAACGCTTTATACATGGATGGTCGTTGGTGGCTTGAAGATGGAAATTGGCTTTCTCGTTGATGGCCTCACTGCCATGATGATGTGTGTAGTCACGTTTGTATCGTTGATGGTGCACATTTACACCATTGGGTATATGGAAGAGGATGAGGGCTATAACCGCTTTTTCGGCTACATCTCGCTTTTCAC
>JANPLX010000090.1:0-7186 GCA_031422495.1 Polaromonas sp. | reverse complement strand
AAAGTGGGGAAAAATACAGGAAGACCGAGAGGATAATCTCGCTTAAACCTATTTTGCAACTTGCAATTCCAATCATTTCCGCGAACTACTTTAAATGACCACAGTTTCTGACCGCCCAAAAGGCACTTCCCCGCGCTCTATCTCGGGGCTTTTGCCGTTTTTGCGGCCTTACAAGCTGCAAATCGGGCTGGCTTTGCTGTTTTTGGTGATGGCGGCTGTGTCGACTCTCGCCTTCCCACTCGCGCTTCGCAGTTTGATTGACGGTGGTTTGATCAGCACAGACAAAGGCGCGTCTGTGATGGCGCTGCGCAACCACTTTTTCGCGCTATTTGGTGTGGCAGTGGCGCTGGGCGTGTTCAGCGCCGCGCGGTTTTACACCGTGAGCTGGCTGGGCGAACGCGTCACGGCGGATATTCGCAACGCGGTCTATTCGCACGTTTTGCGCCAAAGCCCCGAGTTTTTTGAAACGACGCAAACGGGCGAAGTGCTGTCTCGCCTGTCTGCAGATACCACATTGGTGCAAACGGTTGTTGGCTCGTCTCTGTCTATGGGCCTGCGCAACGCGGTGATGGGCATCGGTGCACTGGGTATTTTGATTTGGACCAACCCGTATGTGATGCTACAAGTGCTGCTGGTCTTGGTGCTTATCGTCATGCCTGCGATGTGGTTTGGCCGCAAGGTGCGCAACCTATCCCGCGCCAGCCAAGACCGCATTGCTGACTCCAGCGCCATCGCTGCTGAGGTGCTGAACGCCATCCCCGTGGTGCAAAGCTACGCGGCGGAGGACAAAGAAGCCGCCCGCTTCGACTTGTCCACCAACAACGGCTTCAAAACTGCCGTCACCCGCAGCAAAGCGCGCGCCATTTTGGTCGCTTTCATCATCATCGCCACCAGCGCGGGCTTGCTTTGGGGCTTGTACCAAGGCACGCAGGCGGTGATGCAGGGCACGATGACGGCGGGGCATTTGGGGCAAACGGTGGTTTACATCATCATCCTGGCCAGCGCTTTTGCCGTGCTGGGCGAAACCTACGGCGACTTGCTACGCGCCGCCGGTGCGACTGAGCGTTTGATGGAGCTGCTGGACACCAATTCCCCCATTCAATCCCCTAAAAATCCGGCTATAGCCGGCGTATCTACTGCCGGAAGCGCTATTAAATTTGAAGCGATTGAGTTCAACTACCCATCCCGTCCACTGCAAACAGCGCTAACCAAATTCACCTTGGACGTTAAACCTGGCGAAACTGTGGCACTGGTTGGCCCCAGCGGTGCGGGCAAAAGCACGGTTTTCCAGCTGTTGCTGCGCTTTTACGACCCGAAAACGGGCAGCATCAAGCTGGACGGTGTGGAAACCAAGACCTTGAATTTGCAAGATTTGCGCAGCCGCATCGGCATCGTCCCGCAAGATGCAGTTATTTTCTCGACCAGTGCCTTAGAAAATATCCGCTACGGCAAGCCAGAAGCCACAGACGACGATGTCAAAGCCGCCGCCATAGCCGCCTTTGCCGACGAGTTCATCGCCAAATTGCCCGAAGGCTACGACACCTTTTTGGGCGAACGCGGCGTGCGCCTGTCCGGCGGCCAACGCCAACGCATCGCCATCGCCCGCGCCATGCTGAAAAACCCGCCCTTGCTGCTATTAGACGAAGCCACCAGCGCCCTGGATGCCGAAAGCGAACGCATGGTCCAAGCCGCCTTAGAGTCCGCCATGAAAGACCGCACCACCCTAGTCATCGCCCACCGCCTAGCCACCATCCAGCAAGCCGACCGAATAATAGTCCTCGATCATGGGCAGATTGCTGAGCAAGGTACGCATGCTGAACTGGTGGCGAAAGGTGGTTTGTACGCGCGGTTGGCGGAATTGCAGTTTGGGTTGTAAACTGCGGTTTTAGAGGGCTAAATTGGCACCTAGCCGGCGTATTTATTGCCTGAGGTGCTATTTTATTTATAGTAAATTCTCACATCAATGATCACCTACTTCACCCCACAACACCACCTCCACGCCCCTGAATACGAGTTCTTCCGGGGTGAACGGGTGGCTTGTTTTGAATCGCCGGCGCGGGCGGATTTTGTTCGGACTGAGCTTATTGAGCGTGGGCATGAAATCAGAGAGTCGAGTGTGGATAGCTCTGAGGTATTGCGACAGGTGCATTCAGCGCGTTATTTGACGTTTTTAGAGACGGCTTGGGCGCAATGGGTCGCTGTGGATGCGGGTAATGCAGCACGGCAGCCCTTCCCGTCCGTTTGGCCGGTGCGCACGCTGCGCAGCGATGTGGAGCCGCAGAATTTCACGGCGAAGCTGGGGTTGTATTCCATGGACAATGGCAGCCCGATGGTGGCGGGAACGTGGGCGGCGGCTAAGGCGGGGGCGGATGCGGCGGCTAGTGCGGCGGTGTATGTCGCTGGGGTCGCTGGGGGTTCTGGCGAATCACCTATCAAATCAGCCGTAAAAGCAGTATTTTGCGCGACCCGCCCGCCAGGCCACCACGCGGGAGCGGACTTCATGGGTGGGTATTGTTTTTTGAACAATGCGGCGGTGGTGGCGCAAACCTTACGAAACCAAGGCTGCGCCAAAGTGGCTATTTTGGATGTGGACTACCACCACGGCAATGGCACGCAGAGTATTTTTTACGACCGTGCGGATGTGCTGTTCGTCAGCATTCACGGCGACCCACGCACGGAATACCCGTTTTACTTGGGGCATGCCGACGAAATGGGCGAAGGTGCGGGTAACGGGTTTAACCTGAACTTGCCTCTGCCAGCAGGTAGTTCCAGAGCGGTTTGGTTTGCAGCTTTGACTACTGCTTGCGATAAAGTAAAAAAATTTGGTGCAGAAGCCTTGGTGGTTTCGCTAGGTTTAGATACGTTTGCAGATGACCCGATTTCGACGTTTGCGTTGCAATCGAACGATTATTTGACCTTGGGAGCGCAGTTGAAACAATTAGCTTTGCCGACGGTGTTTATCTTAGAGGGTGGCTATGCAGCGAAGGAACTGGGAGTGAATGCTTCGAATGTATTGGATGGTTTCGAAGGTGGTTTATAAGGGCAATATTTGATTCTAGCCGGCGTATTTATTGCCTAAGCAGCTATACTATTTATAGCTAAATTCGTATCTAATAAAGCCTCCGCAGCCGTTAATATTCGCGCTAGCAGCGGATGAATGCATCGCTGTAGGAGAATGCCGCAAATTGCGGTTTAGCATGGCTGTACCTCATCTGCAGCGCGGTGCAAGTAGTAGCATGCTCTTGAAGCAACTTCAGGAGACTGACCATGACCAATCCGAATAATGTGACTGATTCCACAAACACCAGCCAGCAAAGTATAGATACACTAACTGACCGTAATTTGCAGGCCATACTAGAGAAAGAACGACTAGTCCAATCAGGCAGTACCTTTGCCCAGCGCTTTGCTAGCTATGTGGCAGCGTTTTGTGGATCCATGACGTTTGTATGGATCCATATGGTGATTTTTACCCTTTGGATTGCGTATAACACCTCGCCTTGGGTGCTCGTTCATTACGATCCCTTGCCTTTCACTTTATTGAACTTTATGCTTTCTATTGAGGCTATCTTTCTCTCCGCATTCATTTTGATGAGCCAGAACCAAGAAGCTAAGATGGACAAGCAGCGCAGCCACTTGGACTTGCAGATCAACCTGCTCACGGAGCAGGGCAACACCCAGATGCTTAAAATGCTGCGCAGCATCGCAGACAAAGTGGGCGCTGATTTTGAGGAGCACCCCGATATGCAGTTGATGGAACAAACCACGCAGCCCGAGCGCCTACTTGACCAGATCAACGAAGCCACTGTCCCCAAGGTGTCAGACTAGGTATTTCCCCGTAAGTTGGCATGCCTACAATTTGAAGGCATACCTCACATTTCAAATCTACAAGGAGACTTATCTGATGAATAAATTGACCCTACTGGGATCACTTGTCTTAGTCGCTCTGAGTGGCTGCCAAAGCACGCCGCCCATGGCTGCAGCGCCTGTCGCAGCAGCGCCAACGGCTGCACCAGCTGCAGCTGCGCCAGCACCGGCTTGGCAACAAGGCCGCTCTGCAGTGCAAGCAACCTCGCCTTTAGCACCTTTGGCTGGCAAATTAACCGTGACCCCTGCTGCAGACATTCAGCTGAGCAAGTTGAAACTACCGCCTGGCTTCAAGATTGAGCTGTGGTCAACGGGCACGCCAGGCGTGCGTGCCATGTCTCGTGGTGAAAGTGGCAAGATTTATGCGGGTACGCGCCCGCTGGGCCGCGTGTATGAAATCACCGACGCGGACGGCCAGCGCACCAGCCGCGTGCTGGTTGACAAGTTAGACCAGCCTGCCACTGCGATGTACAAAGGTAATTTGTACGTGATGGCGGTTGACAAAGTGCTGCGCTACGACGGCATTGAAGCTAACCCGAATGTGCAGCCCGTCGATATGACAGCTGTTTTCAAGCTGCCAAAAGAGAAGCATCACAATTGGAAATACATGCGTTTTGGCCCCGATGGCAAGATGTACGTACCCTTTGGCGCGCCATGCAATATCTGCGTGCTACCTAGCCCAGAGTATGCACAAATTCGGACCTACAACCCAGATGGCTCTGGCATGGAAGTGATTGCCACAGGCGTGCGCAACACGCTAGGCTTTGACTGGCATCCTGTCACCAAAGAGCTTTGGTTTACTAACCACGGGCGCGACTGGATGGGTGACGATTCGCCGGAAGACGGATTGTTCCGTTTGAGCCAAAAAGGACAAAACTTTGGCTTCCCATACTGTCACGTGGGCAACGTGCCTGACGCTGACATCAAAAAAGCCAATCCGTGTGAAGGCGTAACGCCAGTGGTGCAAGCCATGGGTGGTCATTCTGCGGTGATGGGTTTGCAGTTTTACACCGGTAATATGTTCCCAGCCGAGTACAAAAATGCAGCCTTCATTGCACGCAAAGGTTCTTGGAACCGCAGCAGCAAAAATGGTTTTGATGTCGTGATGGTGAAAGCCGACAACGATGGTAAAAACGCGAAAACAACGCCGTTTTTGACAGGTTTCTTGGACACACAAACCCAAGCCTTCTCTGGTCGCCCAGCTTACTTGCTGCAAATGCCAGATGGCTCTATGCTGGTGTCTGACGAGCAAATGGGTGCGATTTACCGCATCTCATATGCCAAGCCATAAGCGACAGAATTCGCACAACACCATGAATCAAATCAGCAGGGCTCTGGCAGCAGCGGCCCTGCTTTTTTGTTTTCAAGGTGCGAATGCGCAGCAAGCAAACCCGTCTCAATTAGCGTTGTGCGTGGCCTGCCACGGTGCGAATGGCAATTCGCAAATCCCGACGACGCCTTCATTGGCAGGGCAACCCAAGGTATTTATTGAAAACCAGTTGGTGTTGATTCGTGAAGGTATTCGCGATGTGCCACAAATGAAAGGCATGCTCGACAAATTCAAAGACGAAGATTTTGTAGCGCTCGGGCAGTATTTTTCAGAGCAAAAACCGGTCAAAACGGCTACGGAAGCGGTGAACCAAGCCAGTTATTTGCGTGGTCAAGAAACGTCGAAAAAAATGCTTTGTGGCACTTGTCATTTACCAAATTACAGCGGACAGAGCCAGATTCCACGATTGGCAGGACAACATGAAGCGTTTTTGAAACTCTCTCTGAAGCAATTTCGTGACAACCCAGGCCCTGGTCGAGACTCAAACATGACTGCGGCGGCCTATGGGCTGAAAGATGCAGATATTGATGATTTATCGCATTTTTTAGCGAATTTTAAGTAGATTTAACTTGATGCTTTAAATCCTAGCCAATGCATTTTTTGCATAACTAGCTGCATTCTTGGCGTTGGACAAGTTCGGTGGAGAGTTTTAAGCTTCGGCTTGTCATTTACTAACCCACAAGGACATGTCATGTTGCACCCTAGCACCCACGCCTCAGTCGCCGCAGCCATCGGTACTCCGATGAATTCGCAAATCCCTTCTTACCTGCAAGCTGACAACCTCGGCCCTTGGGGTAATTACCTGCAACAAGTAGACCGTGTCGTGCCCTACTTGGGCAATCTTGCGCGCTGGGCAGAGACACTGAAGCGACCTAAGCGGATATTGATTGTGGATGTGCCAATTCACATGGACGATGGCTCGATCAGGCATTTTGAGGGCTACCGTGTTCAGCACAATACCTCACGCGGGCCAGGCAAGGGTGGCGTGCGGTTTCACCAAGATGTGACGCTATCTGAAGTGATGGCGCTGTCGGCTTGGATGTCTATTAAAAACGCTGCTGTGAATGTGCCTTACGGTGGTGCGAAAGGTGGTATTCGCGTCGACCCGAAAACGCTGTCCTTAGGTGAGCTAGAAAGGATGACACGACGCTACACCAGCGAGATCGGCATCATTATCGGCCCCACCAAAGACATCCCCGCACCAGATGTGAACACCAATGAGCAGATCATGGCGTGGATGATGGATACGTACTCCATGAACGAAGGCGCGACGGCGACCGGCGTTGTTACGGGCAAACCGATTCACTTGGGTGGTTCGTTAGGTCGCAAAGACGCGACGGGACGCGGCGTGTTTACGGTGGGCGTGGAAGCGGCGAAGCATATCGGGTTAGAAATCAAAGGCGCACGTATCGCAGTGCAAGGTTTTGGCAATGTGGGTGGCGTGGCTGGGCGGCTGTTTACCGAGGCTGGCGCGAAGGTGGTGGCGGTGCAAGACCATGGTGGCACGATCTACAAAGCTAGCGGTTTGGATGTTCCTGCACTGCTTAAGCACGTGGCGGAAACGGGCAGCGCTGCTAATTTTGCAGGGGCTGAAGTGCTCAAAAACGAGTTGTTTTGGGAAGTGGAATGCGATATTTTGATTCCAGCGGCACTGGAATCACAAATCACAGAAGCCAATGCCGGCAAGATCAAAGCCAAAATGGTGATTGAAGGCGCAAATGGTCCGACGACGCCGACTGCGGACGACATTTTGCAAGAACGTGGCGTGCTGGTGCTGCCCGACGTGATTGCCAACGCGGGCGGCGTGACGGTGAGCTATTTTGAGTGGGTGCAGGATTTCTCAAGCTTCTTCTGGGATGAAGAAGAGATCAACAAGCGTTTGGTCAAAATCATGAAAGACGCGTTTGCTGGCGTGTGGGCTGTGGCTGAGGAGCACAAGGTGAGTTTGCGTACGGCGACGTTTATAGTAGCCTGCAAGCGGATTTTGCATGC
>JANPLX010000089.1:0-21892 GCA_031422495.1 Polaromonas sp. | reverse complement strand
GCATTGTCAAGCTTAGTGCTGCTGACTGGTTGCTTTGGCGGTAATGATGCGGAGTTGCAGCAATGGATGGTTGAGCAAAAAGGAAATACACCGTCAAGAATAACACCTGTCGCTGAGCCTAAAAAGTTTAAACCACAAGCCTATACACAAGAATCTGCCACGGAGCCATTCAATAACCAAAAGTTATTACAAGCTTTACGCAAAGATTCTTCACAATCAGCAGCAAACTTGGCTTTGATTTCCCCAGAATTAGCACGGAGAAAAGAGGTGCTTGAAAGTTTTCCACTAGACACCGTTTCAATGGTAGGCACATTGAATAAGAAAAATACATTAGTCGCCTTGTTGCTCGTTGATAAATTGCTATACCAGGCAAAAGTTGGTAATTACGTTGGTCAAAACTATGGCCGCATCACAAAAATCTCTGATTCTGAAATCGTGCTTCGAGAAATTGCGCAAGATGCCTCTGGTGAATGGATTGAACGAAAAGTGGACTTGCGACTGCAAGCGAAAGACAAATGAAATACACACAAATACCCATAACTCAATCAATGCAACACGTACGGATTAAAAAGCCGACATTCCATCGAAAAAACGCGTTGCTGCAAACCATTAGTAATGCTTCTGCCGCGTTGCTATTGATGTTTTTAACAATGACTGCAATGGCGCAAAACGTCATTGAGTCTGTCACAACATCAATCCAGTCCGGTGTTGAGGTAGTTAAAATCGAAATGACGCAAGCTTTGGCCGCACCGCCTGTAGGGTTCTCAATTCAAACACCTGCACGTGTCGTGCTTGATTTACAGAATGTGGGAAGCGGTTCTACACAATCCGCAATCGCCATCAACCAAGGCAATGTTCGATCAGCCAACGTCATCCAGGCAGGTGATAAAACCCGCGTGGTTTTGAATTTGAAGCAATCGGTCACGTACAAAACACAAATATCAGGCAAATCATTGTTGGTATTTTTGGATCCCGTAGCGGCTTCAACTACAGATAAACCAGTTGCAGTTTTTGCGGAAAATCTCAACACCGCAACCTTAGCTTTGAAGGATGTTGATTTCCGTCGTGGTACAGATAATTCAGGCCGTATTGTAGTTGACTTGGCAAATAACCAAGTGGGCGTGGATATTCGCACACAAGGTCAAAATTTGGTCGTAGAGTTCTTGAAGACCAGTATGCCAGAAGGCCTACGTCGTCGCTTAGACGTGACTGATTTTGGAACACCTGTGCAAGCGATATCGACATTCCAAACGGGTGACCGTGTACGCATGGTGATTGAGCCAAAAGGTGCTTGGGAGCATTCAGCCTACCAAAGTGACAACCAGTTTGTCATCGAAGTACGCGCCCTAAAAGTTGATCCTGCCAAATTAACACAAGGTGTTGGTTTTAATGGTGAAAAATTGTCGCTTAATTTTCAAAATATTGAAATTCGCTCATTGCTACAAGTGATTGCTGACTTTACAAATTTCAATATCATCACATCTGACTCTGTTGCTGGCGCTGTGACTTTGCGTTTGAAAGATGTGCCTTGGGATCAAGCTTTAGATATCATCATGCAAGCTAAAGGCTTAGGCATGCGCAAAACGGGTAATGTTCTTTGGATTGCGCCGAAAGACGAGCTTGCTGCTAAAGAAAAACAAGACTTTGAGGCCAAAGCTGCAATTCAAAATATAGAACCACTCAAGACTCAATCGTTTCAGTTGAATTACACCAAAGCTGCTGAAATTGCACTTCAAATTCAACCAAGCAATACCAATACAGGTACTGCTACTAGCGCACGCGGTCTTTTGTCGCAGCGTGGAAGTGTTATAGCTGAGCCACGCACTAACCAATTGTTCGTCACAGATATTCCTTCTAAGTTAGAGCAAGTGCAAGAGTTGATTAGCAAACTTGATATAGCAATTCGACAAGTACTCATCGAGGCTCGTATTGTTGAGGCGGAAGATACGTTTGGCAAATCATTAGGTGTTAAATGGGGTGGTAGCGATTTAACGGGCATTCGTGGTGGCCAAGCGGGGACGCAAATTACCGGTGGTGCAAATGGCGGAAATCGCCTAGCATTTGGCCCTAGTTACAATGCCGTATCCGGTATCACTGGAGAGACACCTGGGGGATCTGGCGGTGGACAGCTATTAAGTTTAGGAGCAACAGGCTTAGGTGGTTTTAGCCCAGCAAGTCTTGGCGTTTCGTTGTTTAGCAGTGTCGCAGGACGTTTTTTAACGCTAGAACTATCTGCTTTAGAAAACGATGGTAAAGGTAAAGTAGTGGCGAGTCCACGTATCGTGACAGCTGACCAAACCAAAGCACTGATTGAGCAAGGCACTGAATACCCGTATCAAGTTACTGCTCCAAACGGAGGAACAACTTTGGCTTTCCGCAAAGCGTCGTTGAAGCTTGAAGTTACGCCACAAATAACGCCTGAAGGCAACATTATTTTGGATCTGGACATCAACAAAGATAGTCGTGGTGAGCTATTACTTGGTACAGTTGCCATCAATACCAAACATATCAAAACAAATGTACTGGTGGAAAATGGCGGTACAGTTGTTATCGGTGGAATTTTTATATTGGAAGAAACTGATGGCGAAACAAAGGTTCCTATTTTGGGTGATGTTCCATTACTGGGAAATTTGTTTAAAACTAAAACAAAAAATACTGCAAAACGCGAACTCCTAGTGTTCATCACTCCAAAAATGATCACAGATCGAATTTCTGCCAGATAATTTGTGTGAGATGCAGTGATACGGATTGCACTTGTAGGACTTCCTGGTTCTGGTAAATCGACCATTGGACGGCAGCTGTCTAGGCGTTTAGGTCTTGTCTCAATAGACACTGATCATGTGATTGAGCAACGCTTAGGTTGCTCTATTCGTGAATACTTCGAGCGCGAAGGCGAGGATAGCTTTCGAGATGTTGAAGAATCAGTCATTGACGATTTGACACAAACTCACCACGGTGTTCTTTCGACTGGTGGAGGCAGCGTTTTGCGCTTGGCCAATCGCGAGCACCTGCATGCACGTTGTCAGGTGGTTTATCTGCGTTCATCCCCAGAAGAGATTTTCCGCCGTTTGCGGCATGACTTGCTGCGCCCTTTGTTGCAAGTCGATGATCCCTTAACTCGTCTGCGTGATTTGTATGCCATTCGCGACCCACTGTATCGAGAAACCGCACACTTTGTTGTTGAAACGGGTCGTCCATCGGTAGCTAATTTACTCAACATGGTCGTCATGCAACTAGAGCTTGCTGGTGTGCTTTCTCCTCATTCGCTCCCTCACTAAATCTTCAAATCTTGATTGACTTAAAATTGTGCGATGACTTCTAGCGCAAACACTTCTGCTCAAGCCCGTGAAATAGTACATATTGAGTTCGCTGATCGCAGCTACAACATTCACATTGCAGCGTCGCTGCTCGACGATGCCACTGTATTTGACGGTCTACCAAAAGCCAGCGCAGCCGTTATCGTCAGCAATACAACGATAGCGCCGCTTTACGCTTCTCGGCTGCAAGAATCGTTAAAAGACAGGTACAAAACCATCCACACCATCGTTTTGCCAGATGGTGAAGCGCACAAGACGTGGCAAACACTCAATCTGATTTTTGACGATCTGCTCAAGCATTCCTGCGACCGCAAAACCACGCTTTTTGCTTTAGGTGGTGGTGTAGTGGGCGATATGACGGGTTTTGCAGCTGCCAGCTACATGCGTGGCGTGCCTTTCGTTCAAGTGCCTACAACATTACTCGCGCAGGTTGATTCCTCTGTAGGTGGTAAGACCGGCATCAACCACCCGTTAGGCAAAAACATGGTCGGTGCGTTCTACCAGCCGCAATTGGTGCTGTGCGATTTGAGCACACTCAACACCTTGCCAGCGCGCGAACTCAGCGCTGGTTTAGCTGAAGTCATCAAATACGGCCCCATCGCTGATATGGTGTTCTTTGACTGGATTGAGGCGAATATCGACGCTTTGCTGGCACGCGATTCAGCCGCGTTGGCGCATGCTGTAAAACGCTGCTGTGAGATCAAAGCCTGGGTCGTCAGTCAAGACGAGCGCGAAGCCGGCTTGCGGGCGATATTGAATTTTGGTCACACCTTTGGTCACGCTATTGAAGCGGGTTTAGGCTATGGGGCATGGCTACATGGCGAAGCTGTGGGATGCGGTATGGTGATGGCGGCACAGCTATCTCAACGCCTCGGTTTGATGGACGCTGCGTTCGTGACTCGATTAACTGCCTTGATTAAAAAAGCGGGGTTACCTACCGCTGCACCTGCCTTAGCGCCAAATGTTCAGGCAAACGCTGATCGCTATTTGGAACTCATGCGCGTAGACAAAAAAGCCGAAGCTGGCGAAATCAAATTCATCTTGATCAACCAGCCCGGCCAGTGCGTGGTGCAAACAGCGCCTGATGCGTTGGTGCGCGAAGTTATCGCCGCTTGTAGCTAATTCCTAGCTAATTCAAAGTAAGCATGACCTTGCAGCCATACGCGTGTGACCCTGCGCAATCGCGTGGCCGTCGCTTCCCAGAGCCTGCCGCGCCCACCCGCACCGAGTTCGCCAGAGACCGCGACCGCATCGTTCACAGCACCTCCTTCAGGCGCTTGGTCTATAAAACCCAGGTTTTTTTAAACCACGAAGGCGATTTGTTTCGCACGCGATTGACGCATTCGCTAGAAGTGGCGCAACTAGGCCGCTCCATCGCCCGCACCCTCAAACTCAACGAAGACTTGGTCGAAGCCATTGCCTTGGCGCATGACTTGGGCCACACGCCGTTTGGCCATGCGGGGCAAGATGCTTTGAACGTTTGCATGGCCGACCACGGCGGCTTTGAGCACAACCTGCAAAGCCTGCGCGTGGTGGACGATTTGGAAGAGCGCTACCCGCAGTACAACGGACTGAACCTGAGCTTTGAAACCCGCGAAGGTATTCTCAAACACTGCTCCCGCAGCAATGCCAAGCGACTAGAGGCAGCTGAACCAAACGGCGTGGCTGAGCGCTTTTTAGAGAATTCGCAACTTCGCTCACCCAGCTTGGAAGCCCAACTGTGCAACTTAGCCGACAACATCGCCTACAACGCGCATGACATCGACGACGGTGTGCGCTCAGGCTTGCTTAGCTTAGACCAACTCAGCGATTGCCGCCTTTTTGAAACCTACCGTTTGGAAACACTGGAGCAATACCCACAGCTCACCGGTCGCCGTTTGCTGTTTGAGGCGATTCGCCGCATGCTCAGTGCGCAGGTCTATGACGTGATTGCCGCCACCACCGCAAATATTGAGCAAGCAAGCCCGAAAAGCATCAGCGATGTGCGCCAATCCGAGCCTTTGGTAAGTTTCACTGAACACATGCGCTTACAAAGCAGTGAATTAAATCGGTTTTTACTCGCCAACCTCTACCGTCATCCGCAAGTGATGGAAACCACAGAACGCGCCCAAAACATCGTGGTCGTACTGTTCGCCGCCTATTGCAACGACCCCGCTCAGTTCCAGTACGACGAGAAAACCGCCACCGTCACCCTGTACCGCGCCGTAGCCGACTACATCGCCGGTATGACAGACCGCTTCGCCGCCCGCGAGCACGAACGTTTGACAGGTAAAAAAGTTTTCATCACGTCATGAATAACCTTGAAATCGCCAACGACGCTGCGACTGCCATCCTCGACACCCAACGCTGGCTAGAGCACGCCGTCATCGGTCTGAATCTCTGCCCCTTTGCCAAAGCCGTCCATGTCAAAGGTTTGATTCGCTATGCCGTGAGCGAAGCGACAACGCCTGCAGAGCTTTTAAATGATCTTAAAAATGAGCTAAATTCACTTGTCAATATGGACATAACCGCTGTATCTATTGATTACGATACTACGCTTTTAATAGCGCCACACTGCCTGCAAGATTTCCTGGATTTCAATGATTTTTTAGCCAAAGCAGACAAAATCATCGCCAAAATGAAGCTTGAAGGCACCCTCCAGCTCGCCAATTTCCACCCCCAATACCAGTTCGCCGGCACCGAGCCAGACGACATCACCAACTTCACCAACCGCGCCCCATACCCCACCTTGCATTTGCTGCGCGAATCCAGTATCGACCAAGCCGTTGAAGCCTTCCCCGAAGCCGAGGCGATTTTTGAGGTCAATATGCAAACGATGGAGCGCTTGGGACTCAAAGGCTGGGATGCGCTGCAAGTTGGTGCTACATTGAACCCCACATCATGAAATCCGTCAAAACCAAGCCAACCCCGATTGCTAAACCCGATCTGGTCGCCGTAGAAATTCGCCCCGGTCAGTCGATTGAGCTATTGAAAGAGCTGCACATCCTCACCCGCGAAGGCAAGCTCAACCAAGACTCGCGCCGCAAACTCAAGCAGGTTTACCACCTCTATGGGTTCATCGAAAAACTCCTCCTTGAACTGCCCGATTCGGACAAAGGCTTGACCCTTGCCGACCACGGTGCAGGCAAGTCCTATCTCGGTTTTATCATTTACGACTTGTTCTTTAACGCGGCAAATACCAGCAGGTTGGGCCATATTTACGGCATAGAAACCCGTGCTGAGCTCGTCCAAAAATCCCGCGAACTGGCCGTACGGCTAGATTTCACAGGCATGTCCTTCCTCAACCTTAGCGTCGCAGAATCCGCCCAATCGGCTGACTTGCCCCCACAAATCGACATCGTCACCGCCTTGCACGCCTGCGACACCGCCACCGACGACGCCATCGCCTTCGGCCTGCAAAAGCGTGCCAAATACATGGTTTTGGTGCCCTGCTGCCAAGCTGAAGTGGCCGCTAGACTAAGGGATAACCGCGGCCTAGCCGTCGCCAAAACCCCGCTAGCCGAACTATGGCGCCACCCCCTGCACATCCGCGAGCTAGGTAGCCAAATCACCAACGTCCTGCGCTGCCTCTACCTAGAAGCCAGCGGCTACCAAGTCACGGTGACCGAGCTGGTCGGCTGGGAGCACAGTATGAAGAACGAGCTGATACTCGCGAAATACACGGGTCAGAAAAAAACGAGTGCTGCCAGCCACTTACGCGAAGTTTTGGCGCAGTTCGGGCTGGAAGAGCTGCTTCAGACGCGATTTAAGCTCGTATAGTGCTGAAATATGCCTCTAGCCGGCGTATTCATTGTCTAAATTGCTATTAAAAATATAGCAAATATAAACCCCGTAAATTAGAGTCAAATTCCAATTAAAAACGAGTTATGACACTTTCACCTGTTGGCTAAGCCTGAAGCAGGCGCAGAACCTGTGATTAACTATTCTTACGCCTACGGCCGACAGCATAATGCAAGCCGCCAGCCAAGACCAGCAAGCCCACCAAGACAATCAGCCACATTACCCACAAGACTGGCGCTACCCAACCAAGCATAGGCGCTAGCCAAGGCAAGCCTGTGGCAACTGAGGTAATCACGCCCACACTCGCAGTGCGCACCAACGCCATCATCGCAGAATCTAGGTATAAAGATAACCAAGCGGGTACAGGCACTTGGGCCAGCTGATTGACCCAATCTGCGCCACCAGCCATGTTATCGCTTAACCAGCCTACAGTAAAAGCAATGACTGCAACTAGCAAAGTTCCAAACAGTGCGACCAATGCTGTGATGACCCAAATCAAAATTTTCATAGCTGAACTCCAAACATATACGACTGAAGAACGTTCACATTAGTAATGTGCAAAGCCTTGCGGTGCACTCCTAAGTTCAATCGACACGTAGAAGGATAGCTATTAATATTCAGTATTTTTAGAAATGTATTATCGTAATATTCTGTTTTTTCGGAATTTAAATCAGCAAGGCTGCTACAAACACGCCTATCATCATGAAGGCAATCACTACCTTAGTAACCAAGCCCGCCATGATGCCCAGCCATGTTGATATGCCTACTTTGAGGGCTTGTTGGTGGTTCTTTCTGGCAAGGTACTCACCTAACGCAGCACCGACCAGTGGCATAAACAACACGCCGACCAATCCCATAAAAATGCCCACCAGTGTGCCGATAGCCGCGCCCGCAATGGCGTAGCGGCTGGCGCCAGCTTTTTTAGCACCAAGCAGCCCCGCTACATAGTCCAGCACCCAGGCAATGACGGCGAGCACGGACACGGTCACCACGCTGAACCAACCTATGCGTGTGAAATCGTCAATCCATGCACCCATGACGATTCCGGCCAGTACAAACAGCGTACCTGGCAAGGCAGGCAGCACCGTGCCAATCAAGCCCAGCACGATTAAACCGCCAGACAAAATCCATAGCAAGGCGTCGTTCATTTTTTACTTTCTAAAGTTATGCTGCAGAGCGCTCAGTTTGCATAGGGGTGATTTTCACGCAACAGAACATTTGCCTATTCGCATCAAAATCCCATTGCTCGGTGCTACAAGAGGCCTGCACATCAGTCGATATGTCGCCAAGCTCCCACCGAACGACGTTTACCGAATTAGGTACACCAGGCCGTACGCGGCTAGATACGGCCGTCCCTGCTTGCACCACCCACATGGGTCGCACAACATCGGGTACCTGCAGCGTATAAGGCAAGTGAATATGCCCACCCAACACCAAGTTTGCACCCGCCTGCGCCCAGCACTTCAGCGCCCGCTTGTGTCCACGTAAAAGGTTGGACTCATCTTCACGGCGCATCACAGCGATTGGTTGGTGTACCACTACCACACGCAGTTGCTCAGCGCGTGCAATGCCTAGAAGTGACGCCACACGGTTGATCTGCATGTCAGACAGCTCGCCATGTATATGTCTGTAGCGTCTAGTGGTGTTCACGCAAACGACCAGCAAGTCGTTCGATGAATAGACAGGTTCTAGATCCGCACCAAAAGCTGCAATGTATCGAGCATAGGGATTGAACAGCCTTGCCATCACGTTAAACAACGCTATGTCGTGATTGCCGGGAATAGCCAGCACTTGTGCGCCCAGACGTTTCGTAAACGCACGCGCAGCAAGAAATTGGTTAGCCTTTGCGCGTTGCGTAATATCGCCCGACAGCACCACCAGTTCAGGCTTTAGCTGAAGTGATAGCGTAACCAAAGCCTCTAGAACTTGCGGCTGCTCGGTACCAAAATGCGTGTCTGACACGTGCAGCAGCACGCTCATGGCGCGCCTTGTTCGATGATCCCAGATGCTTGATCTGTGTCGGGTTTGAGCAAATACAAAGGCTTTGGCGACACCTCAAACTCAATAGGCCAACGCATCCAATGCACCTCACCATCGAAGGCTACTTTAACTTTGCTTTTACCGAGGTCTAGCCGTGGTTTAACTAACATATGTTCAAACTCAAAACTTTCTACGCTGTCCGCGTCCCCCAGTGTACCCATAGTGCCGCGCAGCATAAGCCAAACCATAGGCAACGTGCCTATGGGTCGCAGCATAACGGCGGCGATACGGCCCTTGCCATGCGTGCTCGCGCTGCCGCCTAAATGTCCTCCTATTTGCACGCCCACTTGCGCAAGCTGAAGTCGGTTGTTACCCACAAACAAGGTCGTCGTGCGCACATCTTGCACTTCAGTGCCCCGCTCAATATGCAAGCGCAACTGGCGGTGCGCGCGTAGCAGCGTCACGCAGGCGGCGCCCAAGGCCACCAAACGGCTACGCCCAAAGCGCGCCTTGTAGGCTTCGCGATCTTCCAATAGCGTGGGGTACAGCCCCAAACTGGCGTTAACCAAAAAAACTTGTTTATTCACTGTGGCCACTTGCACAGGTTTGGCCGCTGAATGCAATACTGTCTGCATTGCTTGCTCAATGTCTAACGCAATGCCGTGCGCACGTGCAAAATAATTAAAGGTGCCCAAAGGTATCAAACCCATTGCGCAACCTTCGGCATGCACAGCTTGCGACACCGTGCTGATAGTGCCATCTCCACCTACCGCTACGACAGCAGTGTGCGACATGGCAGCCTTGAGCACGGCCTGCCGCGATACTGTAGCTAAATTACTAGGTTTGGCGAATACAAATTCACCCGTTCGACCCGCTGCTTTGAGCGCATCCGTTATCAAAGCACATTGTGCTTCTGCCTGCTGCGCACCAGATGCAGCATTGACTACGAAAATGAGTGATGCATCAGGATTTATGAGTGGTACATCTAAAAGCGGTTGTTGCCAAATCACGCGATATCTCCTTTATCCAAAGCAGGCTCACCTTAATCAGGTGATGATTGATTATTAGATGAAAGCCAAAAACCATTAAAGCGTGAGGCATTGGATTAATTAGGGTCAGATTCCAATTAAAATCGGATAATGGCACGTCTCCCCCGCTTAACCCTTCCTGGGTACCCGCACCACATCATCCAGCGGGGGAACAACCGTCAGGCTATCTTTGCCTCTAACGACGATTACCAAACACTGCTGAACCTGCTGCTTGAAAACGCGCAAAAGTTCAAAGTCGCGATTCATGCTTATGTGCTGATGCCAAATCACTTTCATCTGCTGGCCACGCCTGAAACAAGCGATGGGCTGCCGCAAATGATGCAGGCTGTGGGGCGGCGGTATGTCCGGTGGTTTAACGATGCGCAGGGGCGATCGGGCACGTTGTGGGAGGGGCGGTACAAGTCGACGGTGATTGATACTGACCAGTATTTGCTGACCTGCATGGCCTATATGGATTTGAACCCTGTACGGGCGGGGCTGGTGGGGCAGGCGGCGGACTACTCGTGGTCTAGCCATGGGCATTTCGTTGGGCTGCGGTTCGATAAGCTGATCACCCCGCATCCGCTGGTTTGGGGGCTGGGCAACACGCCGTTTGCGCGTGAGGCGGCTTATGCCGATTTGGTGCGTGGTGGCATCAGTACGTCGCAGCAAGTGCAATTGACAGATGCTGCGCTTCGTGGCTGGGCATTAGGGGATGCTGATTTTGTAAAAGAATTGCAGGATTTGACTCGGCGACGCGTGAGTAAAGCGGCGGCTGGCAGGCCGTTTAAAACGAAGAAAACTGAGTAAAACACTGAATTTGAGGTATTTTTAGCTTCTAGACGGCGTGTTTATTGCCTAAGCAGCTATGAAAAGTATAGTGGTTGATTGAGTGTTTTCGGTATTATTAAATCTGTCCCCAATTAAATGATGGACAAGATTGGTGAGAATTAATTAGAATCTGACCCCAATTGTTTTTATTGGCAAAGTTGTTGCAGTGCAGTAAAATCAACGTCCTAATCTGATTTGCTGACCCGAGGACTGCGCTATGACGAACTTAACTCCGACCCTTCCATTGACCCATGCTCAAGAGGTCGAGCATTTGACGAAACACGGTTTGTACGCCGGTGGGCAGGAGCATGATGCTTGCGGCGTCGGTTTTGTGGCGCATATTAAGGGGAAGAAGTCCCACGATATCGTTAAAAACGCGTTGCAAATCTTGCAAAACTTGGACCATCGGGGCGCTGTGGGCGCGGACAAGTTGATGGGAGACGGCGCGGGTATTTTGATCCAGTTGCCAGATGCGCTGTACCGTGACGACATGGCCAAGCAGGGCGTGACACTGCCGCAAGCGGGTGAATACGGTGTGGGCATGATCTTTTTACCGAAAGAGCATGCATCGCGTTTAGCTTGCGAACAAGAGATGGAACGCGCTATCAAAGCCGAAGGGCAAGTATTGCTAGGATGGCGTGATGTGCCTGTCAACCGCGACATGCCGATGTCGCCCACCGTGCGTGCCAAAGAGCCGATTTTGAAGCAGGTTTTCATCGGTCGCGGTAATGACGTGATTGTGCAAGATGCCCTAGAGCGCAAGCTGTACGTGATTCGTAAAACTGCCAGTGCGAACATCCAAAGTCTGAATTTGACGCACAGCAAAGAGTATTACGTGCCTAGCATGTCTAGCCGCACCGTGATTTACAAAGGCTTGCTGTTGGCAGACCAAGTGGGCACTTACTTCTTGGATTTGGCGGACGAGCGCTGCGTTTCTGCACTGGGTTTGGTGCACCAGCGTTTCTCGACCAACACTTTCCCGGAGTGGCCACTAGCACACCCGTACCGCTATGTTGCCCACAACGGCGAGATCAACACCGTCAAAGGCAACTACAACTGGATGAAAGCCCGCGAAGGCGTGATGTCGTCACCAGTTTTGGGTGCGGATTTGCAAAAGTTGTACCCAATCAGCTTTGCCGACCAGTCTGACACCGCCACGTTTGACAACTGTTTAGAGCTGCTCACCATGGCCGGCTACCCGCTCAGCCAAGCTGTGATGATGATGATCCCCGAGCCGTGGGAGCAGCACAAAACGATGGATGCGCGCCGCAAAGCTTTTTACGAGTACCACGCCGCCATGATGGAGCCGTGGGACGGCCCTGCCAGTATCGTCTTTACTGACGGTCGCCAAATCGGTGCAACATTAGACCGCAACGGCCTGCGCCCAAGCCGCTACTGCGTGACCGACGACGACCTCGTCATCATGGCCTCTGAATCTGGTGTATTGCCAGTGCCAGAAAACAAAATCGTCCGCAAATGGCGCTTGCAGCCCGGCAAAATGTTCTTGATTGACCTCGAACAAGGCCGCATGATTGACGACGAAGAACTCAAAGCCAACTTGGCCAACAGCAAGCCTTACACCCAGTGGATCGACAATTTACGCATCCGTTTGGACGATGTGGAAACTCCTGTAGCCGGCGAATCGGCGCAAGAACAGCCCATCTCAGCCACTTCGCCGCAGACATCGGGTTCTGAAAACGTCACGCCCGAGTTGCTAGATCGCCAGCAAGCTTTCGGCTACACCCAAGAAGATATCAAATTCTTGATGAGTCCGATGGCGGCCAATGGCGAAGAAGGCATCGGCTCTATGGGCAACGACAGCCCTCTGGCCGTGTTGTCTGACAAAAACAAGCCGCTATACAGCTACTTCAAGCAGTTGTTCGCGCAGGTGACGAACCCGCCGATCGACCCGATTCGTGAGGCTATTGTCATGTCGCTGGTGTCCTTTATCGGCCCCAAGCCAAACTTGCTGGACATCAACCACGTCAACCCGCCAATGCGCTTGGAAGTCAGCCAGCCCGTGCTGAACTTTACCGACATGGCCAAGTTGCGTGAGATTGAAAAATACACCAATGGTAAGTTTCGCAGCTTCACTCTCGACATCACCTACCCATTGTCTTGGGGTGATGAAGGCGTGGAGGCCAAATTGGCTTCACTCTGCGCACAAGCGGTGGACGCTATCAAGGGCGGCAGTAATATCTTGATCATCAGCGACCGCTTTGTGACGCCGTCACAGGTGGCGATTCCGGCTCTGTTGGCGCTGTCCGCCATCCACCAGCACTTGGTGCGTGAAGGCTTGCGTACGACGGCAGGCTTGGTGGTTGAAACCGGTTCGACACGAGAAGTGCATCACTTTGCCGTGCTGGCGGGCTACGGTGCAGAGGCTGTTCACCCCTACCTCGCCATGGAAACGCTGCAAGCCATCCATAAAGATTTGCCGGGCGATTTGAGCGCTGACAAAGCCATCTACAACTACGTCAAAGCCATCGGCAAAGGCTTGTCAAAAATCATGTCGAAAATGGGTGTCAGCACCTACATGAGCTATTGCGGTGCGCAGCTGTTCGAGGCGATTGGCCTGAACAGCGAGACGATCAACAAATACTTCACCGGCACGCCTAGCAAGGTCGAAGGTATTGGCGTTTTTGAGATTGCCGAAGAAGGTATCCGCATGCACCAAGCCGCGTTTGGCGACAACCCGGTGCTGGCCAACCGTTTGGACGCAGGTGGCGAATACGCCTGGCGCGTGCGCGGTGAAGAGCATATGTGGACACCAGATGTGATTGCCAAGCTACAGCACAGCACGCGCTCAAACAACTGGAGCACTTACAAAGAGTACGCGCAGTTGATCAACGACCAATCCAAGCGCCACATGACGCTGCGCGGTTTGTTCGAGTTCAAAATCGACCCAAGCAAAGCGATTCCAGTCGAAGAAGTCGAATCAGCCAAAGAAATTGTCAAACGTTTCGCAACCGGTGCGATGTCCTTGGGTTCAATTTCGACCGAGGCACATGCCAGCTTGGCCATTGCCATGAACCGCATTGGCGGCAAGAGCAACACGGGCGAGGGTGGTGAAGACCCGGCGCGTTACCGCCAAGAGCTCAAAGGCATCCCGATCAAACAAGGCCAAACGATGGCAGACATCATCGGCAAAGACGTGGTTGAGGTGGATATTCCGCTTCAAGCGGGCGATTCACTGCGTAGCCGTATTAAGCAGGTGGCTTCAGGTCGCTTTGGTGTGACGGCGGAATACCTCGCCAGCGCGGACCAGATACAAATCAAAATGGCGCAAGGTGCCAAGCCCGGTGAAGGCGGTCAATTGCCAGGCGGCAAAGTGTCTGAGTACATTGGCCGTCTGCGCCACAGCGTGCCAGGTGTGGGCTTGATTTCGCCACCACCGCACCATGATATTTATTCGATTGAAGATTTGGCGCAGCTGATTCATGATCTGAAAAATGTCGCGCCCCATGCTGGCATCAGCGTGAAATTAGTCAGTGAAATCGGCGTGGGCACGATTGCCGCAGGTGTCGCCAAGTGCAAGGCCGATCACGTGGTCATTGCCGGTCACGATGGCGGCACGGGCGCATCGCCATGGTCATCGATCAAACATTGCGGTAGCCCGTGGGAAATCGGCTTGGCTGAAACGCAGCAAACCTTGGTGTTGAACCGCTTGCGTGGTCGCATTCGCGTGCAGGCCGACGGTCAAATGAAGACTGGTCGCGACGTAGCTATTGGCGCCTTGTTGGGTGCTGATGAATTCGGCTTTGCTACCGCGCCTTTGGTAGTGGAAGGCTGCATCATGATGCGCAAGTGCCACCTAAACACCTGCCCTGTCGGCGTGGCGACGCAAGACCCAGAGCTGCGGAAAAAATTCAACGGCAAGCCAGAGCATGTGGTCAACTATTTCTTCTTCATCGCCGAAGAAGTGCGTCACATCATGGCGCAATTGGGCATTCGCAAGTTTGACGATTTGATTGGCCGCGCCGATTTGCTCGACATGAAACAAGGCATAGAACACTGGAAAGCCCAGGGCCTGGACTTTGCCCGTTTGTTTGCCGTGCCACAAGTACCGGCTGATGTGCCACGCTTCCACGTTGAAAACCAAGACCACGGCTTAGAGCGCAGTTTGGACAACGTGTTGATTGAGAAGTCCAAAGCGGCGATTGAACGTGGCGAAAAAGTCAAGTTCATGGAAGTGGCGCGCAACGTCAACCGTTCACTCGGTGCAATGCTCTCAGGTGCTTTGACCAAAGTGCGACCAGAAGGCTTGCCCGACGACACGATTCGCATCCAGCTGGAAGGCACAGGCGGTCAATCCTTCGGCGCGTTCTTGGCCAACGGCATCACGCTGTATTTGATTGGAGATGCCAACGATTACACTGGCAAAGGCTTGTCTGGCGGACGCATCATCGTGCGCCCAAGCATTGATTTCCGTGGCGACGCGGTGCGTAACACCATCGTCGGCAACACGGTGATGTATGGCGCGACCAGCGGCGAGGCGTTTTTCAGCGGCGTTGCGGGTGAGCGCTTTGCGGTACGTTTGTCAGGTGCGACTGCGGTTGTAGAAGGCACAGGCGACCATGGTTGCGAGTACATGACGGGAGGTACAGCCGTTGTTTTGGGTAAAACAGGTCGTAACTTTGCTGCAGGTATGAGCGGCGGTATCGCCTACGTGTACGACGAAGACGGCCAATTTGCATCGCGCTGTAACACTGCTATGGTGAGCTTGGAAAACGTGTTGAGCGAGACCGAGCAAATCGCGACCATGGACAAAGCCATTTGGAACAAGGGTCAAACTGACGAAGCGCAGCTCAAAAAGCTCTTGGAAGACCACAACCGCTGGACGGGCAGCAAGCGTGCGCGTGAGTTGCTGGATAACTGGAGCACGGCACGCGCCAAATTCGTCAAAGTCTTCCCGATTGAGTACAAACGTGCTTTGGGTGAAATGGCCGTTGCTAAGTTAAAAAATGATAAAAAAATGCTGCAGCCAGCGTAATTATTGTCTAAGCAGCTATTTAAAACATAGTAAAAACTATAAAAATTCGAGAAAATATCATGGGTAAAGTCACTGGTTTTATGGAGTTTGAGCGTTTGGAAGAGGGCTACAAGCCCGTTGTTGAACGTCTCAAAAATTACAAAGAATTCGTTATCGGTTTGGATGACAAGCAAGCTAAAACGCAAGCGGCGCGTTGTATGGATTGCGGCACGCCGTTTTGCAACAGCGGCTGCCCGGTTAACAACATCATTCCTGACTTCAACGAGTTGGTGTACCAAGGCAAACCAGCGGACTGGAAGGAAGCGATTGATGTGCTGCACAGCACGAATAACTTCCCTGAGTTCACGGGTCGCATCTGCCCCGCACCCTGTGAAGCTGCTTGTACGCTGAATGTGAATGACGATGCCGTCGGCATCAAGTCCATCGAACACGCCATCATTGACCGCGCTTGGTCTGAAGGCTGGGTCAAACCAGTATTGGCAAAACACAAGACGGGTAAAAAAGTAGCTGTAGTTGGCTCTGGCCCTGCTGGTATGGCCGCTGCACAACAGCTGGCACGTGCAGGTCATGTCGTGACACTATTTGAGAAAAACGACCGTATTGGTGGTTTGTTGCGCTACGGCATTCCAGACTTCAAAATGGAGAAGTCGCACATTGACCGCCGCGTTGAACAGTTGCAGGCTGAAGGCGTCAAGTTCCGCATGGGCGTGATGGTTGGTGAATTGCCTAAAGAAGGTGCTGCTAGCAAAGTCATCAACTGGGCGAAAGAAACCATCACACCAGCGCAATTGAATAAAGAGTTTGACGCGGTACTGTTGACTGGTGGTGCAGAGCAATCGCGCGATTTGCCGGTACCGGGGCGTGAATTGAGTGGTATCCATTTTGCGATGGAGTTTTTACCGCTACAAAACAAGGTCAATGCAGGCGACAAAGTCAAAGACCAATTGCGTGCGGACGGCAAACACGTTATCGTTATTGGCGGTGGCGATACAGGTTCTGACTGCGTCGGCACCAGCAACCGCCATGGCGCCGTCAGCGTGACCCAGTTTGAAGTGATGCCACAGCCGCCGGTTGAAGAAAACCGCCCGATGACCTGGCCCAATTGGCCGATCAAGCTGCGCACCAGCTCCAGCCATGACGAAGGTTGTGAGCGTGAATTTGCTATTTCAACCAAAGAATTCATCGGCGGAACTGGGAAAGATGCCGGCAAGGTAGCTGGCTTGAAAACCGTTCGCGTTGAGTGGCAAAACGGCAAAATGGTTGAAGTGGCCGGTTCTGAGCAAACCTTGAAAGCCGATCTAGTACTGCTGGCGATGGGCTTTGTGTCGCCGGTTGCATCCGTTTTAGATGCTTTTGGTATCGACAAAGACGCACGCGGCAACGCCAAGGCGGGCACGGACTTCATTGGTGGTTACGAAACCAACGTGCCTAAAGTCTTTGTCGCTGGCGATATACGTCGTGGTCAAAGCTTGGTGGTCTGGGCGATTCGCGAAGGCCGTCAGGCAGCGCGTTCTGTGGACGAGTTTTTGATGGGATTCAGCGATTTGCCGAGGTAATTGATCGGTTTTAATTTAAGGTTGAACTGTTATCCCGTATGATGTAAAGGCCAGACATGCTCTGGCCTTTTTCTATTTATGACTACACCCGACTCTAAATCACTCGTTGAACTGCGTAACTTGACCTTCAGTTACAGCGAACGCATCATTTTGGACAATATTTCACTGTCTGTGCCACGTGGCAAAGTGACCGCGCTGATGGGAGCCTCGGGCGGCGGGAAAACGACGATTCTGCGCTTAATAGGTGGTCAAAATAAAGCCCAATCAGGCCAATTGCTGTTTGATGGCGAAGATGTCACGACGATGAACCAAACGCAGATCTATGCAGCGCGTCGCCGCATGGGTATGCTTTTTCAATTTGGTGCCTTGTTTGCGGATTTGTCTGTCTTTGAAAATGTTGCATTTCCGTTGCGCGAACATACAGATTTGCCCAATGCCTTAATTCGTGACATCGTGTTGATGAAGCTAAACGCCGTAGGCCTACGCGGTGCGCGTGATTTGATGCCAAGTGAGGTATCTGGGGGTATGGCAAGACGCATCGCATTAGCACGCGCCATTGCACTTGATCCAGATCTGGTTATGTATGACGAGCCATTTTCTGGCTTAGACCCAATCTCATTAGGAACGGCAGCACGGTTGATTCGTCAACTCAATGATTCCATGGGTTTGACCAGTGTTTTTGTATCTCACGAAGTAGAGCAAACGTTTGCGATTGCGGACCATGTGATTATTTTGGCCAATGGCAAAATCGCAGCTCAGGGCGCGCCAGAGCAGGTACGCAAAAGTGAAGACCCTTTGGTGTATCAATATATCAATGCCTTGCCTGATGGACCAGTACGGTTCCATTACCCAGGCTTATCAGTAGAAGAAGATTTTGGGATTGATGTCACTAAGATTTCTACTTCAGGAGCTCTGCAATGAGTTGGTACAAACCTAGCGATATTGGCTTTGCCTTGCGCAGGCAATTGGCTGATATTGGGCACGGTGCGCGTTTGTTTGCGCGCCTATTGACGACGCTGATCGGAAGCTTCAAGCGATTTGGTTTGATACGCGATCAAATTCATTTCTTAGGCAACTATTCTCTTGTGATCATTGCGGTTTCCGGCTTGTTCGTGGGTTTTGTGTTGGGTTTGCAAGGTTATTACACTTTGCAGCGCTATGGCTCTACAGAAGCTTTAGGTTTGCTCGTTGCGCTGAGTTTGGTTCGAGAACTTGGCCCTGTGGTCACTGCCTTACTGTTTGCCGGGCGGGCGGGATCTTCGTTGACAGCGGAAATTGGATTGATGAAAGCCGGCGAACAGATCAGCGTGTTGGAGATGATGGCGGTCGACCCGATTCAACGCATTTTGGCGCCAAGGTTTTGGGCGGGTGTGATTACTATGCCGCTTTTGGCTGCCGTATTTAGTGCTATGGGCGTCATTGGGGGCTGGGTCGTCGGCGTGTTGATGATTGGTATCGACTCTGGTTCGTTTTGGAGCCAAATTCAGGGCGGCGTTGATGTCTGGAAAGATGTGGGCAATGGCGTTATCAAGAGCATTGTTTTTGGATTTGCAGTGACGTTTATTGCGCTATTGCAAGGTTTTGAAGCGCAAGCTACACCCGAAGGTGTATCTAGAGCGACTACCAGAACTGTTGTCGTCGCATCATTGGCTGTGTTGGGCTTGGATTTCATGCTGACGGCCATGATGTTTAGTATTTGATAGAAGGAAGAAACGTATGCAACGCTCTAAAAATGATATATGGGTAGGGATGTTTGTCTTGCTAGGCGCAGCAGCTTTGCTGTTTTTGGCCTTACAGTCAGCCAATTTGCTGAGTTTAAGCTTCCAGCAAACCTACAAAGTAACGGCAAAGTTTGACAATATTGGTGGCCTCAAACCCAAAGCGGCGCTGAAGAGTGCGGGTGTCGTCGTGGGTCGGGTTGAGTCCATTACATTTGATGACAAATCATTTCAAGCACTCGTCACCTTGGCAATTGAGAGCCGTTATGCTTTCCCAAAAGACAGTTCGTTAAAAATCCTCACGTCTGGACTGTTGGGCGAGCAATACCTAGGTATTGAGCCTGGGGCGGACGATAAAATGTTAGCCAATGCGGACAAAGTCTCGTCAACACAGTCTGCCGTGGTCTTGGAAAATTTGATTAGCCAGTTTTTGTATAGCAAGGCGGCTGAAGGTACTTCTAAATCAGACGCAGGTGCTGACGCGGTTCCGGCGAAAAAATAAACACTATTCAAATGCATAGTCAAATGATTATTTTCATTCAAAATACTATAAAAAAAATAGCATCAAAAGCATGTATTACGCCGGCTACAGTCGTTTTATTCCTATTTTTAACTGGGTGTGCTTCAGTTTCAGTTAAAAACCCAGTTGATCCGTGGGAGTCATGGAATCGGGGTGTGAGTGAATTTAATGATGATCTTGACAATAAATTTGTCAAACCTATCGCCAATACCTATGTCAATGTTGTTCCGCAATTTGTACGTACGGGGGTAAATAATTTTTTCTTCAACCTAACGGGTGTTTGGACTGTTATCAATAGCACCTTGCAGTTGAAGCCTAAAACGGCCACAGAAGCATTTATGCGTCTCAATATCAACACTTTCTTAGGTTTAGGTGGTTTGCTAGACATTGCCAGTGAAATGAATCTTGAGCGACACACGGCAGATTTTGGGCAGACATTGGGTCACTACGGCGTGCCACCAGGGCCTTATTTGGTCATCCCGTTTTTGGGTTCATCGACCCTACGCGATACGTTAGCTTCAACAGTCATTTCTCGTGGTGACATGGTTTGGCAACTGAACAGCGTTCCTGCACGCAACAGTTTGTATGCACTTAGATTGTTAGATTTGCGTGCTAATTTGTTGCGAACTTCCTCCGTTTTAGAGGGTGTTGCATTGGATAAATACACTTTCACCCGAGATGTTTATTTGCAAGTTCGTAGGAATGATATTTTGGACGGTAAGGAGCCGCCAGAAGACCCGGCTGAAGTACCAGAATTTAAAGAAAATGCTCCTACTGAGGAAAAACTAAAGCTTCAGCCTGAAAAGAAATCAGCCATTGATGCTGATGAGCAAGCACATTTACCTCAAATTGCGAACGTACAACTTCCTGAAACCCAGCCTGACATTAACCCCGAATTAAGTCTTGAGGTGTCGCCCCTCGTCGCTTCCAGGGCAACAATCGCAACGAATTGAACCACCTGTCGCCTATTTGTGTTTTTGAAACGTTAAGAGCGCATGTACAACCAATTACTTGAAAGTTTAACCATGAACCGTCGGAATTTGGCCCATTTTTTTGGTGCTCTGCTGAGTGTAAATTTATTCTTTGCAGCTGCGCCTGCGGTTGCCGCTGACATGGCTGCAGACGCATTTATTAAACAGCTTTCTGATGAAGTGATTGATACCATCAAAGGCGACAAATCCTTCCAAACTGGCAATATGACCAAGCTCAACTCTTTGGTGGACGCTAAAGTGATGCCGAACGTAAATTTCAGACGTATCACGGCGTCTGCTGTTGGTCCAAGCTGGTCAAAAGCGACGCCTGAACAGCAAAAACAGCTGCAAGAAGAGTTTAAATCGCTGCTCCTGCGAACTTATGCTGGCGCGTTGTCGCAAATCACCGATCAAACGATTACTGTGAAGCCACTGCGCTCCAGCCCAGAAGACACTGAAATTGTCGTACGCACCGAAGTACGCGGCAAAGGCGAGCCTATTCAGCTCGACTACCGTTTAGAAAAGACGCCTGGTGCTGGCTCTGGCTGGAAAATCTACAACCTCAACGTCATGGGTGTTTGGTTGATGGAAACCTTTCGAAGTCAGTTTTCGCAAGAAATCAACGCCAAAGGTGTTGACGGTTTGATTGCCACTTTGAAATCGCGTAACCAAGCTATGGCCGGTAAATGATTGGTAAAAATCTGTAAATCACCATGACAACGTTCGCCTTACCCTCGTTGCTAACCCATGACGAAGCCACAGCTTGTGCAAAAAGTTTGGGTATCAGCATTCGTGATGAAAAGGGCGACTCGGTAGCCGTTGATGCTTCAGCGCTAGAGAAGTTCGACTCGTCTGCCTTAGCTGTCTTGTTGCAGTGTCGGCGCGAGGCTGTGGCTTTGGGTAAAAGTCTGACTATTACGGAAATGCCAGCAAAATTAAGCGAATTGGCCGGGCTTTACGGTATAGATGCCTTGTTAGTTGGCAATAAAGGGGCAGGCGTTAGAATCTAAGACTAAACATCTTAGTATCTATGTCTGCTATTTCCTTCCAATCCGTCTCAAAAATTTACCCCGCCAAAAACGGTTCTACCAGTCAAGCATTACATGCGCTTAGTCATGTCAAATTTGACATTGAAGAAGGCGAGTTTTTTGGCTTACTGGGCCCCAACGGTGCAGGAAAGACGACACTCATCAGCATT
>JANPLX010000088.1:0-51799 GCA_031422495.1 Polaromonas sp. | reverse complement strand
TACCCGTTGATGCCAACTGCTTGGGCGATGGGTGCCTGTTCTGTTGCGTTGGGCTTCGTGCTCGGTTCGGTGCAACCCATGATCATGAGCACCCTACATCAAATCACACCCGAACATCGCCATGGCGAAGCTTTGGGGCTGAGGCTGATGACCATCAACGCCAGCAGCGTGATCATGCCTATGTTGTATGGCGTTGCAGGGGCAGTTGTAGGCGTTGCTGGGCTCTTTTGGGTCACGGGTGCTTTAGTGGGGCTGGCTTCAAATCAAGCTTGGAAACTTAGGCCACCAAAATAAGTAACTCAATTTAAGTTAACTTAATTGATAAAACGTCTTGATGGTATCCCAGGCCGCTTGTGGGTCGTCCGTATATGTAAACAAGGTCAAGTCTTCTTTTGAGATCGTGCCTTCTTCAACCAGTACATCAAAATTGATCAATCGTTTCCAGTAGTCCGTGCCAAATAAAACGATGGGCACGGGCTTCACCTTGCGCGTTTGTACCAGAGTTAGCACTTCAAACAGTTCATCAAGTGTGCCCATACCACCTGGAAAAGCAACCAAAGCCTTAGCCCGCATCATGAAATGCATTTTGCGCAGTGCAAAGTAGTGGAATTTGAAATTGACAGATGGCGACACATAGGGATTTGCCGATTGCTCATGCGGCAATGCAATGTTGAGCCCCACTGTCAAAGCGCCTAAATCATGCGCACCACGATTTGCTGCTTCCATGATGCCAGGGCCGCCACCGGTGCAAATATAAAGGCGCTCTTTAGGTGGCTTCCTTGCTCCGTAGCCCGCCACCAATCGTGAAAACTGCCGGGCTTGCTCATAATATTGCGCATGGCGCATTTTTTTTGCAGCTCGTTCAATGGCGTTTGTATCACCTAGAGCCATTGCTGCTTGTTGCTCTTTGAAGGCATCTTCAGGTGCGGCAAAACGCGCACTGCCGAAGACGACGACAGTATTTTCAATGCCCTGCGCTTGCATTTCTATCTCTGGCTTCAACATCTCCAATTGAATCCGTAAACCACGTGTCTCGCGTCGCAGCAAAAACTCGGGGTCAGCAAAGGCCAAGCGGTACGCATTGGCATCTAAAGGCGTGCCTTCGTTGGCATGTTGTTGCAGCTCCGCCCAAGCGTTGGCAAGGCGGGATACGTTGAGGTCTTGTGTGTTTTCCATATTTGTATTGTGCTTGAAAATAATTTCAATCTGTGCTTTCTGTGAGTTTATGATGTCTAAAAGGTAAATTTACATCTATGAGCATTCCAATTCAAACTAATGAAACGCGTGTAGCAGTTCTCGTGGATTGTGACAATACGACTCCTGAAATCTTAGAGCATGCACTTAAAGTTGTTGCCCAATTCGGTCGTGTCGTTTTACGTCGTGGTTACGGCAATCACACAACATTAGCGAATAAATGGCAATCGGCGCTAGTTCGTTTGGCTTTTACGCCATGTTTGCAATACCAATATGCAGCAGGGAAGAATACGGCTGATATAGCCTTAGCGTTAGATGCGTTGGAGGCCATGTTTGACCACCGAGCAGATAGCTTTTGCTTGGTAACCAGTGATTCCGATTTCGCGTATTTGTGTCGAAAACTGCGTGAGCGTGGTGCGACTGTTTATATCGTAGGGGAGAAGAAAACGCCGGATGCGCTGCGCAATGCGAGCGATCAGTTTTTCGAATGGCTGCCACCTGAGCCGATAAATGACCCGTTGCCAGAAGTAGTTGAGTTGGAAGCGCCCAAAGTTGCAGTAGTTAAGTCTGAGTTACCTAAACCAGCAAAGCTGATGTCTGCAGTTAAAAAGCGACCTAAATTTCTGATTGAAGCTGTGGCATTGCTGACCAGTGATACTTCGGAAGGAAAAATTGGCTTAGGTTTATTAGGGCAATACCTGAAACGCACTGATCCTGGATTTTCTCCAACGATTTATGGGCATTCTGGATTGTTAGATATGGTTAAAACCTACGAGCTTTTAGCTCTAAAAAAGGTTGAAGGCGCTGACTGGACGGTTGGACTTGCTCCTAAAAATGAACTGAGTGAAAGTTTAGATAAAAGCAGCACTTAATAGATACAGATACGTTTGACAAACAAAAAAGGCTCCCTAAGGAGCCTTCGTCATTTACTAGTCTAAAACTTAAACGCGTTTGCGATATTCACCCGTACGTGTATCAATCTCAACCATATCGCCTTGTGCCACAAAAATTGGCACGCCGATTTCGAAGCCTGTGGCTAATTTGGCTGGTTTCAGGACTTTGCCTGAGGTGTCGCCTTTGACGGCAGGCTCGGTCCACTCGATCACGCGTTGCACGCTGGTTGGGACTTCAACGGAGATGGCTTTGCCTTCGTAAAACACCACTTCCAGCTCCATGCCGTCTTCCAAGTAGTTCAGCGCGTCGCCCATGTTTTCGGCTTCGACTTCGTACTGGTTGTACTCAGTGTCCATACACACGTACATCGGCTCAGCAAAGTACGAGTAGGTGCAGTCTTTTTTGTCCAAAACGATTTGGTCAAACTTGTCGTCAGCGCGGAAGACTTGCTCGGTGTTGAACGTGCCGATCAGGCTTTTGAGCTTCATGCGTACCGTAGCCGCACCACGGCCACCCCGAGCGTATTCGGTTTTCAGGACGATCATGGGGTCCTTGCCGTGCATAACAACGTTGCCTGCGCGGATTTCTTGAGCGATTTTCAGTGCCATAGTGATGGTTCTCGGTGCTTGTGTTTTGGGTGTGAAGTTCAGTACTTCGGATGTATTTCGATAGCTTTTCGAAGTTAGCCCATGATTTTAGCTGTTTTTCTCAACAAAAGCGATAAGGCTAGTAGCCAAATCTACCTGCAATCGCAGTTTCCTGCTTAAATTTCGAGCACTTTTCGCCCAAATGCCGAGTTCAAGATATGGGAAAATTGCCTCATTTGCAGAGGAATTCCACACTTGATGCGCGATTTTGAGTGACGCTGGCGCATCCATCATTCCCAAAAATGCATCCAACTTGGCTAAATGAATACCGTCGTGCTGCGGATAAATTTGCCAAATAAACGTTTTTGCCGCCCAAATTGCCCGAACCAACGAGTCTTCACCCCTAACAAAATTCAGGTTCCAACCCTGCGTTGCGGCGCTATGGTGCACATAGGGGAGCGTGTGGGCGCGTTCAGCGAAGGATTCAGCTGTCAAATACTCTAAATTCAGCCAAACCGGTCTAATTTGCTCTCATATAGTGCTATTTATGCCACTAGCCGGCTTATTTATTGCTTAAGTAGCTATTAAATAAATAGCAAATTTACAGTCAAAAGTATCTATCAACACATCGCCAAGTGTGTAGTTGGTGTCTTTGAGGTGCTGCTTGACGCCGATAAGGTCATTATTTTTGCAGTCAATCACTTCAACATGTGCGTGGCCAGTCGGTGCCATCCAACCCAGCGGCGACACATCATCCACCCACAGCCGCAGACTGATGCACCGCTCAGTCAAGTTGCAAGCCAGCAGCCAACAAACGTCAATATCGCCAAAGTTATCGAGGACGCTGCAAAAGATATCCTATTTATCGAGATCAGCCAGACGTTTATTGTGCTGTTGATTGAAGGACGGTTTGTTTTACAGGGGCTAGGGTAATTGCTAATGCAATATGCTCGATTTTACGTATACATTAACGCATGCATTAAATAAATTGCCATCAAATTTAAGTGTTGCATAGAAGATTCTAAAACTCGCTTAAATCTCGATTTATATGACAATTCACATGACACAGACCAGCGACTTACTTAACCACATTGACTGGTTTGGCAAAGATTTATCTCGGCCAGAATGCGTTTTAACGAACGTGCATGGCGATATGTTCACGGCTGATTGGCGCGGCAACGGTGGCGTAGCTCATACCCGACTTGATGGTTCTTCGGTACTGTATCAGGCGCAAGCTATCGATGGCGAGGCAATGCGACCAAACGGCATCGCTTTGCTGCCAGACGGGTCATTCCTGATGACCCATTTGGGTGCTGAGCAAGGCGGTGTATTTAGGCTTTTTAGAGATGGGCGTACGGAGCCGTTTTTGCGATCAGTGCAGGGTATTGACTTGCCACCTACGAATTATGTGGTGCAAGATCAAGCTGGGCGCACGTGGATCACGGTTAGCACACGGTTAATGCCGCGTTCGCTGGGCTACCGCGCCAGCTGTAATGATGGTTTTGTGGTGCTTGTAGATGGTGATGGCGCTCGTATCGTGGCGGATGGCTTGGGGTATACCAATGAATGCGCGCTTGACCCGACTGGGGAGTGGCTGTATGTGAATGAAACTTTCGGCCGCAAGCTGTCACGCTTTGCGATACGAGCCAATGGTGATTTGGGACCGAAAGAGCTGGTCACGCGGTTCGGCCATGGCATCTTCCCAGATGGCTTGGCATTTGATGTGGATGGCAACGTGTGGGTGGTCAGCATAGTCAGTAACCGTGTAATTCGCGTCTCGCCTGATGGCAAACAGGATGTTTGGCTTGATGATTCCGACGCTGAGCATCTGAGCTGGGTAGAGTCCGCCTACCAAGAGAGCGCCCTAGGACGGCCGCATTTGGATGGCGTTAAAAGCAAGGTATTGAAAAATATCTCTAGTTTGGCTTTTGGTGGTGTCGATTTGAAAACTGGCTATCTGGGCTGTTTACTGGGTGATTCAGTAGCACTCTTGCGCATGCCTGTTGTGGGGCATCCGCCCATACATTGGAATTATAAAAATTAAGTCAACACTTATTAAAGGTTACCTATGGCATTAACTCAAAGCGCAGCAACAGATATCGTCACTTTGGTAGATGGCGCGTATCAAAGCATGCGGCGTCGCATATTAGATAACGTTTGGGCACCGGGCTACCAAGCCCTAGAGCAAGAGGTAGCTTTAGAGCTTGGCATGAGTCGCACGCCCGTACGCGAGGCCTTGATACGTTTGTCGCAAGAGGGATTGGTTGAGGTGGTACCGCGGCGCGGCATGCGTGTTTTACCAGTATCGCCGAACGATATGCAGGAGATTTATGAAGTATTAACAGCGCTAGAGAGCATGGCTGCTGAGATATTGGCGACGCGTAAACCTAGCGAGGCTGAACTCAAGCCTTTGATTTCCGCTACGCTGAACATGGAAAAAGCGCTGCTAAAGAATGACTTAGACGCATGGGCTGCAGCTGACGAGTTATTTCATGAGCAATTAGTCAAGATGGCTGGCAATAAAAAGCTGCTAGACACGGTGATGAGTTTTTGGGATCGCGCGCACCGAGCGCGCATGTTTACGCTACGTTTAAGGCAACTGCCTATTAACTCCACCAAAGAGCATATGGCCATGGTAGATCGCATTCGGCAAGGCGATGCCGCTGGGGCATCTGCCGTCAACCGGGAGCATCGCCAACGTGCAGGACGTGAATTGTTGTTGATTTTTGAAAAATATCGCTTGCAACAAATATAAAAAAACGAAATATAAAAATTATCGAACTACTTCGTTTTAAAAATACAACTATGAAATCAAATTATCACATTGCCGTATTACCTGGAGACGGCATCGGCAACGAGGTCATGCAAGCGGCTGGAGAAATGCTGGCTGCAGTTGAATCACGCATCGGCGTTAAGTTTGCTTTGGACTACCAGAAAGCGGGGGCGCAGCATTATCTTGACAGTGGCGTGGCCTTGCCGGAAGCAACGCTTAAGGTCTGCGAAGCTGCCGATGCCATCTTGTTTGGAGCGATGGGTTTGCCGCATGTGCGCGGGGCCGATGGCACTGAGATCATTCCGCAGCTTGATTTGCGCTTTCACTTCGATTTGTACGCTGGCGTGCGCCCAATTCGCACCTTCAAAGGCTTGCCGACACCGTTGTCGCATCCTAAAGCAGCTGAGATTGATTTGGTCTTGGTACGTGAGAGTACTGAAGGTTTGTTTTACGCCCGTGGTCGTGGCGATGTGCGCGAAGATGGCGTGTACGACACCATGCAAATCACACGCAAAGGTACCTTGCGCATTTGCGAGTTCGCCTTTCAGCTTGCAGAGCAGCGTGCGAAAACCAATGGTCGCGCAGGGCGGGTTACCAATGTGGACAAAGCCAATGTTTTTGCATCCATGGCGTTTTGGCGTAATTTGTTCGAAGATGTTGCGACCAAGCATCCTACGGTCGTGTCGGACAGCGCTTATGTCGATGCGATGGCATTAAATTTGGTGATGAAACCTTGGGTTTACGACGTGCTGGTGACTGAAAACATGTTTGGAGATATTTTGTCAGACTTGATAGCCGCACTCGTAGGCGGTATGGGCATGGCGCCATCGGCAGATTTGGGTGATGAGCATGGCTTGTTTCAACCAGCGCACGGTACTGCACCTGATATTGCTGGCCAAGGAAAAGCCAATCCAACGGCCATGCTGTTGTCTGCAGGCATGATGTTAAGCTGGCTTGGGCAGCGTCATAGCGACCAACGTTTGCTTGATGGTGCAGACTTGATAGACCGTGCCGTGGAGCATGTGTTTTCTAGCGGCCAGGTGCGTCCATTTGAGTTCGGCGGTAGCAACGGCACTGTTGATATCACCAAAGCTGTAATCCAGTCTTTGCATTTAGCTGCTTGATATGACTACTTTGAACGGCTTACCTACAACACCACGACGTATTGCGGTGGTGGGGGCGGGCTTTTTCAGTCAGTTTCATTTGGACGGCTGGGCAGAGCTGGAAGACGTCCAAGTGGTCGCACTGTGTGATGTTGATGTGGCCAAAGCGGCAAGCTTGGCAAAACGCTACAACATTCTCAGAATATATACCAGTGTTGCTGAGATGGTGGAAACGGAATCCCCAGACCTTGTAGATGTGGCTACGCCCCCAGCAAGTCATCTTAGCGTTTTGGAGGAGCTCTTCAAACATGGCATGCCAGTTATTTGTCAAAAACCGTTTGGACAGAGCTATACGCAAGCCATAGCGCTTTCTAAAGCTGCAATCGCTAGTGGCACGTCGCTCATCATTCATGAAAATTTCCGCTTCATGCCTTGCTATCGCGAAGCACGGCGTTGGATCAATGCAGGTAGATTAGGAGCTTTGCACGGAATCAGTTTTCGCTTGCGCACTGGCGACGGTCAAGGGCCACTTGCGTACTTAGACAGGCAGCCGTACTTCCAAACCATGCCACGTTTGTTGGTGGCCGAAACCGCCATTCATTTCATTGATACGTTCAGGTATTTGATGGGAGAAGTTGCAGCCGTGTATGCACGCTTGCGCAAGCTAAACCCTGTTATTGCGGGTGAGGATGCAGGCATCATTACTTTCGAATTTGAAAATGGCGCTGCAGGTGTATTTGATGGCAACCGACTGAACGATCACTCGGCGCAAAATCCTCGTCGGACGCTCGGAGAAATGTGGCTAGAAGGCTCTGAAGGTGTAATGCGTTTGGATGGAGATGCTCGCCTATGGTGGAAGCCTCATCACGGCCAAGAAGTTGAGCATATCTATGATCGTGGATCGGACCATACTTTTGGTGGCGGTGCGTGTGGCGCTTTACAAAAACATGTTTTGTATGCGCTAGCTAACCAGCAACTGTGCGAGAACACAGCGCAAGATTATTTGCGCAACCTACTGATTCAAGAAGCCGTCTACGCATCGCATGCGACGGGTCGACGGATCGTGATTGATACCTTTTCCCCAGCCTTAACTTACTAATAGGAGATCTTATGAAAATGATTAAAAAAATTTCACGCTGTGCTTTTGTGTTTGCTGCGACTGCAATAGCCGCAAGCGCCTACGCACAAACGATTCTTAAATTCAGCCACACGGACCAGCAGCAAGGCGCCCGCCAAGCGGCAGCGCAAGTCTTTGCCAAGAAGGTAGAGGAATACACACAAGGTCGCTATAAGGTACAAGTGTTTTGTTGCAGCCAGTTGGGGAACGATCCCAAGAATATCGAACAGGTAGCTTTGGGTGGGATAGACTTTACCGTATCGGGTACTGGCTCGTATGCAGGTCAGGTGCCTTCGTTGAATTTGACGATGATGCCCTTCATCATCGAAAGCTATGCCCAAGGCTGGAAGTTTTACGACGAATCAAAATGGTTGAAAACTCAATTTGACAAAGCGCCGGCTAAAGGCTTTCGTTTCCTTGCAACGTGGGAAGCAGGCTTTCGCAACATGACGACGCGAGACCCATTGAATAGCCCAGATGATGCCAAAGGCAAAAAATTGCGTACCTTTCCGAACGAGATGATGCGCTGGCAACTCGAAGCGATGGGTTTTGGAATTCAAATCATGCCTTTGCCTGAGGTTTATTTAGCCATCCAGCAAGGCGCAGTATCTGGTCAAGAAAACCCTATTGATACGATTGCATCTAATAAGTTTTATGAGGTGGCACCACATATCACTTTAACCAACCATGTCTATAGCCCCATTCCCATGGTGATCTCAGAGAAAACTTGGCAAAAACTTTCTCCTGAAGACCAGCAGGCCGTTGCGCGCGCAGCCAAAGAAGTGGCACCATTCCAGCGCAATATGATTCGCGATACAGACGAAAAGCTACTGGCTGACATGGCAAGCAAAGGGGCCAAAATAAATCGCAAGCCTGATATTGCGGCGTTCCGAAAATCAGTAGAGCCCATCTATGCCAAAGCCCGAGAGAAATACGGTGCTGACGTAGACACAGTGCTGGCAGAAACTGCTGCTATCCGAAAATCAGTGAAATAACAGACGCAAGCCCATCACCATGCCAGCAGCGCACACCAATATGACAGAATCGGTTCCGTCACCCATATCCGCTCCTAAAGCCATTCAATGGCTGGGTAAGGCAGTAGATTGGACGGTGATTTTTATTGGTGCACTTCTGGCCACGTTGATTTTTACCAATGTCATGCTGCATGCGGTGGGTAAAGATTTTGCCTGGCTTACCGAGCTAGGGGAGTTGCTGATGGTGTGGGTCACTTTTCTGGGCGGTGCCGCAGCGGCGCAACGCGGAGCGCATATGAGTATCAACGAGTTTCTGGACAAGCTTACCGTGACACGCAGGCGCTGGGCTGACGCGGCGGTGCAAGTCTTTACCTTGGCGCTACTGGCAGTAGTTTTGTTCTATGGCATTCGCATCGTGCAAGGGAGTTGGGGTAATGTATTGACAGCACTGGAGTGGCCCATGGCTTGGCAGTACATATCGATGCCATTGGGTATTGCCTTGATGGGTATTTTTGTTGGCTGGGATTTGATTCAAATTTTACGTGGTGTGCCGCGTGAGCAGCGCTACCCTGCTGATCTATAACGGAGCTCTGACATGCTTTCACTGGTTATTTTTGGATCATTTTTTGCGCTTGCCTTGGCAGGTATCCCGTTGATGATTGCGTTGCTTGCCACCACGGTAGGTATTGTCACCATCTATGGCATGCAGTACCCCTTAGAGAGTATTTTTCTCTCATTTATTGGAGGCGTAGAGCCATTCATACTGATAGCTGTCCCTCTATTTGTATTCACCGGAGAATTGCTGGCACAAGGCGGTGTGGGTAAACGGATTGTGGAATTTGCCAATGTGTTGTTTGGTTGGTTGCCCGGCGGACTTGGTGTGGTAACCGTGATTTCGTGCCTGCTGTTTGGCGGTGTTTCGGGTTCAGCTATTGCAGACACGGCGGCTATCGGTTCGTTAGTCATTCCCGCGATGCTGGCGAGAGGGTATTCTCGGGGTTTTGCAGCAGCATTGGTGGCTGTATCGGGCACCTTGGCACTGCTGATGCCTTTGTCTATTCCATTCTTGGTATATGCCTTCGTATCTGGTGTGTCAATGCGAACGCTATCAATGGCGGGGCTTGTACCTGCTTTGTTGTCTGCTATGGCGCTGATAGGCGTCTGCATGTGGCACGGCAAAAAAACGGGTGTCGATACTGGCGGAAAACCCGCATCCTTTAAAGAAATTTGGCGAGCTGGTGTCAGTGCCGGGCCTGCGCTGCTCATGCCTGTATTCATTATCGGTGGCATTTGGTCGGGCTACTTTACCCCGACAGAAGCTGCCGCAGTCGCAGTAGTCTATGGACTAGTCGTGTCTATGTTTTTGTACCGCGACATGAGCTACATAGATATTCCACATCTCTTGTTGAAAGCCTTTATGACTAGCGCTACGGTGATGTTGGTGATTGGCGCGACAGGTGCCTTGGCTTGGTTAATCACAGCAGAAGGTGTTGCGCAACAATTGGCTGACTGGGTGGGGTCTGTGGCACACGTCAAGTGGGTGTTCTTAATCATGCTCAATATTGCATTGATTTTGCTGGGTATCTTCATTGAACCCTTGCCAGCCTTGCTCATGGCTGCTCCTTTATTTTTACCGTTGGCGATGGCTTTTAAAATGGATTTGGTGCACATGGGCGTGATCATGACGGCAAACTTGGCGATTGCTTTGTACACGCCGCCAGTGGGAGGCACTTTGTTTGTTGCTGCTAAGCTTGCACGCGCCTCGATTGGTGAGATAACGCACCATCTTTGGATCATGATGGCAGCCACTTTCAGTATCGTTCTATTAATCACTTATGTACCCGAGCTCACGTCTTGGTTGCCGAGGCTAATTGCCACTATGGGTTGATCAGAAGTTACAGGATGGTTTATTAGCACAAAGGTTGACGCCATGTATATCGTGACGGTTTTATTTAAAATCAAGCCTAAAAATTACGGTGAGTTTTTAGCGGCGATGACGAGCAACGCTCAAACGTCTTTGACGACTGAGCTTGGGTGTCATCAGTTTGATGTATGCGAAGGCGGTGATGCAGAGTATTCTGAGATTTTTCTCTATGAAGTTTACACTTCAAAGGAAGACTTTGAGCTGCATTTGGCAACCCAGCATTTTATTCATTTCAACGCTTTAACAATGCCTTGGGTGGCGTCTAAAACTGTTGCTGTCTATCAGCGTAAGTAGTCAGTGATAGTGCCAATCATTGAGGTTGATAAGCATTGACGCTATCAAACTTTGCTAAAAGCCTTGGTCATAAAGTCAGTTGTGCCAAAGTTACCCGACTTGAGTGCAAGATGCAAGGTGCCTAGCGAGCCTTGCGCGTAGCACCAAGGCACGCCAGGATCGATTTGCGGACCAATCTGCATGTGCTTGATGCCCAGCGCTTGCGTGCAAGCGCCAGATGTTTCGCCACCAGCCACAATCAGCTGGTGCACACCTTGAGCGAACAAACCGCATGCAATCTGCGCCAGAGCTTCTTCTAACATGGCACCTGCGCGTTCGATGCCGAGTTGACTTTGCACCGCTTGTACCGATGCGGGGTCAGCTGTCGAGTAGATCAGCACAGGTTGGGCATGGTTCTGCGCCTGGGCCCAGGCTAGCGCCTCTTTTACAACAGGCTCGCCAGCAGCCAAGCGCCCAACGTCCAAGGTCAGCGCAGGCAAACCCTGAGCCTTGAAGTGTGCAACTTGCGCATTGGTCGCTTGAGAGCAGCTGCCTGAGACTACAGCGCAGCGTCCACTGGCAGGCGGTAGCTGCGCTGTCTTAGGATTAGGTGTCAACCCCCAGTTTTGCGGCAAGCCGATGGCGACGCCAGAGCCACCTGTGACCAGCGGCATGCCGCGCAGCGCCGTGCCAAGCCGTATGAGATCGTCATTCGACACCGCGTCGACAATCGCCATTCCCGAGCCATCCACTTGCAATTTCGCTATGCGCGCACGAATCGCTGCCTCGCCAGTCGCTACCGTTTTGTAGTCGATCAAACCAACTGAGCAGGTGCTTTGAGCCTGCAGCACGCGCACCAAATTGGCATCGGTCATTGGGGTGAGCGGATGATCGCGCATACCGCTGTCTGATAACAAGACATCACCCACAAACAGATGGCCTTTAAAAACGGTGCGCTGGTTGTCAGGAAAAGCGGGGGTAGCAACACAAAAAGACGTGCCCAAAGCCAGCATCAGCGCCTGCGCCACCGGGCCAATATTTCCCAGCGCAGTACTGTCGAACGTAGAGCAGTACTTGAAGTAGATTTGCTCTGCCCCTTGGTCACGCAGCCAAGCCAAGGCTGCTAGTGATTGAGCAATGGCGTCTGTAGCGGGGATAGAGCGTGTTTTAAGAGCAACCACGATCGCATCCACCTCTAAATCGAGTTCGCCTTGCGGGATGCCAATCGTTTGGCTAACACGCATGCCAGCGCGCACAAGATTATTGGCTAAGTCGGTTGCACCTGTAAAGTCATCGGCTATACAGCCGAGCTTGATCGTTTTTTTGGTTTTTGAGCGATTTAATGGGTTCATATCTTGCGGCTTATTACTCGTGGCTTGTTGACTATTATTATTATTTGAGGCTTTGGAGTACAGTAAAAATCTAATACAGACCTTATACAGTCAGATTAGTGTATACGTTAATTACGCACAAAAGCCATCAAGTTCGTCGCTAAATCAGCCTGCAGTCGTAGTTTTTTGCTTAAATTTTGAGCACTGCTCGACCAAGCTGGCAAGTCAAGCAGTGGGAAGCTGGGTAAATTCGGGTTGGCTTTAAACTCGTCTGCCGAGGCATTCCATGCCATATGTGCTGTTTCGAGCGATGCTGGGGCGTCCATCATGTCTAAAAACGCGTTGAGCTTGGCATGGTGCGCGCCGTCGTGTTGCGGATAAATCTGCCAAATGAATGGCTTACCAGCCCAAATGGCGCGAACCAACGAATCCTCACCGCGTACAAAATTCAAATCGCAGCTCCACAGCAGGTGGTCAAAATCGATTTGACTGAGCTGTGGAATATATAAAATTAATAGCACTTTAGGCAATAAATACGACGGCTGTAGCCGTTTTTTACCTTCTAAAATAGCTTTGACAGTTTGAGTGGCTCGTCCATTGGTGACGAGCAGGCAGGCGGGCGTTTCGCTAGATGCAAGTTGGTCAATCAAATTTTCCAGTGCTGCGGGTTCGTAGCAGAAGAGCGAGATAAGCTGCGAGCTCAGAAGTCCTGATTTTATTGATTCAGCCGTGGAGTGGCCACTAACTACATTCGCGATTTCGACCTTTAAACCAGCCAACCAAGCTGTCCGGTCAAACGCCTTTAGTCGCTCAAACAGATCAGTTTCCCGCAACAAACCACCTGTTCGCTCGTTAAAACCCGGATAAAAATACCGCTGCGTCCATCCCTGGGCTGCACCGCTGCGGTGTACATAAGGCAGGGTGTGGTTGCGTTCGGCAAAGGATTCAGCCGTCAAATACTCTAAATTCAGCCAAACAGGCCGAGTTCTAGAATTATGCTCTAATATAGTACCATTTTCGATGATAGCCGGCGTATTTATTGACTCTAAAGCTATTAAATTTATAGCAAATTCACAATCAAATACATCTAAAAGCACATCACCTAACGTTACATGGATATCTTTTGGGATACCATTTTTGCAATCAATGACCATCACATTAGGGTAGCCATCGGGCGCCATCCAAGCCAGCGGGGACACATCATCCACCCACAGCCGCACAGTTTGCCCCCGCTGCGCCAAATTGCAAGCCAGCCGCCAGCAAACACCAATGTCACCAAAGTTGTCGACGATATTGCAGAAGATATCCCAGTTTAATTTGGGGGGCGGTGGCGAAGGGGCTGATTGCATGGGTAGATTGTCCACAAAATACCTTCACAATACAGGTATATGTCTGATTTGCCACTTCAATTACCACCCAATATCGACGAAATCACCGGTTTACCAATTGCGGCAAAGCCGCATTCAGACGCGCTTTTGGCTGAAGTCGCGGCGCTGCCGTCACTGCCTGGGGTGTATCGTTATTTTGATGTGAATGGCGATTTGCTTTACGTGGGCAAGGCAATCCATTTGAAGCGGCGGGTCAGCAGTTACTTCCAAAAAGACCACGGCGGTACGCGTACGGGGCACATGGTTGGCAAAATTGTGCGGATGGAGACGACGGTGGTGCGCTCTGAGGCTGAGGCGCTGCTGCTGGAAAACAACCTGATCAAGACGCTGAACCCGAAGTACAACATTTTGTTTCGGGACGATAAAAGTTATCCGTATTTGAAGATTACCAGCCAAGCCTTCCCCAGAATGGCTTACTACCGGGGCGCGGTGGACAAAAAGCACAGCTACTTTGGCCCTTACCCCAACGGATGGGCGGTGAAGGAGTCTATTTTGCTGCTACAAAAGGTGTTCATGCTGCGTACCTGTGAAGATTCGGTGTTTGCGAACCGCACACGGCCCTGCTTGCTGTACCAAATCAAACGCTGCTCTGGCCCCTGCGTGCCAAGTTTGACCAAAATCACGCCTGAAGCTTATGGTCAAGACGTGAAGCATGCCGAGCAGTTTTTGCGGGGTGAAACACAAGTGGTGATGCAGACGCTGGAGGCGCAGATGATGGCGTGCTCTGAGCAGCTTGAGTTTGAAATGGCGGCGGAACTACGTGACCGCATTGCTGCGCTGTCGAACATCTTGCACCAGCAAGCCGTTGAAACCACAGGGTCGGACAAAGACGTGGATATTTTGGCAGTGAAAGTGCAGGGTGGCAAAGCGTGTGTGAACTTGGCGATGGTGCGCGGTGGGCGGCATTTGGGAGACAGGCAGTACTTTCCGGTGCATGTGGAAGATGCTGCAAACATGCAAACGACGGACAGTGATACGGCAGTAGTCAAATCCGTAGAGGTGCTGGTTTTAGAGGCTTTCATCGCCCAACATTACATCCACGTGCCGATTCCGGTGGCGCTGATTACCAGTGTTGAGGTGGACAAAAGCTTGGTCAAAGCGCTGTCTGAGCAAACGGGATTCAAAGTCAGCGCTGTGCACAACCCGCGCGAACAGCGGCGGATTTGGCTGGAAATGGCGCAGAACAACGCAAATATCCAGCTGGCACGGCTGTTGAGCGAAGAGGGCTCGCAGCAGGCCCGGACTCGCACGCTGGTGGATGCGTTGGAATTGGTGACGGACGATATTGATTCGCTGCGCATTGAGTGTTTTGATATTTCCCACACATCAGGCGAAGCGACGCAAGCTTCTTGCGTGGTTTTTCACCACCACAAAATGCAAAGCGCCGAGTACCGCCGCTACAACATCGAAGGTATCACGGGCGGTGACGACTATGCCGCCATGCGTCAGGTGCTGGAGCGGCGCTACGGCAAAATTGTCGAGGCGGACAAAGAGGCCGTGAAAGCGGCTGCTGAAACTGGCGCAGAGGCTAAGTCACTCTTGCCACAGGTGGTGCTGATTGACGGTGGCAAAGGCCAAATCAGCACCGCGCGGGAGGTGTTTGAGAAGTTGGGGCTGGATGTGGCGCTGCTGGTGGGCGTGGAAAAAGGCGAAGGCCGAAAAGTGGGCTTGGAAGAGTTGGTGTTTGCCGATGGGCGGGAAAAAGTCTATTTAGGCAAAGATTCCAGCGCGCTGATGCTGGTAGCGCAAATTCGTGATGAGGCGCACCGCTTCGCCATCACTGGCATGCGTGCCAAGCGTGCCAAAGTGCGGGTAGGTGGCAGCAAAATTGAGGATATTCCCGGCATTGGCCCGAAACGTCGCGCCAAGCTGCTACAGCGTTTTGGGGGTATTCGTGGGGTGGCGATGGCCAGCACGGAGGATATTGCGACGGTGGAAGGGGTGTCTAAAGAGTTGGCAGAGACGATTTATAAGGCATTGCATTGAAGTGCAGCCGTCCTTACTCGGTTATATTCTGTGCATAAATATGAACAATTTCATCATCACTAACTTGCTTGAAAGATAAAACATGCGCAGTTGCGTTATCGGGGGCGGAGGTTTTATAGGTCGCTATTTGAGCGAGGCCTTGGCTGCCTCTGGGCGCGATGTGCTTGTCTTGGGGCGCAAATCTGATGTGCTGTTTAGGGATAAAAAAATTCATTACCAAGCCGTTGATGCTGCAGAAATGTCTGTGCTGCGCCCATTACTGGCTACATGTGATGAAGTGATCGATTTGGCCTACGCAACCGTGCCCAAAACCAGCTACAGCGACCCCATGTTTGACTTGCAGTCCAACTTACCCCGCGTGGTAGCGTTGATGGAGGAGTTGCAGCATCATTCTCACTTGCGTCGCTTCATGGTGGTGTCTTCTGGGGGTACGGTTTATGGCCATGCCAACCGATTGCCGATTTCTGAGTATGCTGAGACAGAGCCTGTGTCGCCCTATGGCATCACCAAATTAACCATAGAGCGCTATGCATTGATGTACCACCGCTTACACGGTTTGCCGCTGGTAGTGGTGAGGCCTGCCAATGCTTATGGTCATGGGCAATTGCCTTTTATGGGGCAAGGTTTCATTGCCACGGCGATTGGTAATGTGCAGGCGGGTAAAAATATCACGGTTTTTGGTCAGAGTGGCACCGTACGCGATTATGTGCATGCGAAAGATGTTGCCTCTGGCATGGTTGCGGCGCTAGAGAACGGTACAAATGGTGCGGTGTACAACATTGGCAGTGGCGTGGGGCGTAGCAATTTAGATATTGTTGATTTGATTCGCCCACTTGCTCAAAAAGCAAATTTATCAGTGAACTTAAGCCACGAAGCCGAGCGAAAGTTTGATGTTGCCGCCAATGTGCTCAATTTTGGCCGCTTGCTCAGCTGTTCGGGCTGGTTGCCTAAAATCAGCATTGAAGAGGGTTTGCAAGAAATGTGGTTAGGTTTAGCGCGGCCCAGCAAAACGAATGCTTAAACCAAATTCTTGAAACAAATACTAAAGCTGTAGCACAATAGCCCTATGTTCCTGACTATCCCCACCATTATGACTTGGGCTCGCATTGTGGCGATTCCTCTGATCATTGGTGTCTACTATCTATCGATTGAAGAATCGAGCAAAAACCTCATTGCCACGGTGCTGTTTGTGGTGTTTGCTCTGACTGATTGGTTGGATGGTTATTTAGCGCGTAAGTTGAATCAGACTTCTGCGTTTGGTGCATTTCTTGACCCGGTGGCCGATAAAATATTGGTTTGCGCTTCTCTGCTCGTTTTGGTGCATCTAACCCGAGTGGATGTTTTTGTAGCGCTGATCATCATTGGCCGCGAGATTGCAATTTCTGCTTTGCGTGAATGGATGGCTCAAATTGGGGCTTCAAAAAGTGTGGCAGTGCACATGATCGGCAAGTTAAAAACAGTTGCTCAAATGGTTGCTATCCCATTTTTATTGTTTCATGGCAAGCTTTTTGGCATTATTGATACACAATTGTGGGGAACTTGGCTTATATGGGTGGCGGCGATCTTGACAATTTGGTCCATGATCTACTATTTGCAGAAAGCCATCCCAGAAATACGTGCTAGAGTGAAATAAAGAATTCATTGCTAGTCGTTTTCTAACAAACGGTAGTGGAAGCGTGGGAAAAAACGACTAGAATCTGTTTCGAGACAAGTTTATCCCTAAAATTTATCCCTAATAATTCTTAAGAGGAAGTTTACTGTGAACAAATCAGAACTCATTGAGCACATTGCCACGCAATCCGATATTTCTAAAGCAGCTGCAACACGCGCGTTAGAATCCATCATTGGTGCCGTTAAATCGACACTTAAAAAAGGTAACTCGGTATCGTTGGTAGGGTTTGGAACGTTTGCAGTAACAAAGCGCGCAGCGCGTATTGGTCGCAACCCGCGCACAGGCGCTTCTTTGAAGATCAAGGCCGCCAAAGTGCCAAAGTTTCGTCCAGGCAAAGCATTGAAGGATGCTCTGAACTGATTTGCGTTTAGGTTTAGGTTGGGTGCTTAGCTCAGTTGGTAGAGCGGCGCCTTTACACGGCGTAGGTCGGCGGTTCGAGCCCGTCAGCACTCACCACTCAATCTAAAGCTTGCATGAACAAAAAAGCTAAGGCGAACTGTGGGTTCGCCTTTTTTGTTATCAATAAAACATTTTGGGATGTTGCGTTTTTATGTTTGAATTTTTTAGAAACCACGGTAAACCGTTTTATGCGATATTGTTCTCACTGATCATCTTAGCTTTTGCGGCAGGTGGTTTATCCGGGTACGAACAAATGTTCAATGCTGGCGAAGATGTTGCCAAGGTCGACGGTCGAGGTATCAAGCAGGCAGAGCTGGATGTGACTTATAAAAACGAGTTAGAGCGAATTCGTGCTGCGAATCCTACAGTTGATGTCAAGCTGATAGATACGCCAGAAGCCAAATACGCGACTTTGGAGCGTTTGGTGCGTGAGCAAGTGATCGGTGCAGCTGCTCGTGCTTCACATTTTGAAACCAGTGACCAACGATTGGCTAACGAATTGCAAGCCGACCCGACAATCGCCTCACTGCGTGGTCCCGATGGCAAAATCGACAAAGAACGCTATAAACTCTTGGTAGGTAGTCAAGGCTTGACGCCTGAAATGTTTGAAGCCAAAGTTCGTAGCCAAATTTCTGCACGTCAAGTACTTAAAGGTATTCAAGGCTCAGGTTTCACCACCAATGCCGTCGGTGATGTTGCCCTGAACGCTTTTTTGCAAAAGCGCGAAGTGCAAATTTCAGTGTTTGATGCTGCCAGTTTTGCAAGCAAAATCACGCTGACCGATGCCGATATTGAGACCTATTACAAAGCCAACCAAGCCTTATTTCAAGCGCCTGAGCAGGCCAGTATTGAATACATCGTGCTTGATATTGAAGCTGTGAAAAAAGGCATCACAGTTTCTGACGACGAGTTAAAGACTTTTTACGAGCAAAATGTAGCCCGTTTAGCCACACAAGAAGAGCGACGCGCCAGCCACATTTTGATCACAGCTGCGAAAGATGCACCGGCTGCTGACAAAGAAAAAGCCAAAGCCAAAGCGCAAATCTTGCTAGAGGCCATCAAAAAAGCACCGGCCACCTTTGCCGAAATAGCTAAAGCCAATTCGCAAGACCCAGGCTCTGCGGTCAAAGGCGGCGATTTGGATTTCTTCGCTCGTGGTGCGATGGTTAAACCGTTTGAAGATGCTGCTTACGCCATGAAAAAAGGCGACATCAGCGCCTTGGTGGAGTCGGATTTTGGCTTTCACATCATTCAATTGACCGACATCAAAGCCGCAAAGCAACGCAGTTTTGAAGAAAGCAAAACCGAATTGATAGAAGATGCAAAAAAACAGCAAGCGCAAAAGAAATATGCGGAACTTGCCGAAACTTTCACCAATGCCGTTTATGAGCAATCTGACAGCTTAAAACCGATTGCAGAGAAGCTCAAGCTTGATGTTAAAACGGCATCGAATGTGACCCGCACACCTGCAGCAGGTGCTGTCGGCATATTGGCAAGTCAGAAATTCTTAAATGCTATTTTTTCACCCGACGCGACTGAAAAGAAACGCAACACCGAAGCCTTTGAGGTGGCGAGCAAGCAGCTTGTTTCAGGTCGTATCGCACAATACACTGCTGCACGCACCTTACCGCTGGCTGATGTAAAAGAGCGCGTACGCGAGAAATTATTGGGCGTCCGCAGTTTTGAAATGGCAAAAAAAGAAGGTACCGATAAGTTGACCGCCTGGAAAGCTGCACCTGCGACAGCGGTTATGCCAGATGCCGTTGTGATTGCTCGCAACCAACCCCAAAACCTGCCCATGCCATTCATTGAAGCCGCATTGAAGGCAGATGCCAGCAAGTTGCCTGAGTTCGTGGGCGTAGAGGTTGCTGGCCGTGCTTATTTCGTCGCCAAAATCAACAAAGTCTTGCCACCGACAGCGGCAGACGAAGAGATGGTCAAGCAAGCACGTTCGCAAGTTTCACAAGCATGGGTGGCTGCCGAAGACCAGGCCTACTACAACCTGCTGAAAGAGCGGTTTAAAACGAATATTATCTTGGCGAAACCGGTTGTTAAGACTAACGCTACATCGGCTGTGAATTGATGTTTCAAACGCCAATGTAAAGTGTCATAAAAAGTCCCGAAAGGGACTTTTTTTATGGATTGCTTAGTCATAAAGTAATTTCAGTTCCTACAATACAAGCTATGTTTGTACACCTACGTCAGCACACCGAATTTTCTGTCGTCGACGGCACCAACCGTATCGCCGATGTTGTAGCCGCTGCAGCTAAAGACCAGCAGCCAGCCTTGGCCATCACGGATTTAAACAACTTGTTTGGTACCATCAAGTTTTACAAAACAGCGCGTAAATCAGGCGTCAAACCTGTGATCGGTGTCGAGATTTTCTTGGAGGGCTTAGGCCAAGATGCAACTGCCTTGTCGCGCATGTTGCTGTTGGTGCAAAATCAGCAGGGTTATTTGAATTTATCTGAACTGCTTACGCGCGCGTGGACACAAAACATCGTGAAGGTACAAGCTGTTTGTAAGCTGGCATGGTTGGTTGAGCTGAATGCTGGTCTGATTGCGTTGAGTGGCGCGCAAGCAGGCCCAGTGGGACAATCGCTGTTACAAGGTGATACCGATCGCGCAAGCGAGATTGCTATGCAATTAGCTACCTTGTTTCCGCATCGGTTTTACATCGAGCTGCAGCGTGCTGGTCGTGTTGACGATGAGCAACATGTTGCCGCCGCTGTCCAACTGGCTGGCAGATTGAAGTTGCCTGTAGTGGCAACGCACCCCGTGCAATTTACTCATATTGATGGCTACGATGCCCATGAGGCGCGTGTATGCATTTCTGATGGTGAAATATTGGGCAACCAACGACGTGTGCGCAAGTTTACGCGTGAGCAGTATTTCAAATCTAATGCACAAATGCAGGGTTTGTTTGCCGATATACCTTCCGCTTTGACCAATAGTTTGGAAATTGCGAAGCGATGCAACCTCAATTTGGTATTGGGCAAACCGCAACTACCAGTTTTCCCCACGCCTGAAGTGAATGGGAAAAAACTTTCGCCTGAAGAGTATTTTCGCTATTCATGCCATGAAGGACTCAAAGCTCGCATGCTGCATCTGTACCCAGATGAAGCCGTGCGTGATGCGCAAAATCCTACTTACTTGGCGCGGTTGGAATTTGAAATTGCGACCATTTTAAAAATGGGTTTTCCAGGCTACTTTTTGATTGTGGGTGACTTCATCAACTGGGCCAAGAGCAATGGTTGTCCCGTTGGTCCGGGTCGCGGTTCAGGTGCAGGTTCATTGGTAGCATATTCACTCAAAATTACCGACCTTGATCCGCTGCAGTACAACCTGCTGTTTGAACGATTTTTGAATCCAGAGCGGGTATCCATGCCCGACTTTGATATTGACTTTTGCCAAGCCAACCGTGACCGTGTGATTGACTATGTGAAGCTTAAGTATGGCCGTGATGCGGTGAGCCAAATCGTCACCTTCGGCACAATGGCTGCGCGCGCGGCTGTACGCGATGTGGGTCGTGTGCTGGATATGAGCTACACGTTTTGCGATGGCATCAGTAAGTTGATCCCTAACAAGCCGGGTATCAGTGTTACCTTGCAACTACCACCACCGGGTCGTGCGAAAGACGATAAAACGGTTTACGCCTCTGAAGCAGAACCTATTTTGGCTGAGCGAGAGCGCAATGAAGACGAGGTCAAAACTTTGCTTGAGTTGGCACGCAAGCTTGAAGGCATGACGCGCAATGTCGGCATGCATGCAGGTGGTGTGTTGATTGCGCCAGGTAAGCTCACAGACTTTTGCCCCCTGTATCAGCAACCCGGCAGTGAATCAGCAGTAAGCCAGTTTGATAAAAACGACGTTGAAGATATTGGTTTGGTGAAGTTTGACTTTTTGGGCCTGGCGACGCTGACGATCTTGGAGTTAGCGCGAGAATTCATCAGCAAGGGTCACGTTGGTCAAGAAAACTTTGCTTATGAAGATTTGCCGCTAGACGATGCGCGGGTTTACAAGCTTTTTACAGAGGGTAAAACCGAAGCTGTCTTCCAGTTTGAAAGCCGTGGCATGCAGGGCATGTTGAAGGATGCAAAACCAACGCGTTTGGAAGATTTGATTGCACTCAATGCTTTGTATCGCCCAGGTCCGATGGACTTGATACCTAGCTTCGTGGCCCGTAAGCATGGCCGTGAAGTGGTGGAGTATCCGCACCCAATGGTGGCGGACATGCTGTCTGAAACTTACGGCATCATGGTTTACCAAGAGCAGGTGATGCAAACAGCGCAGATTTTAGGTGGCTACTCCTTGGGCGGTGCGGACATGCTGCGTCGTGCTATGGGTAAAAAAGACTCAGATGAAATGGCGCGCCACCGCCAAATTTTCCGTGATGGTGCTTTGAAAAATGTCATTGATGAGCCTAAAGCCGATGAGATCTTCGACTTGATGGAGAAATTTGCTGGCTATGGATTTAACAAGTCGCATGCAGCTGCTTACTCTCTTTTGGCGTATCACACGGCTTGGATCAAGGTGCATTACACCGCCGAGTTTTTCTGCGCGAATATGACGATTGAGATGGGCGATACGGACAAACTCAAAATCTTGTTTGAAGACGCTCAGCGACCCATCTTAGGTAAACCAGGCATCACCTTCGAGCCGCCAGACGTCAACCGTGGCGTGTACCGCTTTGAGCCGGTTTCTGCCACGGTTATTCGTTATGGTCTTGGCGCTATCAAAGGCACGGGCCAGCAAGCTGTTGAAGCTATCGTGGCTGCCCGCGAGTCCGGTGGGCTGTTCACCAGCTTGTTTGACTTCTGTGTGCGCGTAGAACGCAGCAAAATCAACAAGCGCACCGTTGAAGCCTTGATCAAGGCCGGCGCTTTTGACACGCTGCAGCAAAACCGTGCAGCCATGCTCGATTCAGTCGATTTGGCGTTCGACTTTGCCAATGCTGCCGAGGCGAATGCCAACCAAGGCGGTTTGTTTGACCTGATGGGTGGCGATGAAGACTCACATGGTTCAAGCACGCAAGAGCCCGAGTTGAATGACACAACCCCTTGGGGTGTGAAAGAGCGACTGACGTTTGAGAAAACCGCAATGGGGTTTTATTTTTCAGGCCATCTTTTTGACGAAGTGTCGCGTGAAATTCGTCAATTCGTGAAACGCAAGATTGACGATTTGATCGACTCACGCGAACCGCAATTGTTGGCAGGCATCGTCAGCGATTTTCGCGTGATCAATGGTCAACGTGGCAAGATTGGCTTGTTCAAGTTGGACGATACCTCAGGTCAAATCGAAACGACGGTAGACGATGTCATGATGCAAGCCAACCGCAATTTGTTTAAGGAAGACGAGTTAATCATCGTCATGGGCGTGATTCAAGCGGACAGATTCTCTGGTGGTAGTCCGCGTCTTAAAATCAGCCAAGTGTGGGATTTGCCCACGGCACGCTGCCGTTTTGGCAAGCATTTAAAAGTTGATATTGGCGATAAAACGCCAGATATTAGCCGACTACTTCGCGAGTTTCCGCCCATGAAGGTGCAAACCGAACAGGGCGACTTACAGCGTGGCATGTCAGTTCGGATGATAGTTACTCGAGTAGCAGACTTAGGTGCTGTGAATGCGGAAATTCAGTTAGGCGATGACGCTAAGTTTTACCCTAGCGATGCCGCTTTGGCGAGTTGGATGGCGCAGATCGGAGTAGCCAAGTCGCTCATTGTCTATGAATAATAACTATGAATATTAAAGTTGATTAAGTACGTTGATTATGGCTCTAGCCGGCGTATTTATTACCTATAATGCTATTTAAATCATAGTAAAATTAAACTAATCTTTTGGTCTGAAGGATATTTCAAACGACGACGGAACTGTCCCATCCGTATCTTTGGGCAATATCTCAGTTTTATCAATAGCGCGCATGACAGCTTCGTCCCAAGCCTTGATACCACTTGATTTGATCAATTTTTTTCCGATAATCCGGCCATCGGGTGCACAACGCACTTCAATCACAGCTGTTGGATTTGTGGAAATATCTTCTGTAAAAACGATGTTCGGTTTGATCCGAGTCACCACGCGTCCTGCATAGCCCGCAGAAGGCCCACTTGACTGCTTGGCGGTGCCCGCAGCTGTTTCGGTACCGCTAGCACCAGCCAGTCCTTGAATACGTTTTAAATTGGCGTCACGTGCGGCTTTGAGAGAGGCTTCATATTTGGCATCATTTGCAGCTTCTTTTGCGTCTTTAGCATCTTTGGCTTTTTTAGCTTCTAAAGCGCGTTTCTTTTTTGCAAGTTCTTCTTCTTTGGCTTCTTCTTTAGCTTCCTCTTCTGCTTCTTTCTTCGCTAAAGCTTTGGCTTCAGCCTTTTTCTTCTCTAACTTCTTTTTTTCTTCTTTGGCCTTTTCAATCGCTATTTGCGGATCGATTTTTGGCTCAGGCTCAGCAGCTTTGACTGGTTTTGGCAGTGGCGGTAGTTCTACTTTCGGCTCGGGCTTGGGTTCAATCTTTGGTTCTGCTTTAGGTTCAGGTGTGGGCTCTATCAAAGCAGGTGCCGCTTGCTGCACGGTGGTTGACCACAGTTCGGCTTGTACCGGTGCATTGTTAGACTCCCGTTTCCAACCTACTCCCCATGTCAACGCAGCAATCAAAATAATATGCGCCAATATTGCCAAGACAATCGCACGACTTCTACCAGGCGACGGGGGTGGGGTGAATTCAGGACGGTCTGAGGCTAAAGACATGTTGGTACTGTTAATCTAACAAATGTGTTTATTTCGCAAGTTGAACCGACAAGCCCACGCGTTGGATGCCAGCACGTTGCAGTTTATCCATGACTTCAACGACGGTTTCGTACTTCACCCCTTTATCAGCACTGATGACGACAGGCGTTTCAGGTTTGTTACCCTGATTTTTTTTAACAGCATCTACAATTTTATTGATTGAAGTAGGTGAAGGCTTCTTTGCGCCATCGACAGCATCAATAGTCAATACGCTGTTTTTATCGATGTTAATTTTGACGATCTGATCTGGCGCCTTGTTTGCTTTGCCAATGCTCGGTAAATCAATCACACTGGGCGATATCAAAGGCGCCGTGACCATGAAGATGATCAACAAAACCAACATCACGTCAATGAACGGTACCATGTTGATTTCATTGATGGTGCGCCTGCCACGCCCTCTTGAAACGGTGGCAACCATGGTTTAGTTCACCACTTTCGCGCTCAAATTGCGCTGCAGAATATTAGAAAACTCTTCAATGAAGGTCTCTAATTTGATGGCTATTCGGTCTATATCGTGCGCAAAACGGTTATAAGCCACCACCGCTGGAATAGCTGCGAACAGACCAATAGCTGTTGCAACTAAAGCCTCAGCAATGCCAGGCGCAACAGTAGCCAGCGTCACTTGCGTCATAGACGCCAAACCGGTGAACGAATGCATGATGCCCCACACCGTGCCAAACAAGCCCACATAGGGCGATACGGAGCCAACAGAGGCCAAGAAAGACAAATTCGTCTCAATCGCATCTAATTCGCGTTGGAAGCTCGCCCGCATCGCTCGTCGTGCGCCGTCGAGTAGAGCACTGTTGTCGTCGATTCTGCGTTCACGTAGTTTTTGGTATTCGCGCATGCCACTGGCGAAAATTCGTTCCATAGGCCCAGCTTGTGGGTCGTTCTTTTTTGCAGCATTGGCCAGCTCATTCAAACTCGTGCCAGACCAAAAATCTGCTTCAAATTGCTCATTCAATTTTTTAACGCGTTTCAAAGCGAAATATTTGCGAAATATGGCCGCCCAACTAGCCACTGAAATCGTCATGAGCAGTGCTATGACCAGTTGCACCACCAAGCTGGCTTGAAGGATGAGCTGCAGGATGGAGAGGTCTTGGTTCATGGTGTATGGAGGTTGAATGTGTAAATAAGTTCAGCCGATGAGAGAAACAATTGATTTCGGTATAGCTGTCGGGCGCATCGTGGTTTGTTGAACGCATGCTAGTCTGACACTACCTTCACACACGAGCTGAAAATTTGACTTGGTCTTAGTATCACCGTCTGTTTTGACATAAGCAGTTTGATGCAAATGAATGGATGCATGGCCTAATTTTGTAATTTTTACGGTTACAGCCAGCAAGTCATCAATACGGGCAGGGGAATGAAACTTGGTTTGAATTTCGCTGACCACAAACATGCAGCCCTCATTGAGCAGTAACGCCCCCTGTTCGACACCCAGTTGTCGTAACCACTCTGATCGAGCACGCTCAAAAAACTTCAAGTAATTGGCATAGTAAACGATGCTTCCCGCATCCGTATCTTCCCAGTAAACACGGATTAAAAAAAAGAAATCTTTAGAGAAATCCTTAAAATAATCTTTGGAGAAATCTTTTAAGAAGTCCTCAGATGAATCTTTTGGGGAAACTATTGTCATTTCAGCATATTCCGCAAACGTTCTATGGCTTCTTTTAATTGAGATAAAGAATTAGCAGTTGAAAATCGAATGAACTTAGCTGTTTCAAAAGATCCGAAATCACGCCCAGGTGTTACCGCCAAATGCGCTTTGTGCATGATTTCAAAAGCCAAGTCCCAGCTGTCTTTGATGCCCAGTTTGCTACATATTCTAGAGCAATCTGCCCAAGCGTAAAAAGCACCATCTGGCATCACGGGCACATCGAAGCCTAGCTCTTGTAGCGCAGGAATGAAATAATCGCGTCGTGCTTTGAATTCTGCACGTCGTTTTTCGTATTCGGCAATCGAATCAGCTTCAAAGCACGCCATTGCCGCATGCTGTGTGACTGTGCTGGGGCAGATAAACAAGTTTTGCGCCACGCGCTCTATCGCTGGCGCTAAGGCTTCTGGTACAACCAACCAACCCAGCCGCCAGCCAGTCATGTTGAAATATTTTGAAAAACTGTTGATGCTGATGACTTGATCGTCCAAAGTGAGCGCGGTTTGACCATACGTATCGTCGTAACTTAAACCAAGATAAATTTCATCTATCAGTGTGATACCACCTTGTTTTTGTACAAAACTATGGATTTTGCGCATCTCGTCTGGGTGAATAGATGTGCCGGTTGGGTTAGATGGTGAGGCTAATAAGACACCTCTGGTTTTTTCCGGCTGCCATGCCGCCTCAACTTTTGCAGCGCTAAGCTGAAAACGCTCTGAAGCTGTCGTGGGAATCATCACTGGCACGCCATCTGCTGCGCTGACAAACTGGCGGTTGCAGGGATAGCTAGGGTCAGGCATCAAAATTTCATCGCCAGAATTGATGAGTGTCAAGCATGCCAATTGCAAAGCTGCAGATGCGCCAGCGGTTAAAACGATACGACTTGCAGGTACGGTCACACCGAATCGGTGCAAATACCATTGGCTGATTTTTTCGCGTAACTCTGGCATGCCGCTGGCTTGCGTGTATTGTGTTTTGCCAGCTGAAATTGCACGTATGGCGACTTCTTGCACCAAGCTTGGAGCCGTAAAATCTGGTTCACCTACATTCAAATAGAGCATGGGGTGCTCAGAATTTTGTAGCGTATCACCCAACAATCGTGCCGCCTTGGCCACTTCCATTACATAAAAAGGCTCAATGCGCTGGGCGCGATTTGATATTTGCATGCTAAGTATTTTGATATATGTATTTGTATTTTTAAATAAGGTGAAATTAATCAACAACCACATTCACTTTGCCGCTGGCTATGTCAGCTTGCACTTCGCGCGCACGCAGTTCTGACGCTAAACCATTCAACACGCCGTTCACATACTTGTGGCCATCCGTACCGCCAAATTCTTTGGCAAGTTCAATGCATTCGTTGATGACGACACGCCACGGTACATCGAGGCAATGTTTGAATTCATACGCACCAATCCACATCACACTGTGCTCAATCGGTGAAATTTCCGCAATAGGGCGGTCTAAAAAAGGTTTGATGAGTAGGTTTAATTTTGCAGATTGTTCAATGCAGCCATGCATCAACGCATCGTAGTGGGCGGTATCAGCTTTGCTGAATCCCGCAAGATCACGCGTAAACATATCAATCGACTCAGCATCGTTTCGGCCAACAATGTGTTGGTAAAGTGCTTGCAAGGCAAATTCGCGTGCTCTACTGCGGCCAGATTTGCTGCCGGCTTTACGGGCGCCTGTATTTGTCACGCCAGTGCGAACTTGGCGCGGTGGTCGCTTGTCTGCGATATTACTTTTGGCTCTGATTTCTGACGAGCTGTCTGTGCTTAAACTTTTTGCAACAAAGGGCTTGGGTGCAAATGTATTGGGAGAGTTAGGTGTGGTCATGACAATGAATTGAGTAAATTTGCCATTTCCACAGCAACACGGGCGGCCTCAATGCCGTTGATGGTTTGGCGCGCTTGCGCTTGCGCTGTATTTTCGACGGTCAAAATCGCATTGGCAATGGGCAACTTGTAATCTAATGCTACGCGCGTCACGCCTTTGCCAGATTCATTCGCTACCAACTCAAAATGGTAAGTTTCACCCCTAATGATGCAGCCAATGGCAATCAAGGCGTCAAATTCGTTTTTTTCTGCTAATGCTTGCAGGGCTACAGGCACTTCTAAAGCGCCTGGCACAGAGTAAAGAGCTATGTGCTTTTCAACAACGCCAAGCGCCAACAGCTCAATTTTGCAAGCTTCTGTCAAAGCATTCGTGATGCCTTCGTTAAATCGTGCTTGCACAATGCCGATATAGAGTTTTTTCCCATCGAGCCTATGGTCAGTAATGTTCAATGTGCCTTTGTTTTTAATATCAACGCCAAACATAATTTCCCCTTATTTTTATAATTTATTTTTTGGCAAGTAACCCATCACCTCAAGCCCGTAACCTACCAAACTAGGCATAGGTCGTGGGTTGCCTAAAAGCGTCATTTTCTTCACGCCACAATCGAGCAAAATTTGTGTGCCAATGCCGTAAGTGCGCAAGTCCATCCGGCCACGCTCTGGCGCTTGTGCGGGGCGGGCAGTACCTTCAAATTGCGCTAGCAGCTGAGAGGCGCTTTCACCGCAATTGAGCAGCACAACCACACCGCACCCTTCATCGTTGATGCGCTTCAAACTCTCGTCCAAACTCCATGAATGCATGGTGCGACCTTGATCCAGCAAGTCAATCACTGACAATGGCTCATGGACACGTGCCAAAACCGTGTCGTGCGGTTGCCAGCTGCCTTTGACGAGAGCCAAATGCACGCCGCTGCTGGGTTTGTCTTGGAAGGCATGGGCTGTGAATTCACCATAAGCCGTGTGCAGCACACGCGTGCCAGTTTTTGTGATCAGCGATTCAGTGCGACTGCGATGTTCTATCAAATCTGCAATCGTGCCGATTTTGAGTCCATGCTCGGCGGCAAACAGCTGCAAATCTGGCAAACGCGCCATGGTGCCATCGTCTTTCATGATCTCGCAAATAACGGCACTAGGCGAGCAGCCGGCCAGCTGCGCTAAATCGCAACCCGCTTCAGTATGGCCAGCCCGCATCAAGACACCGCCATCGACTGCTTGCAGTGGAAAGATGTGGCCAGGCTGCACCAAGTCATGGGCCGTCGCGTTTTTAGCGACGGCAGCTTGTACGGTGATGGCGCGATCGGCCGCTGAAATACCTGTGGTCACCCCCTCAGCCGCTTCAATCGTCACTGTAAACGCCGTCGAGTATTTGCCGCCGTTGCGAGTGGCCATCGGCGGCAACTGCAGGCGTTCGCAGCGCTCTTTCGTGAGCGTCAAGCAAATCAAGCCACGGCCAAAGCGCGCCATAAAATTAATAGCATCAGCGGTAACAAAATCGCTGGCTAGAACCAAATCACCCTCGTTTTCACGGTCTTCTTCATCGACCAAAATGACGATTTTTCCAGCTGCCATATCGGCAATGATATCTTCAACAGGTGAAATCTTCACTGGCGTTATGTTTTTCTTTGGTACGATAGAAAGTGCGTTCATGTGTTGGGTCTTTCGTTCAAATATATTGCTGTGTATTTCTAAGACTTTATATGGCTTTAGCGGCAAGTTTTTCAAAACTCAGCATACGCTCGACATACCGCGCGACGGTGTCGATTTCCAAATTGACACTTGATCCTGGTTTCAAACTGCCGAGTGCCGTGTTCTCGATCGTGTGAGGTATCAAGTTGATGCTCAATTCTGTCGTCAGGTGACTTGCTTTTACAGAATCCACAACCCTGTTCACTGTCAAACTCACCCCATTCACCGTGATGGACCCTTTGTAAGCCATGTATTTGCCCAGCTCAGCCGAGCAGGTGATGCGCAGTTCCCAGCTTTCGCCAACGGGTTCAAAAAAGCTGACTGTACCTACGCCGTCCACGTGGCCTGAAACAATGTGCCCGCCCAAGCGGTCATGCGCTCGCAGGGCTTTTTCTAAGTTAACAGGACTTAGATCGTTTAAACCGGCGGTTTTGAGGAGAGACTCGGCGGAAATATCAATGCTGAATTCGTTTTTGGCAACATCAAAACTGGTAACAGTCATGCATGCGCCATTGATAGCGATACTGTCGCCCAAACCCACGTCGTCCAAATAGCCAGCTGGCGTGTTGATCATCAATCTCTTGCCGAACACGTTGTCGGCAGAGGTTTCTAAAGAGCTGATGGCGTGGACAGCGACGATGCGCCCCATGCCGGTGATGATTCCGGTAAACATAGACGCTATTTTCGCATTAAATAGACTTAAAAATGAGTTCTGCCTACGGGCCGAGCCACTAATCGCATATCTTCACCTATTTTGTCTACACTGACAAACTCCAGCACCATGGCGTCAGACAACTCCTTCAACGGTGAAAAATCCGCTATGCCGCGGCCCGAGCCTAGTAGTTTGGGTGCCATATAGATCAAAAACTCATCGACCAAACCTGCCTCAATCAGCGCACCATTCAGCGTTGCGCCAGCTTCCACATGCAATTCGTTGATCTCGCGTTTAGCCAAATCGTGCATGACAGCCGCTAAATCAACCCGCTTTGAACCATCAGAATTTGGCAAAACCACTACTGTTGCACCAGCTGTTTCTAAAGCCTTCTTTTTAACACTATCTGTTGAGTTTGTATAGATAAATATGGCTCTAGCCGGCGTATTATATGCCTTAATAGCTATATTATTTATAGCAAATAGTTGTGCAGTTATAGGTGTTTGCAAGCTACTATCCACAATCACCACATGCGGTTGCCGCTGTGTAGGAATCGCCCTGACGTCCAATCTCGGGTCATCCGCCAACACCGTGCCAATCCCCGTCAAAATCGCCCCGGCACGCGCCCGCCAAACATGGCCATCGTCACGCGCAGCGCTAGATGTAATCCATTGGCTCTGTCCATTGTCGAGTGCTGTACGTCCATCCAGTGATGCGGCGATCTTCATCCGCACCCACGGTGTTTTACGCACCATGCGACTGAAAAAACCAATCATCAGTTCTTTGGCGGCGATCGCCTGTGGGTGGTCGACTGGTAAAACTTCGACATCAATGCCCGCTTTTTGCAGCATTTCTACGCCTTTTCCAGCGACTAAGGGGTTTGGGTCTAAGATTGCAATGACTACTTTGGCGACTTTGGCGTCTATCAGTGCGTTGCAACACGGCGGTGTGCGACCATGGTGAGAGCAGGGCTCTAGGGTGACGTAGGCGGTGGCGCCAACGGTAGATTCGCCATTGGCAGCGGCATCACGCAGCGCCATGACCTCGGCGTGTGCGCCACCTACGGCTTGGGTATGGCCTTGGCCGATGATGTTACCAGTGGTAGAAACTAAGATGCAACCCACGGCAGGGTTGGGCGGGCTGAGATGCAGGGCTTGCTGGGCTAGGGTTAAAGCGAGATCAAAAAATGAGTTGTGCTGCATGTCGCGATATTATCGCTGCCAGCAGTCGGCAATACCGTTAGTTGTCGTAGGAACACTTGCGCCTTTAACGCCTAGATTGTTGATCGTTAAATTGCCGCAAAGTGTGTCCCAACCCGTGTGCGTAGCGGTGAGTACATAACTACTTACTGTTGTTGTCGTACCTGGTACTGGGACGACAGTGATGTTGTAACGCACAGTTCCTTGATCTGGAGCAGTACGGTGAGGCAAAGTTGCCGATGTTGCAGTTCCATAATCTAAATTTTGTGAATACAACCGTGCCATATATTGCGCGTTATCTAACAAATTCGCCCTAGCATCCGCGCGCCAGCCGCGCTGCACATACTGTGTGTATTGCGGGATGGCGATGGCTGATAAGATGCCAATGACTGCTACAACAATCATCAGCTCTATTAAGGTAAAGCCACGTTGTTTTATAGAAAAAGTAGTAGAAGATGTCATAACTAATTTCATTTTTTATTGCAATTGACGCCAAACTTGGCGATGAGTGCCGGTTGATGTCGGTGTTGTCGGTGAGCATGTTGGCCCAACGCATGGGCAACCTGCTCCTCTACATTGAAGATCGCCACCTAAATTACCAGTCCTAGAGCCGTCCGAATTGCCGCCATTGGTCGTGGTTTCACCGCCGCGTTTGGAAAAAACAGAAGATATACCTGTAGACGAACCGACAGATTCGTTGTATGTGGCATTCAAAATATCGCCGCCTGCAAGTTTTGTACTGATAAATAAGCCTCGGGGTGTAATGCCACAAATCTTGGCGCTATCCGCATCGTCTGAGCTAAAAATTTTCACATATGTTCCACTTGTAGCATCTACACCGGTGACCCAACCGCAACCACCGACCTGGCATACATCAGAGCCTGGAGTTATCGTTAAAAAATAGGCAGTCGCTGTGTCTCCAGTGCCAGAAATCAAAGCTTTGTCAACAAAGCGTTCTCCAACGTCACAACCAGAGCAGCTCAAATCAATCTTCCAACCTTTATAACTGCCAGCTTCAAACCAAGTTTTGTTGTTGTTGGTATCGGCTGGGTCAGTTTTAGCACGCACAGTTCTTGTTAATTGCGTTGCGTTATAAGTCGAAAATGGGTAACTCAGCATGTCTGCAGGTAGTAAGCCACCAGTGCTCAGATTGGTGTTGTCCCACACGCCATACAAAGTTTCCACGTTTGTGGTGGCAGGATCACTGCCGGCAGAGTATTTACCAGTACCAAACAAAATCATGTAACCCGGTTTGCTAGCTGGCGCGGGAATGACGGTTAACTCTCCCGTAATTGGCCTTCCTGCTGAAAACACTTTTACGGCGCTACTGCTGCATAAGCCGGAGCCTAGTGTTGGGTCGATACGCCAAATATTACCTTTGTAATCGGCAGCGTAAACCAAGTCTATTTTGCCATTCACCAACGAAACTGTCGCAATAGATGTCATGCCATTGTTTATGGTGTTTGCAGCGTTAGTGGGGAAACAACTGCGGTTCAATGTTCCATCATTTGCGTTGAATACCAAGAGCCCTGCACGACCATCAAAACTATTTGCGCCGTTACCCACCATGACGACGGCTCTGTTGCTATCGTTGAGTTGCCCGACGACAGGTTTGTTCAGCACATTGCCCAAATATGCGGCGTTACCCGTTGTTCCACCAGCGAATTCCCAAAGAACGCCATTGGTTGCTAAATCAGACGCTGACGCATCCAAAGCAAACATCGCTTTACCACCCGCCCCCAAGCTGGCAGCAACCACAGTATGCCAATTGCCGCTGTATTTCACATGACCAAATGCGGAAGGACCGTCAACATAGTATTGATGCGTATATTGAGGATCACTCAATTTGCTGAGTTCGCCAACGACAGTATTGGGAATAAAAGCGAGTTTTTCGACACCACCGCCCAGCGCATTGGTGCTTGCAGAAACCAGACGGTAGCTGCCGTCGTTACTGCCAACACCCACTAATTTGGGATCTGAGCTTGATTTAAAGCTTGCGTAGTCCGAATCAGCATAGCCAAAGTCCGCTTTGCCGATATACAAAGGATCAGAATTGACAATATCGCCAATAGTCGGTTTGGTGTTCGTTGTGTCACTAAATGCAGAAGTTCTGTCACGCAATGTGCCGCTGGCTTTGGCTTTTTCTTTGCTGCGGTCTCCCAACAAGTATCGGTAGACATTGTTGTTTTGTAAAAAACCTTGTTCTGCAGTGGTCAAAGTCGTGTAGTCACTGGGCGTAATTTTTAGGAATGAACTACCGCCGCGACCTAAAACAACTGTTCGCGAAGCTGCAGCAGGCAATTTATCTGAGGCGCGCCAGTCTGGGTCCGTCTCTAACGAGCCATCGGGTTTTACTACAAATGCGCGTAATTCGCCGCCCCATTTTTCAGAGTCAAAACCAGCTTGGTACACCAAATCACCGCCGCTCACTTTTACCCCGCTGGTCGCAACTGCAGAAGCTGTTGCTACAGACAATGAAGCAGCTTTTTGAAAAGCATCGCCCATTTGCGCAGAAAGTTTAGAAGGATTACTCACCAAATAGTAATTTTCAGGATCGCCATTGGTTTTTAATTTTGGTGTGAATATGCCTGTCGTGTTATCACGCGAGGCGTTGCCATATTTGGCGGCATACCAGAGCATGTCGTGCGGCACAAATTCACCATTAGAAGTCGTTCCTAGCGAGAAAAGCCGCGGGTTAGCAATCGTACTTCTCTTCAAGCTGGCTGGTATGTTTGTGTAGTCTGGTCCGGTACCTTGTGTTTCTGCATAACCAGGAGACCGAGAGACCGTTGCAGTTTGAGTAGTATCCAGATAATAACCAATGGTTGTATTGGCACCAGATTTTCCACCAACATCCAGATACATGCCGTCGTTGGTTGTGCCACCGATGACATAGCCCTGATGCATGGTCATACAGGTAGCTTCATACGTAATTTCTAAGCCGATGGATAGCTGATTACTGGCTGTTATTTGAATGATGTAGCGTACGACCGCATCAGTTTCGTTGTCAGAGCCTTGGTCATTGTCTGCATAGCTGATGCGATAGGCGTAGTAAGGACGCCCACCGTTCAAAAGGCTATCCATGTTGCCAGCAGAACCTGTTGTCGCGTTTGCGGCCTCGGTATTGGCAACTTTTTCAATAAAAAAACCTGTGATTTCCCCTGTGGGCTGCCAGCCACCCTTTTTATGCTGAGTTGCGGTCATGGGCGCGCAACTGCCAACACTCTTGGACAATGGGACGATTGAAACGATCTTGCCATTAAGTGGGATTTTGATCTGAGGCACTGCTGAATCGAGCGCAATAGAGATCTGGTCTACTCGAAGCGGGTCCGTCAGTGCTGTATTCGTCAATCCCGTAAATTTGCCATACCTGGCCACTGAGGCACCATAGAAACTGCCTTGATTGGTGGTGGCATCTGGTCCATGTCCGCGAATGTCTTTGAAACTCGTTGCCACTTTCGAGCTTGGGTTACCGTCTTTGACAGTGCCAGATTGACCAATAAAAAATTTCTTTGTTGCTCCCGCGCCGAACTCGGAGGTCCAAATCTGGTCAGCTTCACTGGAAACGTCGAGAGAACCCAGTGAGCCTGAAAAAGTACCAAAATTTGAGGGTATACCTGGTAATTGGTCGCTGTCAAACGATGTTTTGGGATCGCCAATCACCATCTGAATCGGACGCGCGCACTTGGGGTAGGCAGCGCTGGATGTACGAGCAGCGTTGACTGTATAGGGGTTCATCCAGGCGGGTCTTTGCAAACCAAGCATGCCGCCAGCGGCAGGTTCTGGACTCGTGACAGTGGTACCGTTGTCGATGACATGGTTAGAACCCACACCCGTGGTGAATGCTGGTGTACCAGCAGATGCCCCCGAGAAATATCGGAGCGATTCATACATCATCTCACCCAAAGGGTTGCCCCACATGGCGCACGCACCTTCAGTGCGTTGAGACGCAAAGAAAAAACCGCAATCCCATTCAGAGCTGCCGTTACCAAATCCCCAAGGGCGCAACTCATTCAAGTGGAAAACAATACCCTTCACAGGCGTCGTACCCGTGGAGGGTTGGAATTGTCCTGTTGTCGAAATGATTTCACGGCTGAAATCATCAATATTTTGACGTAAAACGCCACCGGAGTAGTTCTTGTCATAAGAGCCGCTCAGCAATCCGAAAGCCAAGGTCTTGGCTTCACCATATTTTTGGAGTAAGCCTGTGGGTTTATAAGTGGTGGTTGGACCGTTTACATACGGCAAACAACCGTCTTCATATTTGACGGGTGATCCTAAGCCAACACAGGTCGAAATTCTGACCGTGTAGGCGGTACCCGTGGGCGTAACTCCCAAAACACGCCGTTCTGTTGCAATCAGATCCCAAAGACGGATGGACTGATTCTGATAAACATACATTTGGGGTGCATTCAGTGCGGAAGACAGGGTGTAGAGGCCGTTGCCATTCAGCACGGTGACGTTGGCAAACTGGTGTCGTTTTCCAGACGTTGGCAAAGCCAATGGTGTGTAATCTGCAATGTTGTAGCCATCGTTGGCTACGCTTTGATAATCCTTACCCCAGACGGTGGCATCCTGCGGAATATAGGAGCGCTCCAGAACGGTTGCCGTGGTTGAATCCGTAGAGCGTTTCCCACCATAGAGGACCTTGCGCAATACGTCAATGCGCGACATCGTTACCCAGTTCAAAAAATTACCGCTCCATTTTCCAGGGCATTTGTAGTAGTTTTTACCCAAATCTGACGCGTCCACGACAACTGGTGTGCCGATGGAGTTAGGCGTAAAAACGCCAGAGCCATAGGTATAACAACGGTCTAGGGCAAAGTAGCCCTCGTATTTAAAGCTTGGTTTAAAGAAGAGGTCGGGATTGCCGTCACCATCCAAGTCATTGACGTCGTTGTAAGCCGCTTTAGACAGCGGCAAATCTCGCCCCATCGTCAACATCACCAAACCGGGTGCGCTTTTTAAGGTCAGCATTGGCGATTGTGCGAGTGGAATAGCTTGCGCAAATACGTATGAACTCGTAAACAGCGAGATAATAAATGCTGCTGCAGTGATTGTTTTGGAGTTAATAAAATTCATATCAACCTTTTGATTTTAATTTAAATATCATATTATTTAAGAATGGATATTAAGAGTATTATTATGTACAAAGATAAGCCGCGCCGGCATAGTTTCTTGCAAACATAACTTGTAATATCACTTCAGATTCTCGGGTTCCACCAGTCGCTCGGCTAGTCACGCGGTACCAGCATTGCGTCGTTGTACCAACGACTACGGAAGGTAGTAACTCGATGAAATATTTAGGGCTCACCGCATTGTCGTAAGTAACAGCACTGGAAGTGGCACAGCTAACGCCGTTTGCACTTGCTGTAGCTGTAGAATCCCAGTTAAAACGCTCATTCGCCGCAGGTTCACACCCTGTGGCTAGGGTAAATGTTGAGGTCGAACGCCAAAATTCAGCATTACCACCTCTTGGTAAATTACCGTTGTAAGTGCCTGCGGTAGTAACGTTTAAAGTATGTGTTGCGACTGGCATCGCATTGATAGCAGCTACTGCTTCTCTGCCAGCACTTTCAGCGGCTTGAAACGCCAAAGTACGGTCACGTTCATTCGCAACCACTTTGTCACCGGTAATAACACCACGCATGCCCACAGCGGCGACCAAAGATAATGTGACCATAAAGATCAATACCATGATCAAGGTAATGCCTTTTTCTGATTTTATAGAGGTAAATTTACCTCTAGGCGGCGTATTATATGGTTTTATAGCTATCATATTTGTAGCAAAATGTAGTATTGAATTTACAAACCCATACGATTGCGTATAGATACTGTGGTGCTGTAGGGGCGACGTAAGCGCCTGTCAGTGGTGCTAGGTGGGGTGTAGGTGCCGCCAGTCCCAATCCAATTAATAGTTGGGTCTGCACCTGTCGTTTGGTTGGTATCTTCACTAATCATAATGAAACCAATACGAACGCTAACGACGCGAGACCAGTCTGACACTGTACTGGAGTCTGTTCTATAGATATCTGTGCGGTATGTAGGAGGGTTTGCTGCGCTACAAGCTATAGTTGTATCAATGCAGCTGGTATTTTCACCAAACTGGAATGCTATCGCTTCAACATTGGGTATTATTTCTTCTACAGTTGTTGAGTTGCCATTGAAATATCTACGATATAAACTTGCATTTGTAGCACCCGTACGTGTCGCTAAAAAGTATGTTGAAGTTACTAAGGGAGTAATAATGGCGTCTCTGGAATAAGTATTTAAGAAAACATTTGGACTAACCGGTACGCCGGGTATATTTTCACTAACTAAAGAGTTAACTCCGGCTGCGGTAGCCATGGAGCTAGCACGAAACAGTTCAGAGTCTTTACAATCTGATATTAAAAAGAAAGGATTACTGCCTGAAAAGTTATCTGACCACTTATAAGGGTCAGTTGTACCGATTTGAATGCGATCTGAAGTGGCCGTAGTAACTGCATTAATTTGCACGGCTTGGTGGGAGCCGCCGGCCACATACAATATAGGTGTTCCTGGTGACATTAGGTAATTTGGACTTGTGCCCAAGGCTGTACGCGCTGCAGCTGCAGCAGTACCCGTGCCAGTAAATCCTAATACTGCATTTGCAGCACTAAATGCAACTGTGGAAAATGGGTTGGGTTGTTGAGCCGCTGTTAATGTTAATCCAGTTACTTTGTTGAGTTTTGGTCTGGATGGAAGATCGTCTGCTGTATACAGCACGCCATCGGTGCCTGCGTCCATACTTGCACCTTTACAGCCCGCATAACCAGCCATACGAATATCTCGACTAACTGATTCCACCGCAAAAGATGCATCTTCACTCATGCGCGATGTATTGTTGGCATAGGTAAAGCCAGTTCTAGAGGTCATATACACCAAACCAATAGCGGCGAGCAAAAATAAACTAATCGCCATGGCAACCATCAGCTCAACCAAGGTCATACCACCCTGTGTTTTTTGAGGGTTTTTATTAAGCACAGAAATAATGGAAATTGAGTATGGTTTCATATTTTGAATTTAAATATGAGTGTATTTTTGCTATTCGTTCCCGAATTGGCGCAGCTCGCCTTTTGGTCTGCATTTAAAGTACCCATGCAATTCATATAGCGCACTGAGATTTTGTAGCGATTATCAGCAGCCAAACCTTCTCTTTCAATAATGCCATCTCCCGCAGGCAGAGACGTACGTAAAGTATTTAGCCACTGCAAACGATCTGTATCAGCAGTAGTTGTGCCTCCAGTCAGTGTTGACGTGCTTGCGCTCCAGTTTGGCCACAAATAAGTGCTGCTTGTGGGCGTATTTGCAGCGGAATTCGCCCGCATGGCATCCATCATTTCATTAGCAGATTGTGTTGCGCGCGAGGCTAAGTCTGAGCCTGTAGAGTTATTAACGCCAGACATCATCAAACCGCCAATGCCGAGTAATCCGAATGACATAACCAAGATTGAGATCAATACCTCAACCATGGAGAAACCTTGCTGGGATTTTTTCATGACTAATTTAAGTGTTGATGTTGAATGGGTTGGATTAAGAAATGGCATTGCATTGACTGCCCAGGGTGGTGTACTCAGTTGGTGTTAAACGGGTGGTACGTGTGCGTCCAATCAGACTAAGAATGACGCAACGTGTATTGGCAGGAGTAGCACCAATGGCAGGTGTAAACGCAAAAGATGCACCTAGCTGACCACCGTTAGCGCTTATCGTTCTACCCAAGCCATTAAAAATGATGTGGTTTGTTGCACCACCATTTGGCGTGATGTTGATATTGCTATTTACCGCAGCAGTTTGCATCAATAGATTATTTGCAGGAATGCCTGTTGTAATGTCGTTATTAGCCGTGCCTGTCGTGTCATAAAACACCGTAAACCCCGAATTCCAATTGGCATTTGTACCTGTCAGACTATTGGCAATCATCGTTACCCGCGCATCGCCACCACGTTTAATCGCCTCTGCCCGAGCCATCGCTAGCCCAGCCTGAAATTCTGAGGACGCTGACTGAATACGGTTGGCTTGAATCATGGATAAAAAACTGGGGATGGCAATAGCCGCCAAAATTCCAATAATGGAAACAGTCACCATCAGCTCCACCAACGTGAAGCCGCGCGCCTGCAAATAACGTGAACGTGGGAGTTTGTAGAGCATATTCATAGTGTTAACTAAGCATGATTATCTGTAACAACTACGTTACATGCTAGCCCATTCGTCAGCAAAAAACTACCGTTTGTCTTAAACCTTACGATTTTGTGACTTAGTCGTCGAGATTTACGACCTATTTCCGCACTTCATCAACCAAAGTTTTGAATTCGTCGATGTCTTCAAAACTACGATAAACGCTGGCAAAGCGCACGTAGGCCACTTTGTCTAGCTTGCGCAGTTCGCGCATCACCATTTCGCCCAAGCGGGTGGAGGCGACTTCGCGGTCTCCTAGGCTTAAGAGTTTTTCTTCGATGCGGTCGATGGCGTTGTCGACCTGCTCGGTGCTGACGGGGCGTTTTCTTAGGGCTAGGTTAAACGAGCCTACGAGTTTGGCACGCTCGTAGTCTATACGGCGGCCATCTTTTTTGACGATGAAAGGGAAGTTGAGGTCGGGCCGCTCATAGGTGGTGTAGCGCTTTTCGCAGGCAGCACACTGGCGGCGGCGGCGGATGAAGGCGCCGTCTTCAGACTCACGTGTTTCCACCACTTGGGTGTCGGTGTGTGAGCAGAAGGGGCACTTCATCGTCGTTTTCTATTAATTACTTGTAAACGGGGAAACGTGCAGTTAAGGCGTTTACCTTGGCGCGGACGGCTTCGATATTCGCTGCATCTCTCGGATTATCTAGCACATCTGCTACCAAATTCGCAGTGTAACGGGCTTCTTCGTCTTTGAATCCGCGTGTCGTCATCGCTGGTGTGCCAATGCGAATACCGCTGGTGACCATGGGTTTTTCTGGGTCGTTAGGAATACCGTTTTTGTTGATCGTCATATGGGCGCTGCCCAACACGGCTTCGGCTTCTTTGCCAGTGATATTTTTGTTGCGCAGGTCAACTAACATGACGTGGCTTTCTGTGCGACCGCTAACAATGCGTAAACCACGTGAAACTAGGGTTTCAGCGATGATTTGAGCATTTTTAAGCACTTGCTGCTGGTAGATTTTGAAGTCTGGCTGCAACGCTTCTTTGAAAGCGATTGCTTTTGCTGCGATCACATGCATCAACGGGCCGCCCTGTAGACCAGGAAACACGGCGCTGTTGATGGCTTTTTCATGGATAGATTTCATCAAAATGATGCCGCCACGGGGGCCGCGCAGGCTTTTGTGGGTGGTGGAGGTGACGATGTCTGCATGTGGCACCGGGTTGGGGTAGACGCCCGCAGCGATCAAACCAGCGTAGTGCGCCATGTCAACCATGAAAATCGCGCCTACATCCTTTGCCACTTTGGCAAATCTTTCAAAATCTATAGCAAGAGAATAAGCAGATGCGCCGGCTATGATCAGTTTTGGCTTAGATTCATGGGCTTTTTTCTCCATTGCGTCATAGTCAATCGCTTCGTTGGCGTCTAGCCCGTAGCTCACCACGTTGAACCATTTGCCGCTCATATTCAGTGGCATGCCGTGGGTGAGATGGCCGCCTTCGGCCAAGCTCATGCCCATGATGGTGTCACCAGGCTTTAAAAAAGCCAAAAATACAGCTTGGTTTGCACTAGCGCCGCAATGTGGCTGAACATTGGCGGCGTCTGCACCAAAAATCTGTTTTACGCGGTCAATCGCCAATTGTTCGGCGATATCGACATACTCACAGCCGCCGTAGTAGCGCTTGCCTGGGTAGCCTTCGGCGTATTTGTTTGTCAGCTGGCTGCCTTGTGCGGCCATGACTGCCGGGGAGGCGTAGTTTTCTGAGGCAATCAGCTCAATGTGGTGCTCTTGGCGAGCGTTTTCTTGCAGGATGGCTGCGTACAGCTCAGGGTCAGTTTGCTCGATGAGAATGTTGCGGTTGTACATGGGTTCAGTCCAATCATGAAATTTACAGGCGCTATGACTTTGTCAAAAGTCTGCCCAGGCGAACGGCTGAACACTGACCCTTTACAAACGTGCAAAAACGCGTAAAAAGTCAGCGGTACGCTTCCAAGTGGTTAATCAATGGTTTCTCCAATGATTTCTCTTCCGAGCCCACATCAACAAAAAGCCCTCAGTTCTGCATTTAGTCTGCACTTTGAGGGCTGTTGCCTATCGCCAGTTGCGCACCCTGCTAGTGTAGCAAAGTTCGCCTTATTCTGAAAATCTGAAAAGATTTACAGCAATGCTAATTTTTCTACTGTAACTTCAGCCACCGGCTTGACGGGAGCCACCGCTGGCAAGCTAACCGGCAAGATGATTGCTGGGGCGTCTACGACAGGTGCTCCAGCGCGAGGCAAGGCCTGAGCCGTCATTTCAGACGATTTACGCTTAGGAGCAGCTTTGCCGTGAGCAACTTGGTACAAGCGGGCATATTCAGCAACGACTTTGTTGGCATAGCCACCATCACTGGCTAAATTCGCCGCGCCTACGTAGTATTTCAACCCACCTTCAACCGAGCCAGCTTGCGTAATACAGCCTTGCAACACTTTGACGCCCACACGCATATTGGTAATCGGGTCAAATGCAGCCAGCGTGCCGCCAAAATCTTCATATTTATCACTGTGGATCTTGGTCATCACCTGCATCAGGCCCTGAGCACCGACAGGGCTTTGGGCAAACGGGTTGAAGCCAGATTCGATAGCCATGATCGCCAAAATCAATGTTGGCTCTAATTTCGCCTTGGCGCCGATAACATAGGCTTCAGCCACCAAAGCGCTGAGTGGCTCAGGAGCTACTTTGTACTTTTTGCTTAACCAAAAGGCCACAGCGGCTTGTTGTTTGGGCAAATCGGCAGGGTCAGTGGCGGTAGCGCGGTCAACGGCGTCAAGATCTGTCACAGTCAGTTCAACTGTATCGGGATCAATAGATACCAAAGAGGCAGAGCCGGAGCCTGAAAAAACGCTCTGACGCGCTTGCAACCAGTTTAGTAGCTCCGCTTCAGTGGTTTGACGCAAGCCAGGTTTGCCAAGCAACACCATGCAAATAATCGCGGTAGCCAAGCCAATCATGGCAAAGCCGTTGTGGAAAATATCAAAAAATCCGCTGGCGGTGTCACGCGCGACGGTACTTACATTCTGTCTAAGGCCTTTGTTAAAAGCGGCCAGTTGGTCAATAGCTTTCATAAGCATGTCCTTTTCTTTGCGGGTCAGTTTGCAAGTGCGACCCTTTCAGGAGGCAGTATGCTGGCCAACAACGTTTCAGTTGGGTACGTGGGCTATCGTGTGATCCTATTTGTACGATGAGCCTTGCCGGGAGTCGGCAACGGGTACGGAATACATGGGTAAACCCTATATTTCGATGAATGCGCGAATTCTAAACGCCTCTTATAGATCAAGTCAAGCATATAAAAATTGATTTATATGCAATAAATGCATTTTGAATGATGTTTTGGCTGTATATTTATCCAGAATACCTTATATTTCAACGATTTAGACGTGTTTGTCTAAGAAAGTTCTCATTTTGTCAGGCTTGTAAAGAATAGAAAACAAATGCAATAGCCAAAAGACAAGGCATAAAACAAGCCAAAAACCACCAACATTTAGGTGTGATTTTGTCTTTGTAACCTTGCCCTTAGATGCACGATAATACTGGGCTATGTTCGATTTTTTAACTAACAAAACTGCGCCAGCTGCTCCAGCAGTTAAAGCGCCAAAAGCTCCCATGAACGCTAAATCCGCCTCTGAAACCCATCCCTTAGACGCCCTCACTGGTGGCGCATTTTCTGCACCGACCGCAGGCGACCGCGCTGCTAAGGTGCGCGACTGGATGGCGACCAACCCTAGCACCGAGCAGATGCAAGACGTCTTCAAAGAGCTCAGCCACAGAGACAAAGGCGCGGTCAAGCCAATCCGTGAAAAGTTAGATGAACTAAAAAAAGCAAAGAGCCAAGAAGCCGTCGGGGAAGAGTGGGCTGCCAAAGCTCAAGCTCTTCTTTCATTGGGCAAACTCAACATTGCAGACGCTATGGCTTGGCAGCGCGATGCTGCCAAAGCGGGCGCACCCTTGTCAAAAGAACCACTCGTCAGTGTCAAGCTCAAGCTGGCTGAGCGCGTCAAAAGCATCGAAGACTTGCAGCACCATACCCAGGTACAGCGTGAAGCGGCTGTCTTACTAGCGCAGCGCACTGAAATTTTGTCGACCAAGAGCTACAAAGACGCGATCAACGTGCTCCCAGCCTTGCAAACCGATGTTCAGCATTGGCAAGACCAAGCACAAGCGCTGGTGGTGGATGCGAACTGGGCGAGTGTGGATGTCAAATTCGCCCCACAGCTAGAAGCCTCCAAAGCCCAACTATTAGTAGTCTGGGACGCTTTCCAAGCCGCCCTGAAGATGACCGAGGTGGCAGCTGCCGATGCGTCAGCACCTTTGCCCCCGGTTCCTGTGTGGGCGGACGAGCTTCGCGCACTGCGAGGCGTCGCCAAGGCTGAGGATACGCCTAAAAAGCCTGCCAAACCCAAAATTGACCCTGAAATCAGGCTCCAGGCGGCGAATAATGTGCGTGGTGTGCTATTAAAACTAGAGCAAGAAATTGCCGAAGGCCATGGTAAAGCCAGCGCCGGCGCGGCTAATGCGCTGCGCAACGCCCTGAAGGAGCACGGCAAACTGATTGACGATAAGCTTGAAAACCAAGCCCACGCCGCTTTAGCCGCGGCGGGCGAGTTAGAAGGCTGGCAGCGCTGGCGTGCCGACCAGCTGCGTGAAGAGCTAGTCGCCAAAGCCGAAGGTTTGCTGAAACGCCCCGACGGCCAAGCACTGGGTGGTCGCAAAATGCAAGAAACCTTGCGCACCCTGCGCGAGCAGTGGAAGCAAACTGACCAAGGCGGATTGGCTAACCACGCCCTGTGGAAGCCGTTTGACGACGCTTGTAACGCCGCCCACGTGGTGGTGGAGGCTTGGATCGAAAAGGTCAAAGCTGAAAACGCCATCCACCGCGCTGAGCGCCTGAATTTGATGGCTGAAGTCACGGCTTGGGGTCAAGGCAAAGATGGAACTAGCGGCACCAGCTCACCTGTTGCTGAATTGGCCAACAAAGGCGACTGGAAGGCTATCAGCCGTGGTTTGAACCAGTTCGCCGAGCGCTGGCAAAACCTAGGCCATGTGTCTGAAAAAACCTTTGCCGAGCTGCAACCTCAGTGGAAAGCGGCGATGGATGCCGCCTACGCGCCGCTGCAAGCGGCACAAAAACACAGTGTCGAGCGCCGCCATGCCATGATTGAAGAGGCTAAAACGCTAGGCGCAATGCCGATGATGCGGATTGACGCCGTCAAATCACTGCAACAGCAATGGACGCACGAGGCACAAAGCATTCCGCTAGACCGCAAGTTTGAGCAAAAGCTGTGGGACAGCTTCCGCCAGCCGATTGACGAAGCCTTCAACCGCAAAACCCAAGAGCGCGAAAAAGCTGCTTCTGCGATGGGTGAGCACGACAAACATGTTGTGGATGCGTCAAGAGCACTGCAAGCGGCCAATACGTCAGGTGATGGCCAGCAGATTCGTGCTGCTATCGCTGCGTTAGAAGCTGCTATCAAAGGTCAAACAGCAGCTAAAGTAGTCGAAAAGGCAGCTGTAACTGCTGAAAACGAGTCTAAAACGGCTCTAGCCGGTGTATCTATTGCCTCAATAGCTACCGAAAGTATAGCAAATACGAGTGCTGTAACTGATAATTCTACCGAAGGCGCTAGCCCTGTAGAGCAAGCCGAAGCGCAAGAAGTGGCAGATGTCGAGGCAGATGCGATTGCTGACGCGGCTGAAGAGGCTGAAAAAGCAGTCGCTGAGCCGGTTGAACCAGTTGAGCCACTTAAACCTGTGGTTGTACCGAAAAAAGTCATCGCCGTGCGTGGTGACGACCGACCGGGCATGAAGAAATCTGAACCTGCTCCAGCTGGTAAATTTGGCGCTGGCAAGTTTGGCGACCGCAAACCGGGAGATCGGAATGATTCGCGTGATTCTCGCGGCCCACGCTCAGATTCGCGTCCTGATTCAAGAGGCGACCGTGGTGATCGTTTCTCTGACCGCCCAGCCTACGAAGACCGCGGCCCACGCTTGGGTGATGCAGCTTTCCGTGCCCAGCGCGATGCCTTGGACGCTGCTCAGTTTGCTCTTAAAAAGCTAGCTGCTGCTGCGCATGGTGAGGTGTTGGTGCAATTGCTAGAAGCTTGGCAAACCCGTGATGCCGCGAAAATGCCAAGTGCGCAAGATTTGGGCAAGCAATTGCCAGCGACTGCAAGAGCAGCGTGGTCAAGCGCCATCACTGCTGCACCATCTGGCAAGCAAGCGGATGCGGATACTGCTTTGTTGCGCTTAGAAATGGCAGCCGAAATGCCTACGCCAGCTGAACATTTGGCTGCACGCCGCATGTTGCAGCTACAGCTACTCACCAAACGCAACGATCCTGCTCCAGCACAAACTTGGACGGCGGACGCTGCCAAAGTATTGGCCAGCAGCTTCGACGATGGCGCAGCGCGACGGGTGCAAAATGCGCTGAAAGTATTGCTGAAACGTTAAATCCACTGCGGATATGACTTTTTGGCAATCCGCATTGAAGCTTCGAGCTTGGCCATCCTGGGCAGGTTGGCTAATCGTTTCTTTGGCTTTTTTGCTGGGTATTGGAACAGACGCTGTCGGTTCCGCCAGCCGCACCGTCAACATCCTCGCGCCACCGCTGTTGCTGTTGATGCTGTGGAATATGGCGGTTTACGTTTTCATTGCGGCTAATTTTCTCTCAAAATCTCGGCATTTCAAATTACCCAAGCTTGATGCAACACAAGCCATTGCCTTAGCGCGTGGAACAACGGTGATGCACTGGGCGGCTGCAGCGCTGGCTTTGGGTGCGCTCTTGGCCATGTACTGGCGCGGTTTGGTCTTTGACTACCAAGCGCTGTGGCAAAGCACGTTTTTGTCGACGCAAGCTGCGCATCAACTGGTTCGAATTGTGCTTTCACCTGCGGCTTGGCTGGCAGGATGGTTTGGCAGTTCACCTTTTCCTGATTTGGCCAGCTTTGAGCAACTGCGCGCACCTTCCACTAGCGGTGAAAACGCAGGGCGTTGGATCCATTGGTATGCCATCACTGTGTTTTTGGTCGTGCTGCTGCCGCGCAGCTTGCTAGCGCTGCGGTCATACCGGCAGGCTCAGAATTTGAAGCAGGCGAGTGACAATTTAAAAAATAAGCAGAACAAGCTGCAAACCGTACCTGCGCATCACGTTCCCGAAAAAACATATGCGTCAATTCAAACCATCGCCCTCAGTCTAGTCGCCCATACCAACGTCGGCAAAACCACCTTGGCACGCACGCTCCTGGGGCGCGACATTGGCGAAGTGCGCGATGCCGAGCACGTCACCCACACTGCTGAACGTCATGTGTTGGTTGAATCTGAGTATCACGGCGTTTTAGAAAGGCTGGAGTTGTGGGATACGCCCGGTTTCGGCGACAGCGAATTGCTGGCTAAACGCATGTCGCAATCTGGCAACCCGTTGGGTTGGTTTTTGTCGGAAGTGTGGGATAGACTGCAAAACCGTGCTTTTTGGTACAGCCAGCGTGCCGTGCGGCATATGTTAGACGAATCGGATGTTGTGCTGTACCTCGTCAACGCGTCTGAAAAGCCAGCCAAAAACCTTGATCTATTGACGTATTTAGATGCTGAGTTGAAAGTGCTGGATTTGATTGGCAAGCCCGTCGTGGTTTTGCTCAATCAGGTCGCAGACCACAACGGTGTGCCAACAACCCCCGAAGCTGCCGAGGCTGAACTTCAGCGCTGGAAAGCACGTGTTTCCAAAGCCAAAACCGTTAAAGATGTTCTCTTATTAGATGCCTTCACGCGCTGCTGGGTGCAAGAAGGGCGATTGCTAGAAGCAGTAGCGAAGTCTTTACCCAAAAAGCAAACCGAATTCGCACGGCTGAATGCCGCATGGCTACAGCGCAACCAAACGCGGTTCCAAGCTTCCATGATCTTGTTAGCGCAGCGTTTGAGCCGCGCCGCGTTTGACAAAGAAATCGTGAACGAAGTGGGTTGGTCAAGCAAATTCAAAGAAGCCGGTGTCGCATTGGGCAAAGCCATGGGGCTAAGCGATGGCGACAACACACCCAAAGCGCTGGCGATGAAGGCATTGTCGAAACGCTTGGATACCGATATCCGCAGCAACACCGACGCCTTGATTGCGCTTCACCACCTAGACGGCCAAGCCAGCAGCGCGGTGTTGACGCGCTTGGCCGAGCACTACGCGGTGCAAGCGCCGCAAAGCGAAGGCAAAGCCGCACTGTGGGGAGGCGTCGTCACAGGTGCGCTGGTCGGTTTGAAAGCCGATATTTTGACGGGTGGTTTAACGCTGGGTGGTGGCATGTTGGCCGGTGGCGTGCTGGGTGCCTTGGGCGGGGCAGGGCTGGCGCGGGGCTACAACCAAGTCAAAGGCATTGAAACACCGACCATAGCGTGGACACCCGAAGTTTTGGATGATTTAACCCGCTCCGCCTTGCTGGGCTACCTCGCCGTCGCCCATTTTGGCCGTGGTCGTGGTGAGTGGACACAGCTTGAGCCGCCTGCCTTTTGGGTAGAGCGTATTGAAGCCGCACTGGCGCCGCAATGGGGCAGGTTGCATGCGGTGTGGGCAAGTATTGGGGAATCAACGCCCCAGCAATCGCAAGCCGAGCTACAAACCATCTTGCTGCAAACCAGCCAAGCGGTGCTGCACAGTTTGTATCCCGAGTCTGGGTCGCAGGCATGACGGCTCATGTGCTGATTGCAGGCGCTGGTATTGGCGGTTTGGGTGCGGCCTTGGCACTGGCCCAAATAGGCTTGAAAGTGACCGTTTTAGAGCAAGCAGACGTTTTTGGTGAAGTCGGCGCTGGGGTGCAAGTCAGCCCAAATGCGTACAACGTGTTGTCGGGCTGGGGCTTGGGTGACGCCTTGCTGCAAACCGCGAACTTCCCGCAAGCCCTGCAAGTTCGCAGCGCCACATCCGATAAATTACTCGGACAACTTCAACTGGGCAGCCAAGCACACACCCGCTACGGCTTTCCGTATGCGACTTTGCTTCGTGCAGATTTGCATACGTTGCTGCTGAATGCCTTACGACAAGAAGTCAATGTCGATTTGTACTTGAATGCCAAAATCACTGAAATTGCAGACACAAATCAACAACTTGACCCACAACTTGGTGCACAAGTGACGGTAACGACAGAACTGGGCGACACCTTCACGGCTGACGCTTTGATAGGTGCAGACGGCTTGTGGAGCAGCGTTCGGCAACAGATGCTGGACCAATCTGCGCCACATGCAACCGGCCACACGGCTTGGCGCGCGCTGCTGCCCATGGCCGATGTGCAGCCAGAGTTGCAGCTAGACACCGTCACCGCGTGGCTGGATGCGGACAGGCACATCGTCGCCTACCCCGTGCAGCAGGGGAAGTCGTTGAACCTGGTCTACTGCTGTGAAAATACGGCTTATAATGAGAAAAAATCGCTTCAAACGACGCATTCAATCAATAGTTTGTTATCAAAAACATTGCAAAAAGTGTTTCATTTAGCGGCTGAGAAAAAGGCATGGACGCGTTGGGATTTGTTCGACAGGCCGCCACTGCGCTCCAGTTCGCAAATGGCCAATCCCACCCACCCCCGTATTGCGCTACTAGGCGACGCTGCCCACCCCATGCTGCCGTACTTGGCCCAAGGCGCGGCCATGGCGCTGGAAGATGCGCAGGCTTTGGCGTTGTCGATACAGCAGAATCCAAACGATTTACCTTCAGCGCTGCAGCTCTACGCCCAAACCCGCTGGCAGCGCAACGCCAAAGTCCAAGCCCGAGCCCGTCGAAACGGTGCCATTTTTCACGCCAAACCATCTGTCAGCTGGGCGCGAAATGCGGCGATGGGGCTGCTGGGCGAGACATTACTCGATGTACCGTGGCTTTATGGTCACAAGCCTCCTGTAAAATCTACGTTTTAACAGCCTGTCACTAATTGCTATGTCCGCTTGGGTGCTGCCAGATCACATTGCCGATGTTTTGCCGTCCGAGGCTAGGCACATCGAAGAACTCCGTCGCAGTTTGCTAGACACTGCCCGCAGCTATGGCTACGAGCTGGTGATGCCGCCGTTGCTGGAGCATCTTGAATCGCTGCTCACTGGCACTGGCGAAGCGCTGGATTTACAGACTTTCAAGCTAGTGGACCAACTTTCAGGTCGTACTTTAGGCTTGCGTGCCGACACCACCCCCCAAGTCGCCCGTATTGACGCCCATTTGCTGAACCGCGCTGGTGTCACGCGGCTTTGCTACGCCGGCCCCGTGCTGCATACCCGCCCAGACCGTCCGCAAGCCACCCGCGAGCCGTTGCAGTTTGGTGCTGAAATTTACGGTCACGCAGGGCGTGAGGCGGATTTGGAAGCGCTGTTGTTGGCTTTGGATTGCTTGAAGGTTGCCCAAGTCAGCAACTTAAGCGTCGATATGTCTGACGCGCGGATTGTGCGGTATTTACTCTCAGAGGCAAGTATCCAAACGGTTTTGCCAGCGTCACAACTGAACCAGATCCATGCTGCATTGGCTGAAAAAGACGCCTCCGAATTGGCTGGGTTAACCAAAAATTTGCCTAAAGCTGTGCGTGAGAGCTTGGTTGCCTTGGTGCAGCTGTATGGTGATGAAAAAGTGCTGATTGAGGCTGAAAAAGTACTCAAGCCGGCGAATATATTGCCTGAGGTGCTATCAAATTTGAAATGGTTGGCATCCCAAATCGGCGATACCAGTTCCGAAAACAAGGTTACTTTTGACCTTGCAGAACTCAGCGGCTACGCTTATTACAGCGGTGCGCGTTTTGCGATTTATGCGAAAAATGCACCAGATTCGTTGGTGCGTGGTGGTCGCTACGACGAAGTCGGCGCCGTGTTTGGCCGCAACCGCCCGGCGGTGGGCTTCAGCTTGGATATCAAAGAATTGGTCAGCGCTGTCGCGCCACGCCCGCTCAAGGCCGCGATTCGTGCGCCTTGGGGCGAGTCGGCTGGGCTGCGTGCTGCGATTTCACGCCTGCGCCAAGGTGGTGAAACGGTGGTCTGCGTTTTGCCGGGCCACGAGAGCGAGGTTGACGAGTTTGTCTGCGACCGCGAGTTGGTTGAAGTCACTGGTCAATGGGTGATTCAGGCGGTTTAAGCCCAACGGTTTAAAGTCGATTTAATTTAGTTTTAGGTGAATATTGAATGAGTGCAATGAATAAAGTTGGTCAAAAAGTTGGTCGCAATGTCGTCGTCGTCGGCACCCAATGGGGCGATGAGGGCAAAGGCAAACTGGTCGACTGGTTGACCGAAAGCGCCGGCGGCGTGGTGCGCTTTCATGGTGGGCACAATGCCGGTCATACCTTGGTGATCAACGGCGTAAAAACTGCTTTAAACCTGGTGCCTAGCGGCATCATGAGGCCTGACGTGAAGTGCTATATCGGTAACGGTGTGGTGGTGAACTGCACCCACTTGCTCAAAGAAATCGCTGGTTTAGAGGCGATTGGTGTTGAAGTTCGCTCCCGCCTACGCGTAAGCGAAGCCTGTCCGCTGATTTTGCCTTTCCACGAAACATTGGACGTGGCACGCGAAGTCAAACGCGGCAACAGCGGCGTAGAGAAAATAGGCACCACAGGCAAAGGCGTGGGCCCTGCCTATGAAGACAAAATAGCCCGCCGCGCCCTGCGTGTGCAAGATTTGAAGCACCCTGAGCGGTTTGCCGCCAAATTGCGCGAGTTGCTAGATTTGCATAACCATGTGCTGACGACTTATTTGGGTGCGCCAGCGCTGGAGTTTGAGCCGATTTATGCAGATGCGATGAACCAAGCCGAACTCATCAAGCCGATGATGGCTGACGTGTCGCGCGAGTTGAACGATGCCCACAAAGCCGGTGTGAACCTGTTGTTTGAAGGCGCGCAGGGCACGCTGTTAGACGTGGACCACGGCACTTACCCCTTTGTCACCTCCAGCAATTGCGTCGCTGGTAACGCGGCGGCTGGTTCTGGCGTGGGGCCGAACTTACTGCACTACATGCTGGGCATCACCAAAGCTTACTGCACCCGCGTGGGTGGCGGCCCGTTCCCGACCGAGCTCGAATGGCAAAAAGAGGGCACACCTGGCTACCACATGAGCACCGTCGGCGCCGAGCGTGGCGTGGTGACAGGACGCTACAGACGTTGCGGCTGGTTTGACGCGGCACTGCTGAAGCGATCTGCCCAGGTCAACGGTATCACAGGTTTGTGTATTACCAAGCTGGATGTTTTAGATGGTTTGACCGAGTTG
>JANPLX010000087.1:0-6318 GCA_031422495.1 Polaromonas sp. | reverse complement strand
TGCCATGATAGGCTCCTAAAATATGTTAAAAGTGAGTAAATTTAACTATAAAATCGTTCTAGCCGGCGTATTTATTGCCTAAGTAGCTATTAAATTTATAGCAAATATGAATTTATATAACGATTGAATTACTTCTCGACTTACTTCTCGACAACGGCGAAAAGGTCTTCTTCTTTCATGACCAGCAACTCGTCACCGTCAACTTTGACCGTTTGGCCGCTGTATTTGCCGAACAACACGCGGTCGCCGACTTTCACGCCCATGGCGACGATTTCGCCTTTGTCGTTCTTTTTGCCAGGACCCACAGCCAAAATTTCGCCTTGGTCTGGTTTTTCAGCAGCGCTGTCAGGAATGACGATGCCAGAAGCTGTTTTTGTCTCGTTTTCAACGCGTTTAACAATCACGCGGTCGTGCAATGGACGAAGTTTCATTGTGTTTTTCCTTATATAAAACAATGGGTTAGAGAAAATCAAACTGCGCTGCCTTGATGTAAACCACAGCAGTACAAATTAATACGAGCTAACTGAGTGGATGCCTAAGCGGCTTGTTAGCACTCAGAAGCTACGAGTGCTAATGATAAGGGTTTTTATGGCTTTTTCAAGTGCTTTTGCTGTTTTGGTGTCGATTCTCAGCTAAGTCTGAAGGAGATTTAATGAATTCTAAACGCCAAGAAGACCTAACTTTTTGACTTGATTGATAAAAATCAAAATTCTGTGAAATCGTTATGTAGGACTATTCCTACCTTATCCCAGCCAAATCTGACGTCTCAAATCAGCCTTTGCTGACAACTCTGATGTGTGGAGAAGACCATACTAAATTGCGACTGTCTCTTGCCGAGCTGGTAATCAAGCGTCAAACCTAATTCCGTTTAGGAGCGAAACCCTTTAATTCGTTTTCATTACTGAATAAAATAATCATGAACGCAACAATTGCAATGTCACCGTCTTTTGGCTTACATGTAAACAAAATTACGCCATTGAGCTTAGCTTGGCCAGAGCAGAATTCACATTGGTCGACACTGGTAGATGTGTGCAAATTATTTCAGCTTGATCTCAAAGCGCAAGATGCAACGATGGAGGCGCAATTTCAACACCGCCGACTCAAACCAGGAGAACAAGCCTACGGAATTGGGCAGGCGTTTGAAGCACTGTATGTGGTAAATGCAGGGTTTTTAAAAACGGTGATACTCGATAGCGAAGGCAACGAACGCGTTGTCAGTTTTCCAATGAAAGGCGACTTATTGGGTAGCGACGGGATTTATGCTGATCGGCATGCAAATGAAACCATCGCGCTCTCAGACTGTGACCTTATCGTTATTCCATTTAAACAGTTATTGTCCCTTGGTCACGCATGCCAAGCGCTTGAACACATTATTTACCGGATAGTCAGTCGCCAAATAGTTCAAGATAACACTAATCTTGCTGCACTGGGATCATTACGATCAGATGCGCGGGTTGCCCGCTTTTTAGCGATGGAGGCAGATCGCCATGGCGCTTTGAATTTTTCCTCGCAATCGTTTAGGCTGCGCATGACAAGACGAGAAATTGGTAGCTACCTCGGTCTTACTCTTGAAACTGTCAGCCGATCGATATCCGCATTGGATGCTGCGGGCATCATTACTGCTGATCAACGAGATATCACCATACTTAAACCTGGTAGTTTGCGCTCTATGCAAGACTTAAATACAACAAGCTTGAAGAAAACTCATAAAGTCATTTTGACCAAACTGTCTGCTCGAAACCATAAAGTTTTTCCGCCTATATTGCCTAAAGGACGTACCACTTTTATTAAACTGCAAACATCTATCCCGTGACGCACCAAGGTGCGGTGTTATGCATCAAGCTCATCCACAAGCCCCAAACAGATGAACCAAAAAGCATTAGCCCAGCAATGCGGATAGACCACTGACCAGAACCTTGCCTGCCTAACTTTAGCAAAAGCCATGGCCCAAGCATAAGAGACACGCCACTGCCCAATGCAAACAATGCCATCACCGCAATGCCATCTATCACGCTGCCAGCAAGCGCCGCCACCAGCAACGCGGAATACAGCAATCCGCAAGGAAGTAAGGACCACATCATTCCAATGAGCAGTGGCGCACCGCCCTGTACATTTCCAGTTGCATTGCGGACCTGATGCCATACCTTTCGGGCGCCATTTTCAAGCCAAACGGGTTGTCTCGCTTGCCACAACAGCATGAGGCCTAGCATGGCTGCGGCAACATGAACCAATGACCATAAAGGCCTTAAGGGCGCAGCATGAACGGTAAGCCAACCCAGACTTTGCATGGACATGGCCGCTAAGCCCCCCAGTGCTGAATACCCGATTAATCTACCAGCTTGAAAAATCCAGATTGAGCGCTTGCTTTTAACGCCACTTCTCCCGATACCCGCACAGGCTGCGCCGCACATAGCTATGCAATGGGGCCCACCAGCAAGTCCCATGACCAATGCACTTATCGCAAGAGTAGATTGCATCAAGCCTTATCCGCATTTGGGGTAGTTCGATCCGGTCTAGCTAGCCACAACGCTAAACCACTACACACCATGCTTATCAACCAAAAACAAAAAAATGCGATGGTGTAAACACCTTGGCGTGACGGCTGCAACAAAAAACTTGGCCAATGCAATTCACTAGGATCAACCACAGAGAAGACAAATGCTTCCAACAAGCATGCAGTCAAAAAAGCTGGCCAAACAACGAGTATCCAATACTTCTTATTGATAGACTGAAATGCTTCATGGCTGCTCATTCTTTTTACCTCCTGTGGCGCTGTGGTTGCGCCCTATTTTGGCGGGTTGCATCGGTGGTTGCGCGCTATCAACCTCTTTATTGATGGCTAGTCCTTCGCTGTAACGATTTTCAGACACCACAGCATCTGGCCCCAGCAGAATGTAGAAAGCAGTAATGATGCAGGCCACTACGGCAGATACTGGTCCGGCGATGACCATCCATACATATGGCTCTTTCCACCATGGCTTAGTTTGCGGCGTGTATGTGTTGTCTGCGCCCTTCAATTGCTTTGGAGTCATGGATTTATCCTTCCTGAAAACTGCGACGCACGATATCAACCAGGCACCAAAAATACTGACTTTTCGCTTACTTGGGTGTGCGTAAGCCCTTGTGCTGTGACAGTGAACGAAATGGGATGCGAGCCGGATGTCGTGGTGGTATTGGGTGGGGCCTGTAAGCGTACCGTAACCCAGCGTGAACTAGCGCCATCAACGGCTACTATGGTTTCAGACATGATTCGCAGACCTTCCAAGCCAGTTGTGCTCAGCTCATATTGCTGGCTTGTCTCGGTCGCGTTCATAATTTGCAATCGGTATACGTTCTCAATCTGACCTTGCCCCACCATACGGGCAACAGTTCCCCTATCTCGTACAACATCAACCTTCAGTGGTGTGCGGGTTAGCAAACTCCATAGTAAACCCAACGTCACTGCTCCCAAAACTGCGGAATACACCAAAATCCTAGGCCGAAGAATTCGACGGAACATTGCAGCACGGGACATGTTTTCGTCAATGCCGTTTTGCGTGCTGTTGCGTATCAACCCGCGTGGGTAATGCATTTTGTCCATCACGCCGTTGCACACATCGATACAGGCTGAGCAACTGATGCATTCGTATTGAAGGCCATTACGTATATCAATGCCAGTCGGACATACTTGCACGCACAGTGTGCAATCAATGCAGTCGCCAAGCCCTTTGGCTTGATATTGAGCAGGCGTATCGCTACGTGGTCGGGAACCTCTGCCTTCACCGCGCGCCTCATCGTAGGTAACGATTAGCGTGTCGCGGTCAAACATAGCACTTTGAAACCGGGCGTAGGGGCACATGTACTTGCACACTTGTTCGCGCATCCAACCTGCATTGCCGTAAGTGGCAAACCCATAAAACAGCACCCAAAATGTCTCCCAAGGCCCTAGCGAAAAGGTCATTACTTCATTGGCTAAGACTTTGATGGGCGTAAAGTAGCCCACAAAAGTAAAACCCGTCCACAAACCTATAGCAATCCAAGCGATATGCTTAGCGCTTTTGCGAGCCAATTTTTGGATATTGAAAACGCCATTGTCTAGACGCATACGCGCTGCCCTGTCGCCCTCTATCTTGCGCTCTACCCACATGAATATCTCGGTATAAACAGTTTGCGGACAAGCGTAGCCACACCATAGCCGCCCAGCAACCGCTGTGAATAGAAAAAGAGATAATGCGCTGATGACCAGCAAGCCGGTAAGATAAATCAAATCTTGCGGATACAACACAAGATTAAAAATATAAAACCGTCGACTAACCAAGTCAAACAACATCGCTTGGCGGTCATTGATCGATAACCATGGCAATCCATAAAAAACCAACTGCGTGGCCCAAACAAATGCCCAGCGCCAATAGTTAAACCACCCGCTAACGCTGCGTGCATAGATTTTTTTTTCTGACTGATACAGTGACACGATAGAGGACGAGTCGTCCACCGCGATAATTGGTATCACACGCTGAGATACTAAGGTGCTGTGAGTTTGTTTAGCCACCTAATGCTGCTTTATTAAGGTGCTTTGGATGGTAATGCCGGCGTTGCCGGGGGGGCTATCGTTTCAGGGAAACTACTAGCCGATAGGCTAAGAACGTAGGCTGCCACCACATGAATTTGCTCGGGTGAAAGCTTAGGGGCTTGAGCTGGCATAACGTTATTTTTACCATTTTTAATCGCCTTGACGATGGATTCTTCTCCCCAACCGTAGAGCCAATTGTCGTCTGTAAGATTGGGAGCGCCCAAAGCCTTGTTGCCCTTGCCATCTATGCCATGGCATGCCGCACAAGTGGCATACAATTTCTTGCCGTTGAAGGCTTTAATAGTGTCATGTGGGCTACCAGAGAGCGATAAAACATACTGAGCAAGTGCTCTGATTTCTTCTTCGCCACCTACCGCTGCACCTAACGCAGGCATCACGCCAGTGCGGCCGTTGGTAACGGTGTTGACGATATGAGTCGCCCCACGTTCCCCTAACCATGCGGCATTGCCGTTGGTCAAGTTGGGATACGAATTGCCACCACGGGCGTCTGAGCCATGACATTGAGCGCAGTTGTTCATAAATATACGCTCCCCCAAAGCCAATGCGCGAGGATCTTTGGCCAGCGTTTCAATCGGTTGGGCTGAGAAGGCCGCATATAAAGGTGCTACTTGAGCACGTAGATTGGATACATCTTGTTTGTGTTCAGTTTCTGTAGAAGACCAATTTAAAGTGCCTTTAAAGCTACCCAAACCTGGGAAGAACACCAAGTAAGCCAACGAGAAAATAACTGTCAATATAAATAACCACATCCACCATCGCGGCAGTGGGTTATTCAATTCACTTAAATTTTCGTCCCATACATGGCCGGTCGTGTTATCGTCAACATGACCGGGTTGGGTACTAACGGTCGCCTTGCCAGCTATCCATAGCAGCAAGGCACACGCCAATATCGAAACTAAGCTGATTGCACCCACATACCATGGCCAAAATTCATTTGTGAAATCACTCATAATTTTGCCCTTTATTCGGAACGAAATGGAAGTTGGGCTGCATCATCAAATTGCTCTTTACGCGCAGGGCGAAAAGTCCACACCAATATTGCGATGAATAAAAAGAAAGCGGCTACTGTTACTACGATGCGCAAATCATTAACGTCCATGATGAGTTCTCCTATTTCAATGCAAGACCTAAGCCCTGCAAATACGCCACCATGGCATCCAATTCCGTTTTACCTTTGAGCTGCTCTGGCGCGGCTGCGATCTCGGCATCGGTGTAAGGCACGCCCACTGCACGCAACGCACGCATATGGTTTTGAATGGAATCGGCATCAGCTGGCGCCTTTTCCAACCATGGGTAGTCCGGCATGATGGACTCTGGCACCAATGAACGAGGACTGATCAGATGCAATCTTTGCCAATCATCGCTGTATTTGCCACCTATGCGGTGCAAATCCGGGCCGGTACGTTTGCTACCCCATTGAAACGGATGGTCCCACATCGACTCTTCGATACGGCTCGGTTCGCCGTAGCGCAGCTTCTCCGAGCGGAACGGCCGGATCATCTGCGAGTGACAGACATAGCATCCCTCGCTGACATAGACGTCACGCCCCTCCAGCTCGAGGGCGGTGTATGGCTTCACGGCAAGAGATCCGTCCATCGCCACCGGCACCTCTTTGTGGAGCATGATGCCTGGCAGCAGTTCGACGACACCACCCGCGGCCACACCCAAGACGACCAGCGCGGTGAACGCCAGCGGTCGTTGCTCGACCAGGTTATGCCATGAGAAGCGACCGCCCGCGGCTGCGCGCG
>JANPLX010000086.1:0-12822 GCA_031422495.1 Polaromonas sp. | reverse complement strand
GAAAACAAGCAGATCAATACCATCCAGCGCAACGGTCATGGCGGCAATCTGTTTGCCCACGGAGTAGCAAAACATCTGGATCGCAAGCCGTGCATCGGCGTTGTGCGAGGCGGCCTCATGCAGACGTCTCATGTCGCTTGTGATGCCGGAAATCGCCAATAGGCCCGACTTGTGATCGACCATGTCTGCTAGCTTGGCGACATCAAACTTCATTTCGCGCATCAGGTAGAGCAGAACGCCGGGGTCGAGATCGCCGCTGCGCGTGCCCATGATCGCGCCGCCGGTGGGTGTCAAACCCATGCTGGTGTCAATCGACTTTCCCTTTTTGACGGCAGTCACGCTCGCGCCGTTGCCCAAGTGAGCGATGACGATGCGATCAGGCAGGTCAGACCCAAGTTCGTACAGGATAGATTCGTACGACAGGCCGTGAAAGCCGTAGCGCTGGATGCCAGCCGATTGCAATTCTTGGGGGATCGGCAGCACTCGTGCTACATCAGGCATGCCTGCGTGAAAGGCGGTATCGAAACATGCTACCTGTGGAAGACTAGGAAATTGCTCCTGCGCAAATTGAATGAATGAGAGTGCTATTGGCATATGCAGCGGCGCAAAAGCGACCGCTGCTTCGAGTTGCTGCACCACTAAGGCATCCAGCAGGCAATGCTGGCGCAAAGCAGGGCCACCATGCACGACGCGGTGTCCGATGGCTTCTGGCGTAGGCAAGCCAGGCTGGCTTAGAAAGTCTTTGACGGTCGCAATTGCTAATCCTATGTTGGCGCTGGCAATAGTGGTTGCCGATAATTCCTCTAAGTGCCCTGCCCGCACTCGGAACAAACCGAATTTGAATGAAGATGAGCCGCTGTTGAGCGCCAGAACGATCATGGATGTCATTGATGTCGTCAACTCCAGCGCCAGTCTTTGACCTCGGGCATATCGTCGCCATGCGTGTTGATGTATAGCTTATGCCGCGCGATGGTGGCCTGGTGACGCGCGGTTTCGGCGCTGATCCTGTTCGCAAAGCGGGGGATTCTCGTGATCGCATCCAGCGCCAGTTGATAGCGGTCAAGCTGGTTCAAAACCACCATGTCAAAGGCGGTGGTGGTAGTGCCTTCTTCGTTGTAGCCGCGCACATGAATGTTGCTGTGGTTGTGGCGGCGGTAGGTCAACTTGTGAATCAATGAAGGGTAGCCATGAAAGGCGAATATCACCGGTTTGTCACGGGTGAAAAGCGCGTCAAACGCATCATCCTGCAGGCCGTGCGGATGTTCAGACGCGCTCTGGAGCACCATCAAGTCCACCACGTTGATGAAGCGGATGCGGATGTCGGGCACATAGGTGCGCAACAGCGTCACAGCAGCCAGCGCTTCGAGTGTGGGTACGTCGCCCGCGCAGGCGATTACGACATCAGGGTAGGCGCTGCTTGCGGTGTCGCCGTGGCTGGCCCACTCCCAAATGCTGGCGCCCAACGTGCAATGGCGCACCGCAGCGTCCATGTCCAGCCATTGCGCCTGAGGCTGTTTGCCCGCGATGATCACATTGACATAGTTGCGACTGCGCAAGCAGTGGTCGGTGACGGACAGCAGGCAGTTAGCATCGGGCGGTAGATAGATACGCACGATCTCCGATTTTTTGTTCGCAACGTGGTCCATGAAACCGGGGTCCTGGTGCGAAAAACCGTTGTGGTCTTGCCTCCACACGTGCGATGAGAGCAAATAGTTCAGTGACGCAATCGGCTCACGCCAAGGGATCTGCTGGCTCACCTTCAGCCACTTGGCGTGCTGGTTGAACATCGAGTCGATGATGTGGATAAACGCCTCATAACACGAGAACAGGCCGTGCCGCCCGGTCAGCAGGTAGCCTTCAAGCCAGCCCTCGCACAGGTGTTCGCTCAGCACTTCCATCACGCGGCCGTCCACGCTGAGGTTGGTATCGTCATCCTCCATGTCGGCCATCCAGGTTTTGCCGCTGACGGCATAGACGGCATCCAGGCGATTGGATGCGGTCTCGTCGGGGCCGAAGATTCTGAAATTTTTGTTGACGAGGTTTAGCTTCATGACATCGCGCAGAAACCCGCCCATCCGGCGCGTCGCCTCTGCGTCCACGCTGCCAGGTTGGGGTACCGCCACGGCATAGTCGCGAAAATCGGGCATGACCAAATCCTGTAACAAGCCTCCACCGTTGGCATGCGGGTTGCAGCCCATCCGTAGATCACCGCTGGGCGCAAGCGCGGCAAGCTCATCACTGAATTTGCCCGTTTCATCAAACAGCTCGTGCGGGCGGTAGCTTTTGAGCCAGTCTTCAAGCTGCTGCAAATGTTCAGACGTTTTGAAGTCCGCAATCGGCACCTGGTGCGCGCGCCAGGTGCCTTCAACCGGTTTGCCATCGACAAACTTGGGGCCAGTCCATCCTTTCGGCGTGCGCAACACGATCATCGGCCAACGTGGGCGCTTGACGTTCCCTTGGGCTCCGGCAGCCCGCGCTTCCTTCTGAATCTGCTGAATCTGCGCCAATACTGTATCGAGCGTGCCCGCCAAACTTTGGTGCACCTGCATCGGGTCGTCGCCCTCGACAAAAAAAGGTTCATGGCCGTAGCCGCGCATCAAATCGGTCAATTCTTCATGGCTGATGCGCGCCAATATGGTGGGGTTGGCAATCTTGAAGCCGTTGAGGTGAAGAATGGGCAGCACCGCACCGTCGAGCGCCGGGTTCAAGAACTTGTTGGAATGCCAACTGGTGGCCAGCGCGCCCGTCTCTGCCTCGCCGTCGCCGATGACGCAGGCAACGATCAGACTCGGGCTGTCGAAGGCCGCGCCATACGCATGCGCCAAAGAGTAGCCCAGCTCGCCGCCTTCGTGAATGGAGCCCGGTATTTCCGCAGAGACGTGGCTGGAGATGCCGCCAGGCCATGAGAACTGACGAAACAGCCGCCGCAAACCGTCACGGTTTTGCTCAATCACTGGATAGCGCTCGGTGTAAGAGCCTTCCAGATAAGTGTTCGCCACCACGCCTGGCCCACCGTGGCCAGGGCCCATGATGTACATCATGTTCAGGCTGTGTTGCTGGATGAGCCGGTTCAGGTGAACATAGATAAGGTTCAAGCCCGGTGTGGTGCCCCAATGACCCAATAAACGTGGTTTGACATGGGCTAGTTGGAGTGGTGCGTCCAGCAGTGGGTTGTCTTGCAGGTAGATTTGCCCCACAGACAGATAGTTCGCAGCGCGCCAATAGGCGTGCATTTTCTGCAGCATGTCGGCTGAAAGAGAATCATGCATCGGAATCCTTGAAATAGGTTGCCATTGCTTCACTAGGCAACCCATTTGTACCCAAATACAGCGTGGATCGTCTGTTCGATGACGCACACACATCACGGCACTTTTTGCGCGTTACAAAATAAAAAAGGCCCGTAAATACGGGCCTTTTTTATTTTTTCTAAACGTTTTTCAATTATGTACTAGTCAAAATGGAATATCGTCATCCATATCGTCAAAACCACTGGCTGCAGGTTTTGCAGCGGCTGGACGCTGCGCTGGTGCTGACGGCGCACGTGGTGCACTGGCTGGGCGGGCATTGTAGTTACCGCCACCTCCACTTCCACCGTTACTGCCGCCTTCGTCCCCACTCGGAGCGCCCATGCCTTGTCGGCTACCCAGCAGCTGCATCTCGGTCGCCACAATGTCGCAAGTATTTTGCTCATGACCATCTTTGTTAGTGAATTTGCCGTATTTCAAACGGCCTTCAACGTACAAAGGGTTACCTTTTTTGACGTATTCACCGACGATTTCAGCCAGTTTGTCGAAAAACGTGACCCGGTGCCACTCAGTCGTTTCGATGTTTTCGCCTGAGGTTTTGTCTTTTCGACGGCTGGTCGTCGCAATGCTGATGTTTGCAACCGCTTGGCCGCTAGGCAAATACCGAATCTCAGGGTCGCGCCCACAGTTTCCGACCAAAATAACCTTGTTGACTGACGCCATGATGTTGATGCTCCAATGTTGTGTAAAAAGATGTGCGTTGTAGCCTGTCATTATCCTACATGCCAAACCAGCTAATTGCAGAAGATTTGATAGACGCTTATCATAGAGGGTTGTCTTTTTGACGCTTATTAGCGAAATTTTGTGAATTCTTCTACCGATTCCTCAGCCGTTGCTTCATCCATAGCCAGTTTTGAAGCTGCCTTCGAGAAAGAAAAAGCCGCTGAAAAAGCTGCTAATGACCAAAATGGTCGCTACTTGGCGCAGGCTTTGGCTGCTCAAAAAATAAGCATTCGGGGTGCGAGAACCCACAATTTGAAGAATATCGATATCGATATTCCGCGAAACCAGCTGGTGGTGATTACCGGTTTGAGCGGTTCGGGCAAGTCAAGTTTGGCGTTTGACACGCTGTATGCCGAGGGGCAGCGCCGCTATGTGGAGAGCTTGTCGACCTACGCGCGGCAGTTTTTGCAATTGATGGACAAGCCGGATGTGGATGTGATCGAGGGTCTGAGCCCAGCCATCTCTATTGAGCAAAAAGCCACCAGCCATAACCCGCGCTCCACCGTAGGCACGGTCACAGAAATTCACGACTACCTGCGGCTGCTGTTCGCCCGCGCGGGCACGCCTTATTGCCCAGAGCACAATCTGGCCCTGCAATCGCAAACCGTGAGCCAGATGGTTGACGCCGTGCTGGCACTGCCTGAAGACACCAAGCTAATGATCCTCGCCCCGCTGGCGCGTGAGAAAAAGGGTGAATTCTTGGACGTGTTTGCCGCCATGCAGGCACAGGGCTATGTGCGTTTTCGGGTGGATGGGCAAGCTTATGAGTTTGATGACTTACCGAAACTCAAAAAGACCGAAAAGCACGATATTGATGTGGTGATTGACCGCCTCAAAGTGCGTGAAGACCTGAAACAGCGCCTAGCTGAGAGCTTTGAAGCCGCGCTCAAACTGGCCGATGGCAGGGCGATTGCGCAAGAAATGGACAGCGGCGTCGAACATTTGTTCAACGCCAAGTTTTCCTGCCCCGTGTGCACCTACTCCATCAGCGAACTGGAGCCACGCCTATTTTCGTTCAACTCCCCCGTGGGCGCCTGCCCGACTTGCGACGGTTTGGGGCACATGGAATTCTTCGACCCAGCACGGGTTGTGGCGTTTCCGACGCTCAGCCTCGCCAGTGGTGCGATCAAAAGCTGGGACAGGCGCAATGGCTACTACTTTGCGCTGCTGGAAAGCTTAGCCAAACACTACAAATTTGACATTGAGCAAGCTTTTGAAAACTTGCCTGAGAGCGTGCAAAACGCCGTGCTCTATGGTTCGGGTGAGGAAGAAATAAAATTCAGCTATGTGATGGATTCAGGGTCTTTTGAAGGCAAAAAACTAACAAAAAAACATCCGTTTGAAGGCATCATCCCCAACATGCAGCGGCGGTACCGCGAAACGGAATCAAGCACGGTGCGTGAAGAGCTGTCGCGCTACCGGGGCTCGCAGCCTTGCACAGCTTGCCATGGTTCGCGTCTGCGCATCGAGGCACGAAATGTTTATTTGGTTAGTGATGCCCATACGGATAAAAAATCAATTTTCGAAATCAGCCATTGGACGCTGCGCGAGAGTTTTGCCTATTTCAATGCCTTGCAAATGCACGGCTCCAAAGGTGAAATCGCAGCTAAAGTGGTGCGTGAAATCGGTTTGCGGCTCAAGTTTTTGAACGATGTGGGGCTGAATTATCTGAGCCTAGATCGCAGCGCCGAGACGCTTAGTGGTGGCGAGTCGCAACGCATCCGTTTGGCTTCGCAAATCGGCTCGGGGCTGACGGGCGTGATGTACGTGTTGGATGAGCCCAGCATCGGTCTTCATCAGCGCGACAATGACAGACTCATCAGCACCTTGAAACACCTGCGCGACATTGGCAACAGCGTTCTCGTCGTCGAACATGACGAAGACATGATGCATGCTGCCGACCACGTCATCGACATGGGTTTGGGTGCGGGTATACATGGCGGGCGGGTGATTGCGCAGGGCACGTTTGACGATGTGAAAAACAACGCTGCGTCGTTGACTGGCAAGTACTTGTCGGGCGCTTTGAAAATTGAAGTGCCCACCAAACGCACGCCGTGGTTGCCCACGGTGAAGGCGCAAACGGTTGCAACGCTCAAGAAACCCGCAAAAACGCTCTCAAAAGCACCTAGTAAAGCCGCCTTGGCTTGGGCGGTGCGCCAAGAAGCGCATTTGGCGACGCAGGGTGATTTGCAGGCGCTGCGGGTTATCAACGCGACGGGGAATAACCTGAAGGGCGTCAGCGTTGCGTTTCCGGTCGGTTTGCTGACCTGTGTCACGGGTGTCTCGGGTTCGGGTAAATCAACTTTGGTCAACGACACGCTTTACACCGCCGTGGCAAAACAGCTGTACCGCGCTCATGAAGAGCCAGCGGTGCATGAAGAGATTCAGGGCATGGAACATTTCGACAAAGTCATCAACGTCGACCAGTCCCCCATCGGGCGCACACCGCGCAGCAACCCCGCCACCTACACCGGTATGTTCACCCCAATTCGTGAGCTGATGGCAGAGATGAACTTAGCAAAAGAACGTGGCTATGGCGCAGGGCGCTTCAGCTTCAACGTCGCCGGCGGTCGCTGTGAAGCCTGTCAAGGCGATGGCGTCAAAAAGGTCGAAATGCACTTTTTGCCCGATGTCTACGTGCCCTGCGACGTGTGCGTTGGCATGCGATACAACCGCGAAACGCTGGAAGTGATGTTCAAAGGCAAAAATATTGCGCAAATACTAGATTTAACCGTTGAAGCCGCTTTTGAGTTCTTCAAAACCGTTCCCGTGATCGCCCGCAAACTGCAAACGCTGTTGGACGTGGGGCTGTCCTACATCAAGCTCGGCCAGTCCGCCACCACGCTGTCAGGCGGCGAGGCGCAGCGCGTCAAACTGGCGCTGGAACTGAGTAAACGGGATACTGGTCGCACCCTTTACATCCTGGACGAACCGACGACCGGCCTGCATTTTGCCGATATCGCCCTGCTGCTCAAAGTGCTGCACCAGCTACGCGACGCCGGCAATACCATTGTGGTGATAGAACACAACTTGGACGTCATCAAAACAGCCGATTGGCTGATCGACATGGGTCCCGAGGGCGGCGCGGGCGGTGGGCAGGTGGTGGGCATGGGCACACCTGAGGATATTGCGGCTAACGAGGCTAGTTTTACGGGGTATTATTTGAAGCGGTTGCTTTCATGAAAGATCGATTTGCATCAATAATGTCGGCATGAAAATCAAATTCACCAAAATGCAAGGCGCAGGCAACGACTTTGTCGTGCTGGACGAGACACGGGGGCGTTTGAATTTGAGTGTGGCGCAGTACCAGTTTTTGGCCAATCGGCACTTTGGCGTGGGGGCGGACCAGATTTTGTCAGTTCGTGCTGCACCTGCGGAATCAATAGACATTGATTTTTCGTATGCGATTCACAACAACGACGGCTCGGAAGTCGAGCACTGCGGGAATGGGGCGCGCTGCTTTGTGCGTTTTGTGCGCGACCAAGGTCTGACCGATAAAAACGTCATCAAAGTACAAACCATGAACCGGGTGATTGAGCTGCGCGCCACAGTGGATGGGCAGGTCACCGTCAATATGGGTGCGCCGCAGTTTGAAGCCATCAGCTTGCCGTTTGAGCCTGCAGGGCTGGAGGTGAAGCAAAAGGGGTTGGCGCAGGTGTTTTTGCTCGATTTGAGTGAAAATATGCCTAAAAATGCATCAAATAAGCCGCTAGCCGGCGTATCTATTGCCTCAGTAGCTATTAAAAGTATAGTAAATTTTGCCATTGTCTCCATGGGCAATCCGCATGCTGTGCAGCTGGTGGACGATGTGGATACGGCTGATGTCGAGCAAATCGGCCCGCTGGTATCCAATCATCCACGTTTCCCGCGCGGTGTAAATGCCGGTTTCATGCAAATTGTGAACCGTGGGCAGGTGAAATTGCGCGTTTACGAGCGCGGTGCGGGTGAGACGCTGGCTTGCGGCACGGGCGCGTGTGCTGCGGTGGTGGCGGGTATTCGTCAGGGTTTGTTGGATGCTAGCGTGCAAGTGTCCACGCGCGGTGGGTTGTTACAAATTGATTGGGCGAGCGGCGATACGCCTGTCATGATGACGGGGCCGGCCACCAAGGTTTTTGAATCTGAGATTGAAATCCCTTCAAATTTAAACTAAAACCAAAACCTGAAATAAGCTAAATCATTGATAAATATACAAAAAATATGCCAAATCTAAATTTACCCCCTCAGTTGAACCCGATCACCGAGCAAGACATTGCTAATTTTTTAGTCAACACGCCAGATTTTTTTGAGCGCCATGCAGAGTTGCTGTCCTCGGTACAACTCAACAGTGGCCATGGCAAGCGTGCTGTGAGTTTGCAAGAGCGCCAAGCGGAAATGTTGCGCGAAAAAATCAAAATCTTAGAGCGCGGTTTGATGGACATGATCCGCTATGGCAATGAAAACACCCAAACGGCTGACAAATTGCAGCGCTGGACGCGCAAATTGCTACTGGCTACAGATGTTAAAGCATTGCCTGAATTGATTGTCTACAACATCAAAGAAGAGTTTGCCGTGCCACAAGTGGCTATCAAGGTTTGGGCTGTGGATGAGCAATATGCGGCTGAAGACTTCGCCAATGGTGTGAGTGAGGATGCGCAAGCGTTTGCCTCGTCTCTGACCTTGCCGTTTGTGGGCTTGAACGCCAAATTTGAAGCCGCTACGTGGTTAGATAACCCAGAGCAGGCGGTGTCGCTGGCGCTGATTCCTTTGAAAGCGGCTGATTCAGCCACGGCTTTGGGTTTGTTGGTGTTGGCTTCACCTGATGGCCAGCGCTTTAACAGCGGCATGGGCACGGACTTTTTAGAGCGTATTGGCGAAGTTGCCAGTGCGGCGTTGTCTAGGTTGAAAGATGGACTCCCTGCCTAATATCCAGTCTGAGATTCAGTCCAACACCGAGACTGAAATTGACCCTCTGGTTGCTCGGTATTTAGAGCACGTGCGCGTTGAGCGGCGGCTGGCGGCACGCACTGTGACGCTTTACGAATTGGATTTGATTAAACTGGTCGAGTATGCGAAGTCAGCTTCTGTAGAGCTGCTGCAGGTGCAAACCAGCCACATTCGCCGCTGGGTGGCGCAGATGCATTCGGGCGGACGCGGCGGGCGCGGGATTGCGCTGATTTTGTCAGGTTGGCGTGGGTTTTACGTCTGGTTGGGGCGAGAAGGGCTGATTGCCAGCAACCCGGCGCAAGATGTGAAAGCGCCCAAAGCCGCAAAACCCTTGCCCAAAGCCCTGAGCGTGGACGATTCGGTGCAACTCGCCAGTTATCAAAACGATGTACAAGACCCTTGGCTAGAAGCGCGCGATGCGGCGATGGTTGAGCTGCTTTACGGCAGTGGCTTGCGGGTGGCTGAACTGGTGGGTTTGGACGCTGTGGCGACTGCTACATCTCGCGGTTGGGTGGATATGCAGGCAGCTGAGGTGCATGTGTTGGGCAAAGGCGGTAAGCGGCGCGCTGTGCCAGTGGGTACTAAAGCAATCTTAGCTTTAGAGGTGTGGAATTCGATTCGAGCCGGCGTATTTATTGCCTATGAAGCTACAAATAATATAGCAAAAAGCACTCACAAAAGTACAGATAAAAATGCTTTGTTCTTAGGTAGAAACGGCACTCGACTCACGGCTGCTTCTGTCTGGCAGCGTTTGAAACGGCGCAGCTTGCAAGCGGGTCTGGCCGTACCAGTTCATCCGCATATGCTGCGCCATTCGTTTGCCAGCCATGTGCTGCAGTCCAGTGGTGATTTGCGGGCGGTGCAAGAGCTTTTGGGGCACAGCCAAATCGCCACGACGCAGATTTATACACGCTTGGATTTTCAACATCTCGCCAAAGCGTATGATGCAGCCCATCCCAGAGCAAAAGCGAAGGTTAAACCGACTTAACCGAATAAAAACGAGTAACACCTACTATAGCGACTTGAGTTCTGATTTGAATTTTGACTTGAGATTGAGCTTTTCAGCGCCATATACTCTGACGTGCAACTGTATGTAATTACACTAGCTTTTTGGGTACCCATTTTTTTTTTGCTTTTTGCTTTTTCTTTTTAATATTTAGGTAATTTCTATGAGTCTTATCCCTGTAACAATTTTGACTGGCTTCTTAGGCTCTGGTAAAACCACACTTTTAAAGCGCATTCTGACCGAGGCACACGGCCACAAAATTGCAGTGATCGAAAACGAATTCGGTGAAGAGAATATCGACAGCGACATTTTGGTGTCGTCCACCACAGAAAACATCATACAAATGAGCAATGGCTGCGTTTGCTGCACGATTCGCGACGATTTGCGGGTGACTTTGCAAGATTTGGCAGAGAAAAAACGCAAAGGTGAAATCACGTTTGACCGTGTGGTGATTGAAACCACCGGCCTGGCAGACCCTGGCCCGGTGGCGCAAACGTTCTTCATGGACGAAGAAATCGCCGAGCAGTATTTGCTGGACAGCATATTGACTTTGGTCGATGCCAAGCATGCGCAATCTCAGCTGACCGAGCGACTGGAAGCGCGCCGTCAGATTGGTTTTGCTGATCAAATTTTCATCAGCAAATCAGACTTGGTAGCGAAAGACGAGGTTGATGCCTTGATGCATCGCATCAAGCACATGAACCCACGCGCCCCGCAAAAAACGGTACATTTTGGTGAAGTAGCGATTGCGGATGTGTTTGATTTGCGTGGTTTCAATTTGAATGCGCGGCTAGATATTGACCCAGATTTTTTGAAGGATGACAATGCCATTGATCCTGAAAACTTAGGGCCATTTTTAGGCGCTAACAACTCACACAAGCACCATGCGCATGACGACGATGTAAAGAGCTTTGTGTTCAAGTCAGACAAATACTTTGATGCCGCAAAACTTGAAGACTTCTTAGGTGCAATCGTCAATATTTATGGCCCACGCATGTTGCGCTACAAAGGCGTGCTAAACATGAAAGGCACAGAACGCAAAGTTATTTTTCAAGGCGTGCACCAGTTGATGGGCAGCGATTTGGGTCCCGTTTGGGCAAAAGACGAAAAACGTAACAGCAAAATGGTGTTTATTGGCATCAATTTGCCAAAAGACATCTTTTTGCAAGGAATGGAGCAATGCTTGGTTTAAATCTCTGCTGAAACGGCTACAATCCGCGCGCTGATTGATTTTTGGCAATATTGAAAGATTTATTAATATCGTTTGATGTAAATAAATACCTAATAGTTTTAAGATGAACGCGTTGGTTTTCCAGAGCGTGCAAATTTATAGTTTGATTTGAAGAGAAGCCAGCCTAGCTGGGAGACAACGAATGAAAACCGTAGCAAAAAAAGCAGTTAAAAAAGTAGCAACAAAAGGAGCCACAAAGGTTACAAAACCCGTGGTTAAAAAAGCCGCCAAACCTGCCGTGAAAGCACCTGTTAAAGCTGTCAAAAAGCCTTTGGCTAAGTTAGCTAAGCCTTCGAAGCCTGCCAAACCTGCGCCCAAAGCAATTACCCAAAAACCAAGTAAAGCTACTACAAAACTTTTAACCAAATCTGCTGCAAAATCAGTCATAAAAGGCAAAGCAGCGATTCCAGAGAAAGCTGCGAAAGTCGTAAAAATTTCAGCTGCAGCTGCAGCTGCAAAGAAGCTCGTTAAAAAAGTAGAGATTCCGGAAGTCAAAATAAAAACATCAAAATCTTCAAAACCAATCAAGCCATTAAAAGCAGAAAAAATCGTCAAAGACGTTAATACTGTTAAGTCAGCCAAATCAAAAGCTGAATCGCAACCCACAAAAGCAGAATCAAAGTCAAAACAACCCATGGTCATCGCGTCGAAATTAGCTCCCACAGAATCCAAGATAGCAACGAAACCAGCCGCGATTGAAGCTGCTGCGCCCGCAGCACCTGTTTTATCGAAAGCAAGAACCTCTAGGTTAGCGTCGCTAACGGTGCCTTCTATGGCACAGTCCATCGCCTCAACAGCTGCAAAGTCTAGCTACGGGCCAGCTGTGCACACAGAGGTATTTGTAATACCACCACCGTTCGCGCCCAAGCAAAATCTCAAGCTAGCTAACAATTGGAAAAATAAAACAGCTGAAGAGATGTCTAATGAAGAGCTTTTGGCGATGCCAGAATCCGAGTACATGAATATCAAGCAAATGATGTATTTCCGCTTGAAGTTGATTGAACTCAAAAAGGGTATCTTGGAAAGCGCAGGCGCAACAACTGAGCATTTGCGTGATGAATCCGCTGTAGTGCCTGATCCGACGGACCGCGCAACGATTGAAGAAGAGCACGCGTTAGAGTTGCGGACACGTGATCGCGAACGCAAGCTGCTGAAAAAGATCGAACAATCAATCGTACGTATTGATGCTGGTGACTACGGTTACTGCGATGAAACGGGCGAAGCTATCGGTGTGGGTCGCTTGTTAGCGCGTCCAACTGCTACGCTATCGTTGGAAGCACAGCAGCGCCGAGAGTTGAAGCAGAAAATGTTTGGCGATTAAATATGTGGTCGATTTGGTTTAAAAACAGCGACAAAACCAAGTCAGGTCATTCGGAGGCCGATGCTCAAACGCTTTTGCCATTGTCAGCACAATTGCGCGGCGAAGCTAAACGTGTTTGGACTTTGCGCAAACGCGAGTTTGATAAATTACGCACCTTGCGACAAAACCAAAGCACTTCAGAAGATAAACCCAAACAACGGTTTTTCCATACCAGCATGCTGACTGATTTGAGCGAGAAAACATCAACCTTGAAAAAGATTGATGAAATTGAAGCGCAAATGTCAATGCAGTGGTGGAAAACTGAAGTGTTAGA